>NZ_CP009122.1:3785813-4087755 GCF_000803645.1 Sphingopyxis fribergensis | reverse complement strand
GTGGATCTCGCGTTCGTAATTTTCGACGATGGTGACACGGTCGAGGAACACCGCCTTGACCGCGGTCTGCCACGGCCACAGGCTCAAGGGATAATAGCTCAGCGGCGTATAATCTGCGTTGAGTACGAGCGCCGGACAGCTATCGGGATGCCGGGCAAGATCGGGATGGAACATGGCTAGGTAACGCTGCCCCCCTTTGTTTCACGGGATGGCGCGCCACTGCCTCCCGCGCGTGACACCATCATTACATGCCCTATCAGATTCTGACGTCAAGGGGGGATATGCTAGCAAGATATGGAATGATTCGCTTTGACTCGGCACAGCATATGGATTCATGGCGCGGAAGATGCTGACACGTTTCGCCCCCAGCCCGACCGGCGAGCTTCACCTCGGCCACGCCTATAGCGCGGTGCTCGCGCACGGTGCGGGATGCGCCACGGGTGGGCGCTTCCTGATCCGCATCGACGATATTGACGGCAGCCGTTCGCGCGAGGAATTTGTCGGCGCATCGCTCGCCGACCTCGCCTGGCTCGGGATCGATTGGGATGGCGATCCGGTGCGCCAGTCGGCGCGACTTGGCGATTATGCCGCCGCGCTAGAAGTGCTGCGAAAACGCGACCTCGTCTATCCCTGCTTCTGCACGCGCGCCGACATCGCCGCGAGCCTTTCGGCTCCGCATGGGCCATCCGGGGCGGTATATCCGGGCACTTGCCGCAACCTGCCAGATGCGGAGCGCGAGCGCCGCCTAGCGGGCGAGCCACATTGCTGGCGGCTCGACATGGCGCGCGCCGTGGCGCAAACGGGCAAGCAGGCGTGGGAAGAAATGGGGCATGGGCTGCGCACCGCCGATCCGCTCGCGCACGGCGATATCGTCCTCTCGCGCAAGGACGCCCCCGCGAGCTATCACCTCGCGAGCACGCTCGACGATGCGGCGATGGGGGTGACGCACGTGATCCGCGGCGCCGACCTCATCGCCTCGACCGACGTCCACCGCCTGCTCCAGGCGCTGCTGGGCTTGCCGACCCCGCTCTATCGTCACCACGCGCTCGTCTGTGGCCCCGATGGTAAGAGGCTCGCGAAACGCGAAGCCGCGGCCTCGCTCGCCTCGCTCCGCGCGGCCGGGATCGACGGGCCGACACTCGCGGCCGATTTGGCGGCCGACCGGCTTCCCGCTGGCTATTCGCTGCAAAATCCCTAGATAGACATTATGGAAATCCTGCTCATCCTTGGCGTCGTGATTGCCGCCGGCTTCGTCCTCTTCTCGCTCGCGCGGGGGCTCTTCTATTTCTCGCAAGGGCACAAAGCCCAGATGGACGGCACCGCGCACGAAAATCAGGTGATGCAGAACAAGATGATGATGTCGCGCGTGAAGTGGCAGGCGATCACCATCATGCTGCTCGTGCTGATCGGCCTGTTCGCCGCCGGCAAGTAAGCGCCCGCACCGATGGTCAAGCTCAACAAGATCTACACGCGCACCGGCGACGATGGCACGACCGGACTCGTCGATGGCTCGCGCGTCGCCAAGTCCGACGCGCTGATGGCGGCGATCGGCGATGTCGACGAAGCGAACAGCTGGGTCGGCCTCGCCGCCGCGGCGCTCGACGCGGCGAGCGACGAAGCCGCGATGCTCGCGCGGATCCAGAACGAGATGTTCGACCTCGGCGCCGACCTTGCTACCCCGCCCGACATCCAGTTCGGTTTCGGCCCGCACGAAATGGCGCTGCGTATCGTGCCGAGCCAGATCGCGCGGCTCGAGGACGAGATCGACGCGATGAACGACGCCCTGGATACGCTCAAAAGCTTCATCCTGCCGGGCGGGACCGAAGCCGCCGCGCGGCTCCACCTTGCCCGTGCCGTGACGCGCCGCGCCGAACGCGCGGCGGTTGCAGCGGGGGCGACGCGCGATCTCAACCCGATCGCGCTCAATTATCTCAACCGACTGTCCGATCATCTGTTCGTCCTCACGCGGCACCTCAATGCCGCGGCGGGCGGCGACATCCTCTGGAAACCGGGCGCGACGCGCTGATCAAATCTCTCGTCACCCCGGACTTGATCCGGGGTCCAGCTCAACGCCGGAAAGGTGGATGCCGGATCGGGCTGGCATGACGAACGGTAGCAATGTTCCCCAAACGTTCTAGACTTTTCTCTGCGGCGTAACCATAATCCGCGACTCAGCGAAACCGAATCGCACCTCGGGGAATTGTCTCACCATGGCCAGCCGCACAGATGCCCAAAATCGTACCGATCCGCTGGAAGAGGTCACCAGGCGCTTCGCCGCGACACGCCGCCTGTCGCTCGATCTTGTCGCGACGCTCTCCGACGCCGATGCGAGCGCGCAGTCGATGCCCGATGCCTCGCCCGCCAAATGGCATCTCGCGCACACGACATGGTTCTTCGAAACCTTTGTGCTGCGTGACCATGTGACGGGTTATCGGCTCCACGACGAACGCTATCCCTTTCTGTTCAACAGCTATTATGAAGCCGAAGGGCCGCGCCACGCGCGGCCGCAGCGCGGCCTGCTGACGCGCCCGTCGCTCGACGAAATCTGCATCTGGCGTGCGCATGTCGACACCGCGGTGCAAAGTGCCTTGCCCGGCCTGCCACCCGCCGCGCTGATGCTCGTCGAGCTTGGTATCCATCACGAGCAGCAGCATCAGGAATTGCTGCTTACCGACCTCAAGCATCTCTTCGCGCAGAACCCGCTCGGCCCCGCCGTGTGGGGTGCCGAAAAGCGAATCGCGAGTGAAGTTACGCAGTTTTCTGCGATGAAATGGATCAAGGGTGCCGTCGGTGTGACCGCGGTCGGGCATGACGGTAACGGCTTCGCCTTCGACTGCGAAGGGCCGCGCCATGACGCGCTGCTTGCCCCGCACGCGCTTGCCAGCCGCCCGGTGAGCAATGGCGAGTGGCACGAATTCATCGCCGACGGCGGCTACCACACGCCGTCGCTTTGGCTCAGCGACGGTTGGGCGTGGGTGCAGGCCGACAATATCGACGCCCCCGCCTATTGGGACGGCGACCGCCAGTTCACGCTTTCGGGGTGGCGCGAAATCGATCCCGCGGCGCCGGTGACGCACATCAGCTTCTTCGAGGCCGACGCCTTCGCGAGCTGGGCCGGCGCGCGTCTCCCGACCGAACAGGAATGGGAAGCCGCGGCGGCGGCATTCGACCCGACCGGCGGGCAGCAGCTCGATACCGCCGGGCCCGTCCAGCCGCGGGCTCCGGTCGATGACACGGGTCTGCAACAGATGTTCGGCAGCGTGTGGGAATGGACCGGCAGCGCCTATCGTCCCTATCCCGGCTTCCGCGCTGCGCCCGGCGCGGTCGGCGAATATAATGGCAAGTTCATGAACGGCCAGTTCGTGCTGCGCGGCGGCAGCTGCGCGACCCCGCGCGGCCACCTCCGCCCCTCCTACCGCAATTTCTTCTACCCCCACCAGCGTTGGCAATTCACCGGCGTGCGGCTCGCAAAGGACCTTTGACCATGGGTGTCGTCCGTAATCTTCGTCAGGTCGATGCCGATGCCGCGGGGGTCGACATAGCCTTTCGCGCCGACGTCCACGCCGGCCTCGCGCAAAGGCAAAAGGCGATCCCGGCGCGCTGGTTCTACGATACGATCGGCTCGGCGCTGTTCGAGGATATCACTGCGCTCCCCGAATATTACCCCACGCGCAGCGAAACCGATCTGCTGACGCGCCATGCCGCCGATATCGCGGCTGCGACCGGTCCGGCGCGCGCGGTCGTCGAACTCGGCTCGGGCAGCTCGACCAAGACGCCGTTGCTCCTCAATGCGATCGATCCCTCGGCCTATGTCCCCGTCGATATTTCGGGCGATTTCCTGCGCGGCAGTGCCGAGGCGCTCGCGGCGCGTTTTCCGGGCCTCCCAATCTATCCGGTCGAGGCCGATTTCACCCAGCGCGTGACCATGCCCGATGAAATTGCGGACCTGCCCAAGCTCGGATTTTTCCCCGGTAGCACGATCGGCAATATGGTCGCGCGCACCGCGATCGACCTGCTGCGCAACTGGCGCTGCGCGCTCGGCGAAGCGTCGCTTCTGTTGATCGGGATCGACCGGATCAAGGATGTGGCGACGCTCGAACTGGCCTATGACGACCCGGCCGGCGTGACCGCGGCGTTCAACCTCAACCTGCTCGAGCGGATCAACCGCGAACTTGGCGGCGATATCCCGGTCGCCAATTTTTCGCATCGCGCGATCTGGGACGATGTCCATGCGCGCATCGAGATGCATCTCGTCGCGGCGTGCGACATGGAATTCACGATCGACGGCCGCCTTTATGCGATGGCGAAGGGCGAGACGATCCACAGCGAAAACAGCCATAAATATGGCGCGCGCGACGCGAACCTGCTCCTGCGCGCGAGCGGATGGACGCCGGTCGCAACATGGGACGACGCCGACCCTGCCTTTGCGCTGATTCTCGCCGAAGCGACCGCTTTCCGTTCCGCCCCTTGACGCTGGCGTGCCAGCGCCTAGGCAGCGGGCACGGTTTTCAGCGAAAGGGCAGCATATGATCGTCGGCGTTATCGGTGCGGGACAAATGGGCGCGGGAATTGCGCAGGTGTCGGCGGGCGCCGGGCATGATGTGCTGCTATCCGACATCGACCTCGCGCGCGCCGAAGCGGGCAAGGCCGGCATCGCCAAGGCGCTCGGCCGCCTCGTCGCCGAGGAAAAGATGACGCAGGGCGATGCCGACGCGCTGCTCGGCCGCATCACCCCGGTCGCTGATCACAGCGCCTTCGCCCCCGCCGATCTCGTCATCGAGGCGGCGACCGAGCGCGAAGAGATCAAGCGTGCGATCTTCGCCAGCGTTGGCCAGCATCTATCGGCAACAGCGATCCTCGCGAGCAACACCAGCTCGATCCCGATCACGCGGCTGGCCCAGGCCGCGCCCGATCCGGCGCGCTTCATCGGCGTTCATTTCTTCAACCCGGTGCCCGTCATGGGCCTGATCGAATTGATCCGCGGCCTCGCCACCAGCGATGACACGCTCGCAAAGGTTGAAGGTTTTGGCCGCGGTCTCGGCAAGGAAATCGTCCACGCCAACGACGCGCCGGGCTTCATCGTCAACCGCGTGCTGATGCCGATGATCAACGAGGCGGTGTTCGCTTTGGGCGAAGGCGTCGCAACGATGCAGGACATCGACGTCGGCTGCCGCCTCGGCCTCAATCATCCGATGGGTCCGATCACGCTCGCCGACTTCATCGGGCTCGACACCTGCCTTGAGATCATCCGCGTCCTCTACAGCGGCACCGGCGATCCGAAATTCCGTCCCGCGCCCTTGCTCGTCCAATATGTCGATGCGGGCTGGGTCGGCAAAAAGGCAGGGCGCGGCTTCTACGACTGGACCGGGTCGGAACCCGTCCCGACGCGGTGAGCGGATACGACGCCCGGACCCTCGCATTCTATGCGGCGGAAGCGCCGGTCTATACGGCGTCGGGCAAGCTTGGCGTGTCGCGCCATCTCGATCGCTTCCTCGACCGGCTGCCCGCCGGAGCGGAGATACTCGAACTGGGATGCGGCGGCGGCCGCGACGCCGCGCACATGATGGCGCGGGGCTTTGCGGTCGATCCGACCGACGGGGTCGCCGAGATCGCTGCGAAGGCGGAAGCGCAGATCGGTCGCCCGGTGCGCGTGATGCGCTTCGGAGAGCTCGATGCGACCGCGCGCTATGATGCCGTCTGGGCGTCGGCGAGCTTGCTCCACGTACCGCGCCGCGATCTTCGGGAGGTAATTGCGCGCATTCACCGCGCGCTGAGGCCGGGCGGGTTGCATTTCGCAAGCTACAAAGGCGGCGGGGCGGAAGGACGCGACCGCTTCGGGCGCTATTTCAACTATTTTGCGCGCGCAGAGCTCGAATCCATCTATCGCGACGCCGCCGTTTGGGATTTACTCGATATCTCCGAGGGTGTTGGCGGCGGCTATGACGGCGCACAGGGGCCGTGGGTTCAAATCACCCTGCGTCGTCCGCTATAGGTCTGACCAGAGGGAGCCGAAAGGCATCCAATGCGTTGGGTATATGGAATGCAGGGGATGATATGATCATGCGTAACAAGACCTTATTCTTACTTGCCGCCGTTCTTCTGGCCGGAGCTGTGACCGCCCAGGCACAGCAGGGCGCGCCCGAAGAATCGACTATCAAAGACACCGCCAACTCGGTGGCCGCGCCGTTCGACGGCAAGGAAGTTCCGCCAAAGTTGCTGGCGATTCAGGACAATCCCTATTCGCTCGCGGGGCTTGGAAAATGTGCGGCGATCATCAACGAAGTGAACGAACTCAACGAAGTGCTGGGTCCCGACGTCAACGAACAGGTCGACAAGGACCGTGCCAAGAAGCGCGAGGAAACCGCGGGCCGCGTCGCCGGAACGATCGCGGGCGGCATTATTCCTTTCCGCGGGCTGATTGGCGAAGTCACCGGCGCCAACGCCGAGCGTCGCCGCTATGCGCTGGCGGTCTATGCCGGTACGGTGCGCCGCGGTTTCCTGAAGGGTGTCGGGCTCGAACGCGGTTGCAAGGCGCCCGCACGCCCCTGAGCATATTGGCCTGAGCGGGAGGATGCGGATGCAGGTCGACAATATTCGTGCCTTTACCATCGACATGCCGCAAGCGGCGCTCGACGATCTGAAGGCGCGTTTGGCGCGCACCCGCTGGCCGGAAAAAGAAACCGTCGACGACTGGGATCAGGGCATTCCGCTCGCCTATGCGCAGGAACTCGCGGTCTATTGGCGCGATGCGTATGACTGGCGCCGGGTCGAGGCGCGGGTCAATTCGCTGCCCAATTATCTCGCGACGGTGGGCGGGGTCGACATCCATTTCCTGCATATCCAGTCGGCCAACCCAACCGCACGGCCGCTGGTCCTGACGCACGGCTGGCCGGGGTCGGTGCTCGAATTCCTCGACGTGATCGAACCGCTTGTCGCCGATTATCATCTCGTGATCCCGTCACTTCCTGGCTATGGCTTTTCGGGCAAGCCCGGCGAGGCCGGATGGAGCATCGAGCATATTGGCGCGGCGTGGGACGCGCTTATGCGGGCGCTCGGCTATGATCGCTATTTTGCGCAGGGCGGCGATTGGGGGAGCGCGGTGACGTGCGCGATCGCGATGAACCATGCCGATCGTTGCGCTGGCATCCATGTCAATATGGTGGTCGGCGCGCCGCCGCCCGACCTGATGACCGACCTTTCCGATAGCGAGAAACTCTATCTTGCGCGCTTCGGCTGGTATCGGTCGAAGGACAGCGGTTATTCGACGCAGCAAGCGACGCGGCCGCAAACAATCGGCTATGCGCTGACCGATTCACCCGTGGGGCAGATGGCGTGGATCGTCGAAAAATTTCACGGATGGACTGACTGCGGGCACCAGCCCGGCGGCCTGTCAATCGGCGGCCATCCCGAAAATGCGCTTTTGCGCGATGCTATGCTTGATACGGTCAGCCTGTACTGGCTGACCGCCAGCGCAGCATCCTCGGCGCGGCTCTATTGGCACAGCTTCCGCAGCTTCGCTGCCGGGGAAATTCTGGTACCCACGGGGTGCAGCCTGTTCCCGAACGAGATCATGCGCCTATCGCGGCGCTGGGCCGAGCGGCGCTACAAGAATATCGTCTACTGGAACGAACTGACAAGCGGCGGGCATTTCGCGGCGTGGGAACAGCCCGAATTGTTCGTCGGCGAAGTCCGCGCGGCGCTGGCGCAAATGACTTTGTAACCGCGCCGTCGGATTTCCGAATCACATCGGGGTATAGACGACGCGGCAGCTTTCGGGCGCCGAGCGCAAAGCCGTGTTCCAGGTCACGTCGTTGCCATTGCGCTGCAGCCGTGCTCCGTTCTTGTTCTCGTAAATCTGGCCGCTGTTCGCCGGCGTCTGTTTGAGTAACATCGAACGCATGCCGTTGACGCGAACGACGGCGGTATTGCCGACATAGTCAACCTTCAGCTTGGTGCCGCCGCTGCAGTCATAGCTGGTGCCGGTGTTGCGCGGGACCGACGAACAGGCCGCAAGCGAGAGGATCGCGGCGCCTGCCGCGACGAAAATCGTCGTCTTCATATCCTGTCTCCCCCTCAATAGCCCGAACGGACGCACAGCACGTCGGCGAGGTAGACCCGCCCGCTGATCGTTTCCATATGCTCGCGTGCCGACCCGTTCCAGCCGATCGAGCGGCACCAGGTATCGGCGGTCTGCGCGGCGCAATTGGCAGTTGCAGAGCCGCGAGCACAGGCGAGCACGCGGTAGTTGCGCTCCGCCGGCTGGGTGTGGAATTCGGCGAAATTGCCGCGCGCGACCTGGTCGTTGGCGGGCGGGTTCGGGTTCCATCCACCGCCGCCCCCGCCGACGGGGCGAATTGACTGGATGGTAATTCCGCGCAGGACATTGTTCAGCATCGGCGTGTCGCGATCGACCGTCCGGCAGTTGCCGCGATAGCGCGTCTTTTCGCAAAGCTCCCAGCGGCCGTTCGGGACGCGGATCGAATTGACCGGCCAGGCGAGGCCGAGGTTGGGCTTTTCCTCGCCGATGAACACCGCGGGGCCGCGATAGCCGGCATCGCGATAGATGGTCGCTTTGGGCGGTCGCTCGGGGCGATAGCGTTCGGTTTCGGCAGTCTGGGCATAGGATGTGGCGAGGAAACCCGCCCCTATCGACGCCGCTGCTGCGGCAAGTATCGACAAACGATAAGCGGTTTTCATGACAGCCTCCCATATTGCGAACGCGACCCGGGATTCGTTATATCCCAAAGTTTACGTCATTCGCAGGCGGCTTGCAAATTGTCCCAATCGGCCGGGGAGGTTAGGGCGCCTTGGCTGGTTCCGCTGTCGGTACGGCCGGGGGAGCCGCATGGGTTTCGGGCGCGGGCGCTGCAACGGCGGGCGTCGCCGGAGGAGGCGCAGCGAGCGGCGGGGCGACGCCGAGCATCAGCCCCGCGAGCGCCGCCGACATCAGGTTCGACAGGCTGCCCGCGAGCAATGCCTTGAGGCCGAGCTTGGCGATCATCGGACGCTGGTTCGGGGCGAGGCCGCCGGTCACCGCCATCTGGATCGCGATCGAACTGAAATTGGCAAAACCGCAGAGCGCAAAGGTCGCGATCGCGACCGCTGCGGCCGACATATCGCCCTGCGCGCGGCCGAGGTCGATGAAGGCGACGAATTCGTTGAGCACGACCTTGCTGCCGAACAGCCCGCCGACCACGGCGCTTTCTTCCCATGGCACCCCCATCAGCCACATCACGGGGCGGAAAATCGTGCCGATGATCGCTTGGAACGACAGACCTTCGACGCCGAACCAGCCGCCGATTCCCGCGAGCAGCCCGTTGGCGAGCGCGACGAGCGCGACGAACGCCATCACCATCGCGCCGACCGCGACCGCGAGCTTGACGCCGGTCTGCGCGCCCTGCGCGGCGGCCATGATGATGTTCGCGGGCTTTTCCTCGTCATGGCTCGCCTCGGGCATTACGACGGGTTCGATGCCGATGTCCTTGGGATCGTCGGGCATCATGATCTTGGCCATCAGGATGCCGCCGGGCGCCGACATGAAGCTGGCTGCAAGCAGATAGGGGAGGAGGTGCGGGCCGATCATCCCGGCATAAGCGCCGAGGATGGTGCCCGCGACGCCCGCCATGCCGACCGTCATCACGGTGAACAGCTGCGGCGGGGTGAGGCCGGCGAGATAAGGGCGGATGACGAGCGGCGATTCGGATTGGCCGACGAAGATGTTCGCGGCGGCGCCGAGGCTTTCGACCTTGGTGATGCCGGTGACCTTCTGGATCGCGCCGCCGACCCATTTGATGATCAGCTGCATGATCCCGAGATAATAGAGCACCGAGATCAGCGAGGCGAAAAAGATGATCACGGGCAGTGCGCCGATCGCGAACACCGCCTTGCCATAGGGCGCCTGCGTCAGCACTTCGCCGAACAGGAATTTCGTGCCTTCGTCGGCATAACTCAAGAGGTTCGAAACGCCGTTCGACATCGCCTGAATCACCGCGCGGCCCCACGGCGTGCCGATGACGAGCACCGCGAATCCGGCCTGGAGCAGGAACGCCGGGATGACGATGCGCGGGCGAATCCAGCGACGGTTCGACGAAAACAGCACGGCAATCGCAAGCAATGCGACGATGCCAAGCAAACCGATCAGGCGTTCCATAATGTCTGTGCGTCCCCCGCAAATTGATACCCGTCTCTAGCGGGCTTTCCGGGTGGGGCAAGTCTGTGCCGATGCGGCACCTTTCCACCCGCCGCAAAAGCGATTAAGCGGCCTCGATGGAAAATAGCTCCTCGCGCCTGATCGCGCCTTCGCTGCTGCTGTTCGCAATCCTCTACGGCGGCATGGTCCCGCTCGGCGGTTTCCTCGGCGCGAAGCAGGTCGCGCTTGGTCCGCTCGCGGTCGAGGCCGGGATTTTCCCCTTTCTGACGCTGATCGCGATATCGAGCGGCATCGCCGAACTGCACGGCCGCGCCGTCGCCGACAAGCTGGTCCGGTTCGGTTTCATTCCGCTCATTCTCGCGATCATCCTGACGGTGTTCGTGCTGCAGCTGCCGACCGACGAGGGGATGTACGAACCCGCCAAGGAAGCCTTTCCGATTATCGTCGGGCAGGGCTGGCGGATGATGGCCGCGGGGATTTTGGCCTATGGCGTGTCGGTCAGCCTCAACGTCTGGATTTTTGCGCGGATGACCGCGAACAACGGCCGGCTGTTGCCGTTGCGTGGCTTCGTCGCGGCGGCGCTCAGCCAGATCATCGATACGTTGATCTTCATCACGGTCAGCTTCTATGGCGTGCGCCCGATCGCCGACCTGATGATCGGCCAGATGCTTGCCAAGGTCGCTCTGTCGGCGGTGATGGTGCCCTTGCTGGTGATGGCGGTGGTCGCGATCGGCCGCAAGATGGACGCCAAAGCCGAACTGCCGGCAGGATGATGACGATGACCGATCCTTCGAAAATGCCCGACCTGCTCGCCAAGGCCGAAACGCTCGTCGAGGCGCTGCCCTATCTGCAGCGCTATGCGGGCGAGACCTTCGTGATCAAATATGGCGGCCATGCGATGGGCGATCCCGAGGCGCAGCGCGACTTCGCCGAGGATGTCGTCCTGCTGAAAGCCGTCGGTATCAACCCGGTCGTCGTCCATGGCGGCGGGCCGCAGATTGGCGCGATGCTGAAACAGCTCGGGATCGAATCGACCTTTGTCGGCGGGCTGCGCGTCACCGACGCCGCGACCGCCGAGGTCGCCGAGATGGTGCTGGCGGGTAAGATCAACAAGGAGATCGTCAGCTGGCTCGCCGCGCTTGGCGGCCGCGCGGTCGGCATTTCGGGCAAGGACGCGAACCTTGTGCTCGCCGAAAAGGTCAGCCGCACCGAACCCGATCCCAATTCGGGGATCGAGCGGCATGTGGACCTGGGCTTCGTCGGCGAACCCGTCGCGGTCGACCCGACGATCCTCGTCAACCTGACCAAGGACAATTTCATTCCGATCGTCGCGCCGGTAGCGCTTGGTGCGGACGGCGCGACCTATAATATCAACGCCGACACGATGGCGGGCGCGATCGCGGGCGCGCTCGGCGCCAAACGATTCTTCCTGCTCACCGACGTCGCCGGGGTGCTCGACAAGTCGGGCGCGCTGCTCACCGACCTCGACCGCCCGGCGATCGACGAACTGAAACAGGACGGGACGATCACCGGCGGCATGATTCCGAAGGTCGAGACCTGCGTCGCCGCCGTCGACGCCGGGGTCGAGGCGGCGGTCATCCTCGACGGGCGCATCCCGCACGCGATGCTGCTCGAAATTTTCACCGCGAGGGGTGCAGGCACGCTCATTCACCGCTAAGAGACGCGGCAAGACCCTTTTACGGAGAAATCGCCTTGCTTCTCATGCTCCTCCAGATCGTCCACATCATCCTGACGGTCCTGTGGTGGTTCATCATCGCGCAGGCGGTGATGTCGTGGCTGATCGCGTTCAACGTCATCAACACGCACAGCCAGTTCGTCGGCCAGCTTTGGACGGTCCTCGACCGGATTACCGAGCCGCTTTATCGGCCTTTCCGCCGCATCATGCCCGATTTCGGCGGGCTCGACCTGACACCCATGCTGGTGCTGATCATCATCATCATTCTCGACGGTCCGGTGCTTAGCTATCTTGCGCGGCTTGCCTACGCCAACGGGATGGCGTGATGACCGCTGCGCAGGTGATCGACGGCAAGGCTTTCGCCGCCGGCCTGCGGGCGCGGATTGCCGATGCGGTTCCGGCGTTCAAGGCCGCGACGTCGCGTGCGCCCGGCCTGGCGGTCGTGCTCGTCGGCGACGATCCGGCGAGCGCGGTTTATGTCGGGTCGAAGGGAAAGGCGACGGTCGCCGCCGGCATGGAAAGCTTCGAGCATCGCTTGCCCGCCACCGCGACGCAGGACGAGGTCGAGGCCTTGCTGGCGCGGCTCAACGCCGACGAGGCGGTCGACGGCATCCTCCTCCAATTGCCGCTGCCTGGCCATCTCGACGAACAGGCGGCGGTCGCGACGATCGATCCCGACAAGGATGTCGATGGCCTGACCCCGGTCAGCGCCGGACGTCTCGCGCTCGGCATAGTCGGCATGGTGCCGTGCACCCCCTATGGCTGCCTGTTGCTGTTGCAGGACCGGCTCGGTGATTTGTCGGGCAAGGACGCGATCGTCGTCGGGCGCTCGATCCTCGTCGGCAAGCCGATGGCGCAATTGCTGCTCGGCGCGAACTGCACCGTCACCATGGCGCATAGCCGGACCAAGGATCTGCCCGCGCTTGTTCGCCGCGCCGACATTGTCGTCGCGGCGGTCGGGCGCGCCGAGATGGTGAAGGGCGACTGGATCAAGCCCGGTGCGACCGTGATCGACGTCGGTATCAACCGCCTGCCGCCCGCCGACGGTGCGGCGAAGGGGCGGCTCGTCGGCGACGTCGATTATGACAGCGTCGCCGCGGTCGCCGATGCGATCACGCCGGTTCCGGGCGGTGTGGGCCCGATGACCATCGCGTGCCTGCTGCGCAACACGCTCGTCGCCGCGCACCGCCGCGCCGGGCTCGCCGATCCGGAGGGTTTTTGATGCGCTACCTGGCTGTCGCAGTCATGTCGCTTTCGGTGATTGCGGGTGGCGCTGCAGCGGCACGCGAACGCGATCCGCTCGCAGCGAACCCCAGCGCTTTCATCGCCGCCGAGATCGGTTTTTCACGGCTCGCGCAGGAAAAGGGCCAGTGGACGGCGTTTAGCGAAACCGCATCGCCCGAAGCGGTGATGTTCGTGCCGCAGCGCGTGAAGGCGCGCGATTGGCTGAAGTCGCAGAAGGACCCCGCAGAGGCGGTGAAGTGGCAGCCGCATGCGGTCTATATCAGCTGCGACGGCAATGTCGGCGTCACCACGGGTGCGTGGCAGAAGGGGCCGGCGAACGGTTATTTCACGACCGTCTGGCTGCGCGATCCCAAGAAGGGCAAGCTTAGCTGGATCCTCGATCATGGCGATGGCCTGACGAGCGCGCGCGAAGCCCCCGAATTCATCGCATCGAAGCAGGCGGTCTGCGGATCGCGTCCCGCGGTGGCGATCGAAGCGGGCGGTGATGGCGAGGATATGGCCGTCGGCTTGTCGCCGGATCAGACGTTGAGCTGGACGTCGACCGTGCGCGCCGACCAGTCGCGCCGCGTGACGATCCGCCTGTGGGACGGCAAGGATATGGCGACGTTCATCGACGACCAGGTCGCGGCGCCGAAGCAGCCATGATCGACCTGTTCATCTCGGCCTTTGTCACGCTGTTCGTGGTCATCGACCCGCCGGGCTGCGCGCCGATCTATGCCAGCCTGACGACGGGCGCGAGCGCGGCGCAGCGGCGTTCGATGGCGATCCGCGCGACGCTGATCGCGGGGTGCATTCTCGTCTTTTTCGCGATGTTCGGCGAAGCGCTGCTAAGCTTCCTGCATATCGACCTCGACAGTTTCCGCATTGCGGGCGGCATCATGCTGTTCATCATCGCGATCGACATGGTGTTCGAAAAGCGCACCGAACGCCGCGAGCAGCGCGCCGAAAAGGTGATCGCGACCCCCGAGATCGACGATGTTTCGGTGTTTCCCATGGCGATGCCGATGCTGGCGGGGCCGGGCTCGATCGCGTCGGTGATGCTGCTCGTGTCGCAGAATAACGGGATCGACCGCGCCTTTGTCATTTTCGGAGCATTGCTGCTCGTGCTGTTGTTGACGCTCGGCGCGCTGCTCGCGGCGGGGCCGTTGATGCGGATTATCGGCAATAAGGGCGAAGCGGTGATCACCCGCCTGCTCGGCGTCCTGCTCGCGGCGCTTGCCGCGCAGTTCGTCATCGACGGGGTCAAGGCGAGCTTCAACCTCGGCTGACATGAAAAGGGCGCCGCTTTTCGGCGACGCCCTTTCTTTTCCACGGGAATGGAAACGGGTTAGCGCGCCGCGTTGACGTCGGACTGGGTGACCGGCGCGATGCGGATTTCGACGCGCCGGTTGCATTGATAGTCGGCCTCGCTGCGTTCGGGCGAGCATTTCAGCTGCGATTCGCCATAACCAAGCGTCGCCATGCGTGCGCGCTGGATGCCGCGGCCGGCCAGATAGTCGGCGACCGATGCCGCGCGGCGTTCGGACAAGCCCTGATTATAGGTGTCGCTGCCGGTCGAATCGGTGTGACCATAAACGTCGATATAGGTGCTCGGATATTCCGCGAGCGTCGACGCGACGCTGTCGAGCGCGCTGCGGAACTGCGATTTCACCATCGCGCTGTTGAGGTCGAAGGTCACATCGCCGGGCATGTTGAGCACGAGCTGGTCGCCCTGGCGTTCGACATCGATGCCGGTGCCCGCGGTACGCTCGCGCAGCTTCTTTTCCTGCTGATCCATATAATAGCCGACGCCCGCACCGGCGACCGCGCCGATACCCGCGCCGACGATTTCTTCGGTGCGGCTGTTGCGGCCGCCGATCAGGTCGCCGAGCAGATAGCCACCCAGCGCGCCGCCGACACCGCCGATCGCGGCCTTCGATATCTTGCGTTCCCCGGTCACGGGATCGGTGACGCAGCCAGTGAGGGTCATCGCACCCAATGCGGCGATGGTGGTCAGCTTGATCGTGTTGATATTCATTATGTCGCTCCCTTATCCGGTGGCTGCTTATGGTCGTTCGCATTCCACCGTTCATGCCGATAACATATGGCCGACGATCTAGTTCCAGAATCCGACTGAACGATAACTGAGCCGGGTGTTCAGCCGCCATTGTGCATCGCCGCGGCTTTGTCCTATAAGCCCGGCATGACCGACGTAGACAGGGGCTGGGCGCCGACCCGCCGCACGACTGCCCAATGACCCCCTTTCCCTGGTCCGATGTAGCGATCATCGCGGTCCTTGTCCTTCTCAATGGCGTTTTCGCCATGTCCGAACTGGCCATCGTCTCGGCGCGCGACCCGCGACTGCAGGCGGCCGAGAAGCGCGGCAGCCGCGGTGCGAAAATCGCGCGGCAACTGACAGCGGATCCGGGGCGCTTTCTGTCGACGGTACAGGTCGGTATCACGCTGATCAGCATCCTTGCCGGCGCCTATTCCGGTGCCAGCCTGGGCGGACCGGTCGGTGAGCGGCTGCAGGTGCTGTTCGGATTTGACGACGAGACCGCGCTGACGGTCGGCTTCGCCGTCGTAATTGCGGTCACTACTTATTTCTCCCTGATCGTCGGCGAACTGGTGCCCAAGCAATTTGCACTGCGTGCGCCCGAACCGATCGCTATTTTCATCGCGCTGCCGATGCTGTGGCTGTCGAAAATCGGCGCGCCGCTTGTCTGGTTGCTCGATCGCAGCTCGGCGCTCGTGTTTCGCATATTGGGTCTCAATCGCGAATCCGAAGACCGGGTGACCGCCGAGGAACTTCACCTGATCGTCGCCGAAGCCTCAAAATCGGGGGTGATCGAGGAAAGCGAGCGCGCGATCATTTCGGGCGTCGTGCGCCTCGCCGACCGGCCGGTGCGCGAGGTGATGACCCCCCGCATCGATGTCGACTGGATCGACATCGCGGCGGACGCCGAAGCCGTGCGCGCCAAATTGCTGGAAAGCCCCCACACGCGGCTGCCCGTGGCGCGCGGGTCGGTCGACGATATCGTGGGCGTCGTCCAGGCGCGCGATATCGCCGCGGCGCTGTTCCGCGGCGAAGCGCTCGAGGTTGACCGTCTGACCCGGTCGGCGAAGGTCATTCACGACCAGATCGACGCGATGGATGCGCTTGAAGCCCTGCGCGTCGCCGACGTGCCGATGCTGTTCGTCCATGACGAATATGGCCATTTCGAAGGGCTGGTAACCCCCGCCGATCTGCTCGCTGCGATCGCCGGCGAATTCGCGTCGGACCAGGATATCGGCAGCGAGCCCTTCGTCGTCGAGCGCGAGGACGGCAGCCTCTTGATTGCGGGGTCGATGCCCGCGGACCAGATGGCCGAGCGGCTGGGCATCGAACTTGGCGACGACCGTGATTACGCGACCGCGGCAGGCCATGCGCTCGCGATCCTCAAGCATCTGCCCAAGGAAGGCGAGCGCTTCACCGACAGGGGCTGGCGGTTCGAGATCGTCGACATGGACGGACGCAAGATCGACAAATTGCTCGTCAGCGAAGTGCGGGCGCCAAAGGATGAGGATGCGGAGTAGGCGGGCTTAAGGCGAAAAAGATACGGCTGCGCCTGCGCAACGAGGGCCTGCAATTGGCCGCTGGCCTATTGCGGATATTGCGACGCGATCAGCAATCGCCAGAAACCTCCGTCAGCCCAAGAAGCGGCGAAACCAACGCCGCTTTTTTGGAACGGCCGGGGACTGACCGGAAAGCCGCACCAGATAATTGCCCAGGATAGCCGCTTGCTGCTTGGTCATAAGGAAACGAAACAAATCGGGGTCGTGCTTCTTGGCCGCTTCCGAAGATTGTACGCTTTCGAGCCGGAGCATGATGCGGTCCCCTGCATCATGATGTGCCCAGCCAACCAGTGCCCCATAACTCTCCACCATCTCGCCTGCCCCTCACGATTTTCGCGCGACTGATGCCGACCGCCCGTGATGGCTATTACCAGATATTCAGTGGAAAGTCGTCAAACGGTCGATAACGGCCGCGGCCCTGCTCGACACGCTGGTCAAAAGAAAGGGGGCCGAAGCCCCCTTTCCCTTTGCGTTTCGAACCCTCAGCGGAACGACGGAGCCGGGGGGACCGGCGGCGGCGGTGCGTCCGCGTCGTCCTCATGCACCTCGATATGTCCCTGACCCACATGGCTGCGCGAGCGGCTGTAGGCAAAGTAGACGACGAGGCCGATGGCGGCCCAGATCAGGAAGAGGTTGATGCTCTTCTGATCGAGGTTGAAGAAGAGGTAGAGGCAGCCAAGGATCGCAATCGGCGCCGTGATATAGATCAGCGGCGTCTTGAACGGACGATGGCGGCTGGGATCGGTCTTGCGGATCACCATCACTGCGATCGACACCGCGGCAAAGGCGAAGAGCGTGCCCGAGTTCGAGATGTTCGCCAACTGCCCGACAGGGAAAAAGGCGGCGAACAGCGCGACCGCAATGCCCGTGATGATCGTGATCACGTGCGGCGTGTTGAACTTCGGGTGGATCTTCGAGAAGGCTTTCGGAAGCAGGCCGTCGCGGCTCATGACGAAGAAGATGCGGGTCTGGCCGAACATCATCATCAGGATGACCGATGGCAGCGCGAGGCCAGCCGCAAGGCCGATCAGGTTGCCGACCTGCGGCCATCCGATTTCACGCATCGTCCAGGCAAGCGCTTCCTTCGAACACACGACCGCCTGATCGCCCATCGCGGCGCACGCCGCGGCGAGTTCGCGGCTGCCGGGTTCCAGCGCATGCTGGGTCGCAGCATCGATCCCGACCGGTTGCGCGCCGACCGAGCCGATCACGCCGGCGGCAACGAGCAGATAGAAGATGGTGCAGATGGCAAGGCTGCCGATCAGGCCGATCGGCATGTTGCGCTGCGGGTTCTTGGTTTCCTCGGCCGCCGTCGAAACGGCGTCGAAGCCGACATAAGCAAAGAAGATCGAGGCGGCCGCGGCGCCAATGCCGCCAAAGCCGAGCGGAGCGAAGGGCTCGAAATTCTCCATGTTCATCACGGGGACCGCGAGGACGACGAAGAGCGTCAACGCCGCGACCTTGATGACCACGAGGAACGCATTGACCGTCGCCGATTCGCGCGTGCCGATGACGAGCAGCATGGTGACGAGGCCCGCAATAAACATCGCCGGCAAGTTGATCATGCCGCCGTCGAACGGCCCGAGAACCCATGTCGCCGGTATATCTATGCTGAAGGCGTTTTCGATCAGGCCGACGACATAGCCCGACCAGCCCACCGAAACGGCGCCCGCCGCAACGGCATATTCGAGGATCAGCGCCCAGCCGACCATCCAGGCGATCAATTCCCCCATCACGGCATAGCTATAGGTATAGGCCGAACCCGAGACGGGGACCATCGAGGCCATTTCGGCGTAGCAGAGCGCGGCAAAGGCGCAGACGAAACCGGCAATGATGAAGCTGATCATCATGCCGGGGCCCGCCTTTTGCGCGGCTTCGGCGGTCAGGACGAAAATTCCGGTCCCAATGACGGCGCCAATCCCCAGCATGGTGAGCTGAAAGGCGCCCAATGTGCGCGTAAGCGACTTTTTTTCCGCTGTCGCCAAAATGGCATCCAACGACTTTACGCGGTCAAATAGCATAATCTTCCCCTTGGGAGCGGCTGAACTGCCGCCCGTCTCATGGCGGGGCAGACTAGCCGCTCCGCGCGTCAGCGCAACTTAATTTCATGGGGCCAATGCAGCATATAATGGGGACCAGCGGTGCTTTACCGTACGGTAAAGCGCACGCGGTCAATCATTCGGCCGCCTGGATCAACTAGCGCGAGCATATGGACGCCGGGGCGCGGCAGGATTTGTGCACCTGCGTCGGCGTCGCCAAGCGGCTTCTTGTCGAGGAGCAGGCGGTATCCGGCGACCGAGCCGCTGACCGTCACCGCGAGCCGCTGGCGGTCGATCGGGATGTCGGGGTCGAGCGCATAGACGCTGCCGCTGACCGGGCTGGTGATGCGCGGGCGGCGTGCAGCTTGCGGGGCTGCGGCCATTTCACTTTGCGCGGTACCGCGAAGGAAATATTCGCGGCGCGGGGGTTCGCGGGTGCCGGGGAGGACGATCTGGCGCGCCTCGACGCCGGCGGGCATCGTCGGTGGCTTGCCGGGGCGGTCGGCGTGGAGCGCGAGCATCACGTCGCGCCACACCGGCGCGGCGCCCGAGGTGCCCGAGACGGCGCGCATCGAATCGCCCTCGAGATTGCCGACCCAGACGGCGACGGTGAAGCGGTCGGTGAAGCCGATGCACCAATTGTCGCGCATGCCTTTGGAGGTGCCGGTCTTGGCGGCGGCCCAGAAGGGGAGGCGGAGCGCGCTGTCGGCGCCGAAGGCGTCGGTGCGGGCGGAAGCGTCGGCGAGGATGTCGCCGACGATGAAGGCGGCGGCGGGGCCCACGATCTGGCGCGGCGGATGTTGTCGAAAGTGCCGCGTAATATGGTATGAAACGGGCGACCACCTTCCCATATTAGCAAATGTTCTGAATGCGTTAGCTTGTTCTACGAGCGACACTTCGGCGGAGCCAAGTGCAAGGCTGAAGCCGTAATATTCGCCGTCTTCGACGAGGCCATGGTAGCCCAATGCCCAGAGGCGGTCGCGGAATTGCTGGACGTCGTCGATGATGAGCGCGCGCACGGCAGGGACGTTGAGCGACGAGGCGAGCGCGTGGCGGACGCTGACCGGGCCCTTGAAGCTGTGGTCGTAATTCTTGGGGACATAGAGGCCCGAGGCGGTGTCTAGCTGGACCGGGCTGTCGTCGAGGATCGACGCGGCGGTAAGCCAGCCATGTTCGATCACCTGTGCGTAAAGATGCGGTTTCAGCGTCGATCCCGCCTGCCGCCGCGCATTGGCGCCATCGACCATCGCGGCGGTCGATTTGAGGCCGACGCCGCCGACATAGGCGAGGACTTCGCCGGTGGCATTGTCGAGGACGACGACCGCGCCGTCGCGGACGCGGTCCGCGCCGAGGCCCGCGAGCTGGCGGCGCAGCGCGACGATCGCGGCGGTCTGGATGCGGCGGTCGATCGTCGTTTTGACGCGCTTGCCGGGCTGGTCGAGCAGGCGGACGGCGAGGTGCGGCGCGAGGCCGGGGTCGAAGCGCGCGGCATATTCGCCGGAAACGAGCGTCGCGGCGGCGGCGCGGATCGCGGTGCAGTCCTTGGCTTGGGCGACGCGGCAGGCACGGCGGGACAGCGCCTCGGCGCTGGCGGCGGGGTTGGGGAGAAGTCCGGCGAAGAGCGCGGCGTCGGTGCCGGTCATGTCGGCGGGCTTCTTGCCGAACAGGCTTTGCGCGCCCGCGCCGATGCCCTGCGCCTCGCCGCGCAGGGGAAGGAGGTTGAAATAAGCCTCGAGCATCTGTTCGTGCGACCAGTTCGCCGCGAGCGCCTGCCCCGCGCGCATTTGGCGCAGCTTGGTACGCCAGTCGCGCTTTCCCGGCTGCGCGAGGCTGGGGTCGAGGAAAGCGGCGAGCTGCATCGCGAGGGTCGAGGCGCCGCGCGACCGGTCGCCGGCCCGCCCCATCGTCAGGCGCGCCCGGACGGCGCTGGCGACCGCGAGCCAGTCGACGCCGCCGTGCGACCAGAAACGGCGGTCCTCGGCTTTCACGACGGCGGTGCGGACCGCAGGGCTGATGGCGTTCAGCGGCACCCATGCGAGACGGCGGCGTTCGAAATTGACGCGTTCGCTGTCGAGCAACTGGCCGTCGCGGTCGGTGAGCCAGGCTTCGCTGGGTTTCCAGTCGGCGCGGACTTCCGAGAATGCGGGCATCGCGGGCGGGCGCGTCGCGAGATGCGCAGCGGTTGTGAGGATGAGCAGGGCGAGGGCGAGCCATGCCAGCGCGTCACGCCAGCGGCGTTTGCAGGGTAAATTCATTGTCTAAATTAGCGCGTGCTCCCGCGAAGGCAGGAGCCCATCTCCTGCCGGTGCGAGCGTGAACCGATCGGTGATGGGCCCCTGCCTTCGCAGGGGCACAGGGATAGAGAAGCGAAACCCGCTTTTCCCGTTCGCATCGAGCGAAGTCGAGATGCCCATCGGTCGTGCAGGCCTTTGGGATGTCTCGACTTCGCTCGACACGAACGGAAAAAGGGAGAGCGTAGTGGCATCACTGCCCGACGCTCGCCACCGTCAGCGGGGCGTTCGGCCATTGGCCGCGGATCGCGGGCGAATACATCGCCTCGACGCGCGTCGGCGGCAGGGTGAATTTGCCCGAGCCGTTGAGGCACACGACATATTCAACCGCGTGAGTGCCCGCGGGCATCCAGCCGAAATAGCCGCGCCAGCTGTCCTTGCCGCGCTCGACATAGCTGGGCTGCGCGCCCGATCCGCCCGCCTGTTGGCCAAACATTTCGGACTGGCCGCCGAGATTGCCGACGATCGTTGCGCCCGGCGCGACCGGATCGTTGATCACCACCCACGTCCGGCCCGCGGCCGCGACGACCTCAATCCGGATCTTGATCACGTCGCCGCGCGTCAGCCGGTCCTTGTTCGCCGCCTTGACGATGCTGACCGACCGCTTGATCCGGTAGCCGACGTTCAGCGGTTCCTTGAGCGGGACGGCGGCCTTGACGCTGACGGTGGCCCATGGCGTGCCGGTGCCTTCATGCTTGAGGCTCATCGTCGCCGCGTTCAGCGCGACACGCAGCGGCGAGACGGGATCGGCGGGCAGCGGCCAGCTTTGCGAGGCGGAGCTGCCTGACAGACTGATATTGGTGACGCCGGTGATCGCGCTCGCCGGATAGAGGTTTGCGAAACGGCGGACGGTGACGGCGCCCCATGCGTTGGCGGGGGTAGTGTCCCAATGGCCCTTGCGCTGGCGCTGCGCGACGCCGACCATCAACTTGCCCGCGTCATCTTCCCAGCCCTTGCGCCCGAGTATGGCTTCGAGCGCCTTGATCGCCATTTCGTCGCCGCTGGTCATCATCCACCAGGGCGCGCGCGCGTCGTCGACGAGATCGAGGCGCGTGCCTTCATAAACGAGACGCTTGCGGAGCTCGGCCTCGGCTGCGGTGCGCAGCGCGGGGGCGTTCCGCACGCCCGACGTTTTTTCAATCGCGACGAGCCAGTCGGCGAGCGTGCCGGTGGTCATGTCGACCGGCGCGACGTCGATCGCCGACACCAACTGCGCGCTCGACGCATTGTTGCGCGCGAGCGCCGCAAGCGCCGCGATGCGGACGGGACGAATATCCCAGGGGCCATGGCCTTTGCGCGTCAGCCGTCCTTCGACGACCGCTTGAAGCGCCTGGACCATCTTCGCTTTCGACGCCTCGGGGATCGCGAAGCCGTTCGCTGCGGTCACGCTCATCACATAGGCGGTGAGCTCGATCGACCCTTCCATCCGCTCGTTGGGCCAGTAACGCAGCAGCCCGTCGTCATCGAGATAGGTCGGCATCGCGCCCGCGAGCGCCTGCCAGCGTCCGAGGTCGCCGAGGGCGATCGCGCGCGAGGTCGATTGTTCGAAGCAGTTGTACGGATAGGCGCTCATATAATCGCGCACCCCCGTCAGTGGCGGTGCCAGCGTCCCCGCGAGCGCGACATCGACATAGCCGCCGGGCAGCGCGCCTGCCGGAATGGCGATCGGCAAGGTGGTGCCGGGGCCGACGCGGAAGAGGCTGGCGGCCCAGGTTTCGACCGGGATCGCGGGTTCGACCTGCTGCGCAAAGACGAGCCGGTCGCGCGCCTTGCCGCCCTTTTGGGCCGCCTCGACGGTCCATTCGATCGGGCCGGTCGTCTCGGGTGCGGTCATCGACCAGCTGATCGGCACCGCGCCGCCCGCGGGGATGGTGACGGTGAGCGGCGGCGCGGTCGCGACGGCGGGCGACAGCGTCGGGGTCGCTATGACCTCCATCGCCTTGTCGGTGCCGTTGCGCAGCGTGAAGCGCGCGTCGTAAGTGTCGCCGGTGCGGACGAGTTCGGGCATCCCTGCGAAGACGCCAAGATCCTGCACGGTGCGGACACTCGTTTCGCCGGTGCCGAAAAATTGCGAGCCGTCGGTCGCGATCGCGACGAGGCGGAAGCCCGACAGATTGTCGGACAGCGGCACGTCGACGGTGGCGCGGCCCTTGGTGTCAAGGGGGACATTGCCTTTCCACAGCAGGACCGGACGGAAATCCTCGCGCGTCAGGCCCGACAGGTCGCCGCCGCCGCCGCCGCCGGGTTCGAGCGCCTTGCGGCCATAGTGGCGCTTGCCGACGACCTGCATCTGCGCGGTCGAGGTGAGGACGTCGAGCGTGCGTTCGCCCATCATGGCGTCGATCAGCTCCCAGCTTTCGTTGGGGGCGAGCTGGAGTAACGCTTCGTCGACCGCGGCGAAGGCGACGTCGGCATTCTGCGCCGCCTTGCCGCCGGGCGTCTTGACCTCGATCGCGACTTTCGCGGTTTCGCGGACTGCATATTTCTCCTTGTCGGCCTTCACCTTGACGTCGAGCTGATGACCTTCCCAGCCGACCTTGATCCGCGCGATGCCCATGCGATAGGCGGGCTTGGCGAGATCGACGAGCGCGGTCGGCGGCGCGCCCTCGCTATTCTCGATCTTGAAACCGACCGCGCGCTTCATCTTGCGGAACCAGCTTTCCTGCCCCGTCACGCGGCCGCGCACCGCCATCACCGAGACATAGACGTCGGGCGCATAAGTGGCGGGCAGCTTGACCTTCACGACGGGGTTGGTGCCCTTGAGCGGCACGACGAAGCTGGAGAGCACGCCCTCGCGTTCGACGGTGACGAGCGCGGTCGCTTCGCGGAACGGCATGCGGACCTGGAAGCTCGCGGTATCGCCCGCCGCATAGCGCGGCTTTTCGGCGATGACGTCCATGCGGTCGCCATTGTCGCCGCCGAACCACCATTCGTCGTCGCCCGCGAGCCACACCGAGCGGACCGCGCGCGCTTCGTTGCCGTCGGCGTCGAGCGTCGTTGCGACGACGGTGACTTCGCCCGAAATGCCCGGCGCCATCGCGCAGCTCGCGCGGCCGAGCTTGTCGGTCGTCGCGGCGCAATTGGCGGCGAGCTTGGTCGTCCGCATCTGGTTGTCATAGGCATAGAAGCCGCCGATCAGGCGGCGCCGCGCGGTGATGATTTCGCGATTGTAGAGCGCGACCTGCACGCGCTGGCCGCGGATCGGCTTGCCATCGAGGTCGAGCGCGATGAAATTGAGTTTGAGGTCGTTGTCGCGCATCAGCCAGCCGTCGGTCTTGAGCCCGAGGCGCACGGCGGAGGGGTAAAGGGTGATGCGGCGGCTGGAGGTCAGCGTCTCGCCATTGGGATCCTGATAATCCATTTCGGCCGCCATCAGCGTCGGTTCGGTGATCGGCTGGTCGACCGTGACATTGGTCGTCGCGCTGCCGTTCGCGTCGAGTTTGAGCGGCACCGAGCGCGCGAGCGGCAGGTCGGCCGAGGGGGTGTCGCCGCTGTCGTCGAGCTGGACGATGCCTTCCTTGACGGGCTGGCCGTCGAAATCCCAGTCCCGATAATCTTCGGGCGGCGACCAGGATGAGCGGAAATTGGTGCGCAGCTCGACCGGGATATTGGGCGCGGGACCGCCCGAGAGATAACCGACGAACAGCGACAAAGGCACCGCCGCAGGGCGCACGAGCGCGGTTTTCGGGCCTGTGACCGTCGCCTTCATCGTCGGCAGGCGATATTCGTCGACCTTCACCGACTGGTTCGACCAGATCGTCTTGTCTTCGCCGTCCTTGTCCTTGGTGACGAAGACGAGTTCATAATCGCCCATCGGCGCCGAGGCGGGTACGTTCCAGACGCTGTCGCCGCTGCCGTTCGCTGCGATGCTGAAGGGCATTTCAAATTCGGTGTCCGAACCGCGGTGGACGAGACGGAGCTTGCCCTCGAGCGGTTCGGGGGTGCGGAAGCCGAGGCCGACCGGGCGGCGGAGCAGGTGCTTCATATGCACCGTCTCGCCCGCCTTCACGAGCGCGCGGTCGAAGATGGTGTGGAGGATGTCGTTGCGTTCGGACCAGCCATAGGGGAGGTCGAAGTCATAGGGGCGGATGCCGTCGCCCCAGTCGGTGAGGGTGAAGCTGAAATCGTCGCCGGCGCGGGCAGAGACCATCAGGGCATGGCCCTCGCTTTTCGCCATGTCGGGATTTTCTTCGCAGCTCGAATAGGTTTCGGGCTGCGGCAGCCCGCCCGCAAAGGCGAGGCGGCCAGCCTTGTCGGCGGTGCCGCGCGCGAGCAGGCGCCCGGTGCAGCTGTCGGAGACGCGGATTTCGGCGCCCGAAACGGGAAGGCCGGAATCGAGCGACGTCACCCACGCCAGCGACCCCTCGCGGCCCCATTTGAAATGCACCGCCATGTTGGTGACCAGCGCAGAGGTCGCGACGTAGCGCGTCGTCTTGCGGCCGAGCAGGGCGGCGCCGAGTTCGGGGCTGGCGATCTCGACGACGTGGAACCCCTTTTCGGTGAGCGGGATGCCGACAACTTCGAATAGCTTGCCGCCGCCCGGAGGCGAGAGTTGCAGGTCGCGGCGTTCGCCGCCCGAGGGCGCGCCCGCGAACACCGATTTGGTGCCGGTGTAGTTGACCGTGACCTCTTTGCCGCTGCGGTCCTTTTCCTCGCGATAGTCGGTGTCGTCGGCGTCATCGACGCGGCGAAGCCAGCGCGCGATCGCGGCATCGTCGTCGCCGACCCGGAGCGCGGTCGCGGGCATTTTGAGGTTCGCCTGGACGAGCGCGCTTTCGACCCCGCGGACGGTGACGGGAAGGACGCCGCCCTCGCCGGCTTCGAGGATGCCGAATTCGGCGGCGAATTTGACGAGCGGGGGAGCGCGGTCGATGTGGAATTTCAGCGGGAAATTCGACTGGTTCTGCAGGCGCCGGCCGCTCTGGTCGGAGACATCGGCGGGCAGAACGAGCGTCGCGTCGACATTCTGCGGCAGCGGGCCGGTGAAGCGGACGGTCGTGAGCCATGCGTCGTTGCGGTCGTCGTCGGCGATTTTCGGCGCCAGTTTCTTGCCGTCGGCGGTGTTCAGCGTCGCGGCAAGGATGGTTTCGCGCGCGACGGGCGAGGCGAAGCTCAGCACGACATCCTTGATCGGGTTGCAGCCCGCCTGCAGATTGACGCGGCTGCACGACATTTTGGCGGTGAAGGCGGGGCGGACGTCATGGTCGAAACGCTGGTCGCGGCCGGCGGTGCGGCCGGGGACGCCGGCTTGCGAAATGCGCGCGTCCCAGACGAGCGCCATCTCGCGCCCGGGGGGCAGCGGGCGGCGGCATTTGACCGGGATGATGCGGTCGAGCGCGGCATCGCGGTCGGCGCCCGCGGCGGGGAAGCGCTGCGGCAGGCCGGCGTCTTCGGTGAAGGACTGGCGCGACCAGTTATTCTCGCCCAGCCCGGTCAGGATTTCGGTCGCGGTTTCGCGCGGCAGGACGTCGAGCGGGATCTTCTCGCCGATGCCGTCGACGGCGCAATAGCCGTAGCGGCCGACCGAGGCGCGATCGGCGGCGACATTGGTGGCGACGAGGAAGATCTGGTTTTCCTCGATATCGCCGCCGATGCCGCCCGCGAGCACGGCGCGTGCCGAGGGACCGCCGGTGTCGAGCGCGAAGCGGCTGTTGCCGACGACCGACACGCCGCGCGCGGTGGTCAGGCCATCGCGGAGTTCGACATGGCAGGCGAGCCCGCCGGGGAGCGGTTTGTCGAATTCGAGCACCCAGGTGCGCGTGTCGACCCAGCGGGATGACGCGGGGAGCTTGCAGTCATTGGTCGCAGGGGCCTGGGCGCGGGGATCACCGAGCGGGACCATGTCTTCGGAGAAACGCAAGGTAAAGCGGGTGATCGTGCCGTCGCCGCTGCCCGAGCTGCCGGGGGTCGCGAGCGTGACCTGTGGGACGGTGTCGGCGGCGGTGGCCGCCATCGCAAGGGTGAGGGGCAGGATCAGCGCCAGTTTTGCCTTGCCGGCCAATGCTGTAGCCAGCGCGCGCCATCGCATACCCATTACCCGCTCCCCCTTCGGTCCGAACATCTATCCTGCTGGAAACAGGGAACAGAGTCCACCCGTGGCCGCATATAGCACAGGGTTAATCGCGTTTCGGGAAATTGCTGTGACCGCCTTCATAGACTGCGCCCGAACATCAGCGCGCGAGCATCGGTCCGAGCTTTTGTCCCGCGAAGATATGGACGTGAAGGTGCGCGATCTCCTGATGGCTGTCGAGGCCGACGTTGGCGAGCAGGCGGTAGCCGGGCGCGACGAGGCCCTGATCGCGCGCGACCTGGCCGACGGCGCGGACGAAACCCGCGATTTCGGCGTCGCTGCCGCGTTCGGAGAAGTCGTCCCAGCTGACATAGGCGCCCTTGGGGATGACGAGGATGTGGAGCGGCGCTTGCGGGTTGATATCGTGGAAGGCGAGCGCGAATTCGTCCTCATAGACCGTCTTCGAAGGCAGCTCGCCGCGCAGGATGCGCGCGAAGATGTTGCTGTCGTCATAGGGGAGGGTGGCGTCGATCGGCATCGGAGAGGTCCTTACTGGCGGCTGGCTTTTTCGACGTGGCCCGAGGTGCCGTCGCGGCGGTCGAGTTCGGCGGCGATCATGTCCCACGTCAGCCCGCGCTCGGCGATCAGGATCGAGAGGTGGAAGATCAGGTCGCTTGCCTCGCCGATCAGTTCGGGATCATCCTCGCTGACCGCGGCGATTACGGCTTCGACCGCTTCTTCGCCGAGCTTCTGCGCGATCTTACCACGGCCCTTCGCCGCTAGGCTGGCGACGTAGGAGGTGTCGCTTTCGCCCGCCGCGAGCCGGTCGTGGATGACTGCCTCCAGCCGCCCCAACGTATCGCCAATCGCCTTGCTCATCGCTCGATCCTTTCACAAGCGTGCCTAGCCGCGGCGTGTCGTCCCGACAAGCGGGTGACGCGGCGCAAAAACTTACTGCAACGTAAACCATATCGAAACGCCTTTTCGCGTAGTTTCCGCCCCGCCGGGGGGCGAGATCAACTTTCTAAATCGGACAAAGATGATGAAAATGGGCACCCAGGTGTTTCTGGCAACAACGGCCTCGGCGATTGCGCTGGTGGCGACTCCGGCGACGGCGCAGAGCGGCGACGAAATCATCGTCACCGGATCGCGCATCGCCAAGAGCGAATTTACCAGCGCCGACCCGATCCAGGTCATCGACCCCGAAACGGCCAAGCTGCAGGGGCAGGTCCAGCTCGCCGACATATTGCAATCGACGCCCGCAGCACAGGGATCGATCCAGATCACTTCGGTGATTTCGAACCGCTTTGTCGTGGGTGGCGGCAACGATGTGCAAAGCGTGTCGCTGCGCGGGCTCGGCGCCGAGCGGACGCTGGTGCTGATCAACGGCCGCCGCGCGGGGCCGGCGGGCATCCGCGGCGCGGTTGCGCCGTTCGACCTCAACGTCTTGCCGCTGTCGGTGGTGCGCCAGGTCGAGATACTCAAGACCGGCGCCTCGTCGATCTATGGTTCCGACGCGGTCGCGGGCGTGGTCAACATATTGACCCGCGACGACCTCGACGGGTTCGAGGGCGGCGGCTTCTCGTCGATCACCGAACATGGCGGCGGCGAGAGCTATGGCGTCGATGCGAGCTTCGGCAAAAAATTCGACCGTGGTCACTTTTTCGCGACGGTCGATTATTTTCGCCAGCAGAACCTTGCTCGCCGCGACCGCGGTTTCCTCTTCTGCTCCGAAGAATATCTGAAGCGCGAGGCCGACGGCAGCCGCGCCGATATCGTCGATTTCCGCACCGGGCGCCCGGCGTGCAGCAGCACGCAGGCGAACATGATCGTCTTCAGCGATTTTTCGGGGGTCGATCAGGACGGTTTTCCGACCTTTGGCCCCGGGCTGATCGCGCCGAACGGGCAGGCGATCTTCGCCGGCCAATATGGCAGTGAATTTGCGGGCGTGGGCATCCCGATCAACGCCTACAACCCGATCGGCGTGTTCGGCCCCGACGATTTCTTCGGGGTCAATTTCGACGGTCCGTCGACCGGCGCGCTCAACCAGTTCGAACCCGTCGAACAGGATTCGGACGTTTTCTCGGGCGTCAGCCGGATCAGCGCCTTCGTCGAGGGCGCCTATGACGTGACGGGCGGCATCACCGCTTACGGCGAATTTCTGTTCAGCAACCGCAAGTCGCATAACAATGGTTTCCAGCGGATCGAGCTTCAGCAATTCACCGGCGCATCATTCCTGCCCTTTTTCCTCTGCGATCCGACGGCGTATAATTGCGACCCCAACGATATGGGCGATCCGCTCAACACCGAGTTCGGCGGCAATCTGATCCTGCGTCCGCGCGTGCTGGTGAAATCCGAAAGCGAAGCCGACGTCGATTATTATCGCGGCCTGTTCGGACTGCGCGGCGAATTTGGCGGCGGGTGGAAATGGGATGTGAGCGGCCAGCACAGCCGCTCGGACGCCAGCTATACGCAGGATATCATCTATCAGGATGCGATCGCGTCGCAGACTTTGCGCACGCGCTCGTGCGTCGGCACGACGACCGCGATCCGCGGCGCGGAGTGCATCGACATCGACTTCACCGACCCGCGCGTCCTCAGCGGCGACTTCACGGCGCAAGAGCGCGCCTTCCTGATGGGCCGCGAGACGGGCCGCACCTTGTTCAAACAGACCTCGGCCGAGGCGTTGCTGACAGGCAAATTGTTTACCCTGCCCGCGGGGCCGGTGGGCGCGGCATTCGGCGCCAATATCCGCCGCGACGAAATCAACGACACGCCGGGCGAAGCGACGCTGGCGGGCAATGTTTCCAATTTCACGACCTCGGGCATCACCGCGGGGCGCACCGCGTCGAAGGAGCTTTTCGGCGAGCTCGAAGTGCCTTTGCTCGAAGGCGTGCCGATGATCGAGCGGCTGACGCTGTCGGGCGCGGCGCGCTACACACATGTCGAGGCGACGCGCCGCGATGGCGTGCAGGACAAGTTCAGCGACACGACGTGGAAGGTCGGCGCCGACTGGGCGGTGACCGACTGGCTGCGTTTCCGTGGCACCTGGGGCACTTCGTTCCGGGCGCCCGCGCTGTTCGAACTCTTCCTGCAGGACCAGACGGGTTTCCTCGGCCAGACGGCGATCGACCCGTGCATCCAGACCGCGGCACGTCTGGCGGCGGGGGCGATCAGCCAGCGCATCTTCGACACTTGTGCCGCCGACGGAATCGGGCCCAATTTCGTGGGCGGCATCGGTCCGGCGACGATCGTGTCGGGCGGCGGCCTGGGCGAGCTCAAGCCCGAAACCTCGACCGCCAGGACGGTGTCGCTGATCTTGACCCCCGACCTGTCGGGCGCGCTGTGGGGCGGGCTCAAGACGCGGCTCGCGGTCGATTATTTCGACATCAAGGTGAAGGACGAGATCACCCTGCTCGGCGCGGGCAACATCCTGCGCGGCTGTTATGATTCGGAGGTCGCCGACGAGCCGCTGTGCGGCCTGTTCATGCGCACCGCCGCGGGGCCCGATGCGCAGAGCGTTGCGACGGTGACCGACCGTTATGTCAACATCAGCCGCCAGCGTAACCGCGGCGTCGACCTGTCGATCGCGGTCGATCAGGACCTCGGCAATCTTGGGTCGCTGGCGTTCCGCGCGCAGATGACGTGGCAGGTGAAGGACAAGGTTTCGCTCTTCCCCGGCACCGAGGTCGACGACAATGGCAAGATCGGCAATCCGAAATGGGTCGGCGATTTCAGCCTCGGCTGGATGAAGGACGGCTGGACGCTTTTCTATGGGCTCGACGTCACCGGCGCCGCGTCGAACGCGGAAGACCTGCTCCGCGCGCAGGGCGGCGATGCGTGCCGCACCTCGAGCTTCCGGCCGGGCGGGCGGTTCTGCCCCGACGTCAGCGTGCCCGCCACCTTCTATCACTCGCTGTCGCTGAGCCGCGATGTCGCCGAGCGGTTCCGGATCACTTTGGGGGTCGCGAACCTGTTCGATACCCCGCCGCCGCGCGTGTCGACGGTGGTGACGGCGACGCCGCCGGTGATCGGCCAGGCGCCCGCGTTCGGGACGCAATATGATTATCTGGGGCGTCGGTTCTTTTTGAGCGTGCGGGGTAAGATTTAGTAGATGCGGTTGTTGTTGAGCTGCTGTTCTTAATAATCGTCATCCCCGCGAAAGCGGGGACCCAGCGAGCTGACGTTGCTACTGGGTCCCCGCTTTCGCGGGGATGACGAAGTAGGAAGTGCGGCGCAAATTGCCGACTACCAACTGCCATTCGCCGGGCGACAGCTCTGGACAAGCCCGCGCGCCTCTGGTGAAGCGCGCAGCATGGCCGAGGTCAAATTGCATCCCGACTGGCTCGCACGCGTCGGCGGCGAGTTCGAGCAGCCCTATATGGCCGCGCTGAAGGCGTTTCTTGGCGCCGAGCGCGACAAGGGCAAGGCAATCTATCCGCGCGCGCGCGACTGGTTTGCTGCGCTCGACGCGACGCCGCCGCAAGATGTGCGCGTGGTGATTTTGGGACAGGATCCTTATCATGGACCAGGGCAGGCGCATGGGCTGTGTTTTTCGGTCCAGCCGGGGGTTCGCACGCCGCCAAGCCTCGTCAATATCTACAAGGAAATGCAGAGCGACCTGGGCATATCGCGCGCGTCGCACGGATATCTCAAATCCTGGGCCGAGCAGGGCGTGCTCTTGCTCAACAATTGCCTGACCGTCGAGGCGGGGCAGGCAGCGTCGCATCAGGGCAAGGGGTGGGAGAAGTTCACCGACGCGGTCGTCGCGGCGGTCGCCGCCGATCCGGCGCCAAAGGTCTTCATCCTGTGGGGCAGTCATGCGCAGAAGAAGGCGGCGAATGTCGCGGGGCTGAAAGAGGGCGGGCTGGGGGTCGGCAGCCCGCACCTGATCCTGCGTGCGCCGCATCCCTCGCCCTTGTCGGCGCATAACGGATTCTTCGGCTCGCGGCCGTTCAGTCAGGCGAATGCGTTTCTCGAGGCGCATGGGCGCGGCGCGATCGACTGGCGGTTGCCCGAAACGCCCGGCGCTGCCGCCGAATGAGTCTGCTCGCCGATCCGCTGACCTTGCTCGTGCTCGCCATCGCGGTGGTCCTGCTCGGGCTGGCCAAGGGCGGCTTGTCGGGGGTCGGGGCGCTCGCGACCCCGCTCGTCGCGCTCGTGCTGCCGCCGACGATCGCGGCCGCGCTGCTGCTCCCGATATTGATCGTGCAGGACGTCGTCAGCGTCTGGTCGTTCCGCAAGACGTGGGACGGCTGGGTGATTGCCTGGATGCTCCCCGGCGCGGCGGTCGGGATTGCGGCGGGTTATTTTTATGCCGAGCGCGTTGACGAGGCGAAGCTGATGGCGGCGCTGGGGGCGATTACGCTGGCGTTCGGCCTCTATCGCCTATGGGTCGAACGCGGCGGGCGCGTCGTCGCGGCGTCGACTTCGCCGGGCTGGGTCGGCAGCCTGTTTGGCGTGGCGACGGGGTTCACCAGCCAGATCGCGCACGCCGGCGGGCCGCCGTTCCAGATGTGGGTGACGCCGCGCCGCCTGCCGCATCTCGTCTTCGTCGGCACAAGCTCGATCCTGTTCGCGGCGATCAATTGGATGAAGGTTCCTGCCTATATCGCGCTCGGCGCCTTCCCGCACGAGGTGCTCGTCGCCGCGCTGCTGCTGATGCCGCTGGCGATCGTCTCGACCTTGCTCACCGTACGCTGGCTCAAACGGATCGACGGCGCGCGCTTCTATGTCCTTATCTATTTGTTGATGGTGCTGCTCGGCGCCAAGCTGGTGTGGGACGGGCTGGCGGGATAACAGGCGACGCGGAGCGGCAAAGCGCGTAGGCTGTCCCCGGCGGACACAGGCGTTCGCCGCCCTTTCAAGGTATTGACCATGGCCAAGAGCCAGAAGAAATCGAGCCGCGAAGTCCGCAAACCCAAGGCCGAAAAGCCCAAGAAGCCCAATGCGAGCAATCCGTCGACCAAGGTCGGCGTTGTCGCCGGGCTCGACAATATGAAGAAATAAGCGCGAAAGGCAGGAGCGAAGATGGTGCAGGCACGTTGGAACGGCGCGGTGATCGCCGACAGCGAAGACACGGTGGTCGTCGAGGGCAATCATTATTTTCCGCGCGATGCCGTTGACCCGGCCGTCCTTTCCGACAGCATGACGACGAGCCTGTGCCCGTGGAAGGGCATTGCGCATTATCATCATGTCGCCGTCGGTGAGCAGGTGAACCAGGACGCCGCCTGGTATTACCCCGACCCCAAGGACGCGGCGGCGGCGATCAAGGATCGCATCGCATTCTGGAAAGGCGTCGAGGTCGGCTGACCCTTTTTCGTCTATGTCCACGCCTGTCCAGATCCTTGTCGATGCCGACGCCTGCCCGGTGAAGGACGAGATTTACCGCGTCGCGTGGCGGCACGAGGTGGCGGTGAAGGTCGTGAGCAACAGCCGGCTGCGCGTGCCCGAGCATCCGTTGATCGACAGAATCGTCGTTTCGGACGGCTTCGACGCGGCTGACGACTGGATCGCCGAGGCGGCAACGGCGCGGAGCGTCGTCGTCACCGCCGACATATTGCTCGCCGACCGCGCGCTGAAGGCGGGCGCGACTGTGCTCGGCCCCAACGGCAAACCCTTTACCATGGCGTCGATCGGCCCCGCGATCGCGACGCGCGCGATCATGGCCGACCTGCGTTCGGGAATGAGTGACGGGATGGGCGGGCCGCCGCCCTTTTCGAAGGCCGATCGCTCTTCATTCCTGCAGGCGCTCGATAGCGCGCTGGTCCGGCTCAAGCGCCAAGTGTAAGCTTCTTTCTTTTCTTTTCCGTGATTTGTGAAATTTCTTCGCGCGAGTGATGGCGATCACGGCCGGCCGTGCGACCGTGCGGCATAAGCAGGTCATCGGGAACGGCCCGAACCCAATTCGAACCAGATCAACATATGTAAAAGGAAAAGACGATGACCAAGAAGACGATCCTTGCCCCCATGCTTGCCCTCACCATCGCCTTGTCGGCGACCCCCGCGATGGCACAGTCGGCGCAGCCCGCGCAGGGCAGCATGACCATCGCTTCGAACCCGGTGCAGATACTGATCGGCCTGTTGCTCCCCGCGGTTCAGAAGGTTCGCGAAGCCGCGGCGCGTTAGTTTCCGGATTTTCGTCTCCGCTCCGGCCCACCACGCCGGGGCGGAACCACAGCCCTCCCGCCCCTGCGACCCAGGCGGGAGGGCTGATTATTTTCGGGCGCTTTATGTCAAGAACCACCAGCCGATCCTCGACGAGATGAAGCGTTGGCAATGCGACCGGCTATGACGCCGCGGCGGAGAAGGCCAAGCGTTTCGCGCTGGTCGAGGAGCATTGCGACGTGATCGTCGATCGCAGCGAATAGCCGCGGACCGATCAGTTCCCCGCGCGGCGGTGCGTGACGAAGGCGAACAGCAGGACGACCGAGATAACGCCGACCAGCATGCCCGCGGTCGTCGTCACCATCGTGATCGAGCCCGCCGGATCGTTCGAGTTCCACGCGCCGCTTTGCGTCCGGTCGATCATCCACCATGCGCCGGCGACGACGATCAGGTCGAGCAGGACCAGCCCAAGCAGCGCGCGCGTCGATTTTTTCATGGATCAATTCCCCCTCTGTCCAATTTGGCCCCACCCTAACACGACACGCGACAAGCCGACGCGCAAAATCGCACGGCGGCGTCCTGATCCTGGCGACCGAAAGCGGTCGCTCCATTCCAATGTGGGGATGTCGCTTCCCACCGCAAAGCCGATGCCCGAACCCTCAAACCAGCCCCGCCATCCGCATCCGCGCCTTCATTTCCGCAATAAACAGCCGCACCGCGGGCAACCCCGCGCGCGACGGTTCGAACAGCAGATGGACCGGCAGCGCGGCCGGTTGTTCTGCGGCAAGCAAGGAAATCAGCCGCCCTGCATCGACCGCCTTGATGACCTGATAACTCAGCAAATTGGCGATCCCCAATCCCGCCTCGGCCGCTGCGAGCAGGCCGTCGACCGTGTTGAGCACCAGCCGCGGCCGCGGATCCACCCGCCAGCGACCCGACACGAACTGCCACTCGCCCGCCGCGCGCGGCCCCATCGCCGCGATCAGGTCGTGCCCCGCCAGATCGGCCACGCGCACCGGCGCCCCGCGCCGCGCCAGATAGGCGGGGCTCGCGACCAGCATCTGCCGCACCCAGCCGATCCGCACCGCCTTCAATCCCGAATCGGCGAGCGGCCCGATGCGAACCGCGACGTCGATCCCCTCCTCGACGATGCGCACATCGCGGTCGATCAGCATCATGCGCACCGCCAGATCGCGGTGCTGCGCCATCAGCGCGCCCACCACCGGCAGCACATGCAGCCGCCCGAACATCACCGGCGCGGTCAGGTACAGCTGCCCGCGCGGCTCGGCCTCGGCGCCGCGCAGCGCACGCTCGGCACCCGCAAGGTCGGCAAGGATCCGCCGCGCCTGCTCCAGAAACGCCGCCCCCGCATCGGTGAGCGCGACCGCGCGCGTCGAACGGTGGAACAGGCTCGTCCCCAGTCGCGCCTCGAGCGCCGCAATCCCGCGCGTTACCGCGGGCGGCGAGCTGCCGAGCTTGCGCGCCGCCGCGGCGAACCCGCCCTCGCTCGCCACCGCGACGAACATTTCCAGCGTGAGCAACCGATCCATGATTATTCCACTTGACGGAATTAACTTGTTCGATCTTTCATCATTATCACGAGCTGCGCAATGGCCTACATCCGGTCCGGCGAACGAAGGTCAGCCCCTCCTCGCGGCCTTCGTTCGCTTCCTTTCGCAAGAGGACCGGACCGATGGCACAAAATTATCGGCACACATTGTTCGACGACGCGGTGAAGGCGCTGCAGGAACAGCATGGCTCGCGCGCCTCCTATGCCAAAATGGACGCGGGCGCCGACGGCACCCCTGACACGCTGACGCCGAAGGAAATCGCCTTCATCGAGGAACGCGACAGCTTCTATATGGCGAGCGTCAATCCCGAGGGCTGGCCCTATGTGCAGCATCGCGGCGGCCCCGCCGGGTTCCTCAAGCACATCGCCGGCAACCGCATCGGCTTCGCCGACTTTCGCGGCAACAAGCAATATATCAGCACCGCCAACCTCGCGGGCAACGACCGCGTCTCTTTGTTCCTGATGGACTATCCGAACAAGGAGCGGCTGAAACTCGTCGGTCATGCGCAAAGCGTCGAACTCGCCGACGATCCCGCCGCGGTCACCGCGCTGATGCCCGAGGGTTATCGCGCGACGCCCGAGCGCGCCTTCTTCATCGATGTCATCGGCTGGGAGTGGAATTGCTCGCAGCATATCACCCCGCGCTTCACCGAGGCCGAAATTTCCGCCGCGATCCGCCCGATGGCGGACGAACTGGGCCAGTTGCGCGCCGAAATCGCCGCGCTTCGTGCAGATAAGGAAGACCGATGACGACAGCTTTGACCCCTAAATCCCTGACTGGGGGCGCCCATCACGTCGGGCTCGCCGTCCGCGACGTGGCCGAAGCGCGCGACTTTTTCGTCGAAGCCCTCGGTTTCACCGTCGCCGCCGAACGCCCCGACTATCCTGCGATATTCGTCTCCGACGGCACGACCTTGCTGACGCTATGGCAGGTCGCCGATCCCGCGAGCGCGACCCCGTTCGACCGCCGCGCCAACATCGGCCTCCACCATCTCGCGCTCGCCGTCGCAGATCTGGACACGCTGCGCACCGTCTTCGCGCGCGTGCAGCAGCACCCCGGCGCCGTCATCGAATTCGACCCCGAGCCGATCCGCGAAGGCGCGACGACACATCATTTCATCTGTGCGATGCCCGGTGGTATCCGGATCGAATTCGCCACCCCCTTCGCCTGAGGAGAAACCCGTGCCCTACGTCAATATCCGCATCACCCGCGAAGGCGCGACGCCCGAGCAAAAGGCCGAGCTGATCGCCGGCGTAACCGAATTGCTCCAGCGCGTCCTCGCCAAGAATCCGGCGACCACCGTCGTCAACATCGACGAGCTCGATTTCGAAAATTGGGGGATCGGCGGGCTGCCTGTCCTCGACTATCGTGCCGCGCAAGCTGCCAAGGAGCCCGACCGATGACCGCCAGCAACGCCCCGACTTTCGCGACGATCATGCTCATGACCGGGGTCGGCATTCCGATCCTCGCCGCATTGAACGGCGGGCTCGGCACGCGGCTGGGTGCCCCGATGGCGGCGTCGATGATCCTCTTCGGCCTCGCATTCCTCATCGCCACCGCGGGTGCTCTGATGACCGGCTCGGTGGGGCAGATCCGCTTCACCTCGGATATCCCGGCCCAATTCTACCTTGGCGGATTGTTCGTCGCTTTCTACGTCATCGCAGTGACCTTCATCGCGCCGCGCTTCGGGGTCGGCAACGCGATCTTCTTCGTGCTCGTCGGCCAGCTGATCAGCGCCGCGACGATCGACCATTTCGGCCTGTTCGGCGCGATGCGCTTTCCCGTCGACGCCAAGCGCATCGCCGGTATCGCGCTGATGGTCGCGGGCGTCTGGCTCGCGCGCCGCGCCTGATCACATGTGAGACGTGACCTCGGGCGGGTTCCACCAATTGTCATTCCGTCCGTCCATGTACGTCACCGGCAATGCTGTCATCTCGGCGGGCGTCAGATCGTCGAGGCTCGCGACCGAAACCGAATAATAAGCGCCGCCGATCTCTTCGACATAGCCATGGCCGAAGGGCGCTACCCCGCACGTCTTGCAAAAGACATGATGCGCGCTGTTCGACCCGAATTGATAATCGGACAGCGCCGCAGGATCGGTCAGCAGGCGAAACGCCTCGGGCTTGATCTGCGCGTTCCAGCCGCGCTTCTTGGTGCAGATCGAGCAATTGCATTTGCCCGTCCCCGCATCGAGATCGATATCGGCCTCGAACTTGACGGCGCCGCAGTGGCATGAGCCGTGATAGGTCTTGAGCATATTCTGTTCTCCGGTCTGGCGGCGCTCGCTGCGCCCTCACCCCGGGTTAGCCCACCCTCCTGACAGATCATGTCAGGAGGCGGCGTCCAGTCCGCTATGCCGCCACCAATCGGCCATCAGCACCGCGCGCCGCCGCCCGAAGCCTTCGTCGCCGATCCGCGCCGCCGCGATCCGGTCGATGCGAAAGCTGCGGAAATCCTGGCGCAACAGGCACCAGGCCGCGATGATCTGCTTTTCCTCATAATAGGCGAGCGCCGCGGGCCAGATCGCGCGTTCGCTCGCCGCGCCCCTCTCATCGGCATAGTCGATGTGCAGCGTCTTTTCGGCGCGCATCGCATCGCGCACCGTTGCCAGCAACGGCGCATTGCTCTCGCGCCACCGGCTGTTCACCGGCCACAGCCCCGCCTCGTCGATCCTTTGCTTGAGCGGATCGGGGCTCGCCGCCGCGATCTTGGCGAGCGCCACCCCCGCGGCGCGCGACAGTGCTCCGTCCTGCCGCCCTTCGACCCAGCGCGCGCCGAGCACCAGCGCCTCCAGCTCGTCGGCGGTGAACATCAGCGGCGGCAGGAAGAATCCGGGGCGCAGCATATAGCCGACCCCCGCCGCCCCCTCGATCGGCGCGCCCAGCGCGATCAGCGCCTGGATGTCGCGATAGAGCGTGCGCACCGACACGCCCTGCTCCTCGGCCAGCACCTCCGCCGTCACCGGCCGCCGCCGCCGGCGCAGACCGTCGATGATCGCGAACAATCGCCCCGTCTTGTCCATCAGCGCCGCCGATAGGTCCACGTCCGCGGCTTCGACCCATCGATCGCCGAGATCGTCGCGGTCAGCGTGTCGCCGCTGCGGGCATAGGCGATACGCTGCGGATAATCATGCGCCGCATTCTCGAAGGTCGCGCTGGCCTTGTCATGCCGCACCAGCGGAAACGCCACCGGCGCCCGCCCCTGCGGTTGCGCCAGATAAGCGAGCCCGCCATCCTCCCCCGCCGCGATCCGCAAAAACTCGAACTCGCGCAGCACATCGCCGCGCCCCGACCGGCTATACCCGATCATCATGCCGCCGCGCGGCGCCGCCCAGCCCTCGTCGGTCCAGCGCCCGTCGGCCTCGCTCACCCAATCGCCCGCGAGCCAGCCGAGATCGTCGACCGTCGCCGCCGGGCTCGCCGCGACGAGCAGGAGCGCCAAAGTTGCCGCGATCATCCGCATAAATCTCTCCCTCGCCGCCTTTTACCACCGCCCCATCCCCATCATCAATGGACAGTGCACCCACCGCCCCCTATAGTCCGCCCATCCCCGGGGAGCCGCGTCTGTGATGGCCGGTTGAGAGCGGAATAAACCGCGACCCGTTGAACCTGATCCGGCTAATACCGGCGGAGGGAGGGCCGGTATTCCACCCGAAAGCCAAATGGGGGAAATCCGTTTCTCGCTCCGAACAAATGGAGCGACTGCACATGGCCGACATCGACTCGAAGTTCGAATCCGCAACCCCAATCGGCGTCACCACCGGCCCGATCCGCGGCAGCCGCAAGATCCATGTCGCGACGCAGACCGGCAGCGGCATCCGCGTCGCGATGCGCGAGATCGACCTCGACCCGCATTCGGGCGAGCCTCCCGTCCGCGTCTATGACACCAGCGGCCCCTACACCGACGCCAATGCGACGATCGACATCAACGCCGGCCTCCCCGAGATCCGCGCCGACTGGATCCGCAATCGCGGCGACGTTCAGGAGGTCACCCAGCGCGAAGTAAAGCCCGAGGATAACGGCCAGCTCGGCCCGGACCGCAGCGGCGGCGTCCCCGCCTTCCCCAACGTCCGCCGCCAGGTCCTCCGCGCCAAACCCGGCGCGAACGTCAGCCAGATGCACTACGCCCGCCGCGGCATCATCACGCCCGAGATGGAATATGTCGCCGAGCGCGAAAATCTCGGCCGCGCCCGCCTGTCCGAGTACAAGCGCGACGGCGAAAGCTTCGGCGCCAGCATCCCCGATTATGTCACCCCCGAATTCGTCCGCGACGAGGTCGCCCGCGGCCGCGCGATCATCCCCAGCAACATCAACCACCCTGAAAGCGAGCCGATGGCGATCGGCCGCAACTTCCTCGTCAAGATCAACGCCAATATCGGCAACAGCGCGGTCGCCAGCGACGTCGCGGCCGAGGTCGACAAGATGGTCTGGTCGATCCGCTGGGGCGCCGACACCGTCATGGACCTGTCGACCGGCCGCAACATCCACGACACGCGCGAATGGATCATCCGCAATTCGCCCGTCCCGATCGGCACCGTCCCCATCTATCAGGCGCTCGAAAAGGTCGGCGGCGTCGCCGAGGATCTGACCTGGGAAATCTTCGCCGACACGCTGATCGAGCAAGCCGAACAGGGCGTCGACTATTTCACCATCCACGCCGGGGTCCGCCTGCCCTACGTCCCCCTCGCGGCCAAGCGCATGACCGGCATCGTGTCGCGCGGCGGCAGCATCATGGCGAAATGGTGCCTCGCGCATCACAAGGAAAGCTTCCTCTACGAACGCTTCGACGAGATTACCGAGATCATGAAGGCCTATGACGTCGCCTACAGCCTTGGCGATGGCCTCCGCCCCGGCAGCATCTACGACGCGAACGACGAGGCGCAGTTCGCCGAGCTCTACACGCTGGGCGAGCTCACCAAGCGCGCCTGGGCGCAGGATGTGCAGGTGATGATCGAGGGTCCGGGCCACGTCCCGATGCACAAGATCAAGGAGAATATGGAAAAGCAGCTCGAGGCGTGCGGCGAAGCGCCCTTCTACACCCTCGGGCCGCTCACCACCGACATCGCGCCCGGCTACGACCATATCACCAGCGGCATCGGCGCTGCGCAGATCGGCTGGTACGGCACCGCGATGCTTTGCTACGTCACGCCCAAGGAGCATCTGGGCCTGCCCGACCGCGACGATGTGAAGGTCGGCGTCGTCACCTACAAGCTCGCCGCCCACGCCGCCGACCTCGCCAAGGGCCACCCCGCCGCGCAGGTCCGCGACGACGCGCTATCGAAAGCCCGCTTCGAATTCCGCTGGCGCGACCAGTTCAACCTGTCGCTCGACCCCGACACGGCGGAGCAATATCACGACCAGACCTTGCCGGCCGAAGGCGCCAAGACCGCCCATTTCTGCAGCATGTGCGGCCCCAAATTCTGCTCGATGAAGATCAGTCAGGAAGTGCGCGAGTTCGCGGCGAAGCAGAACCAGCCCGCCGAAAACTTCATCGCCGCCGAGGAAGCCGAAAAGCTTGTGCCGAGCGAAGTCGAGGCAGGCATGGCCGAGATGAGCGAGCTGTTTAAGGAAACGGGGAGCGAGCTTTATATGGGGGCTGGTGGCAGGGAGCATGATTGAGCGCCACGCTGGCAATTAGTATCGCGCAGCCCAACGATAAAGAATTGGGTGGTAGATATTGCAGATCGGGTTAAGAAGTCCGAAGAGCTTTCCAAAGTGCGAACTGCCGGGGAGGCAGGATCCTTGACGCTGGCTCTATAAGAACATATAGGGAACATATCGGGAGGTTATGTTGGTGTCTTTGCGTGACCTTATGCACCCGCCAATCACACTCGCTCGGTTTCAGGCTCTACGGGCGAAAGAGCCGAAGCGGATTTGCTTTGGGTCGATTCATAAGAATGCCCTCAAGGACAACCCTTCGGGCAAGGCCGCCGGATTTTTCAATGTCCCATTCATTGAATCTGTGGGCGATCTTTTCCCTTGGCGCCTCTTTGAGAACACCAAAGGAAAATATGGCGGGTATTATAGAACCGTAACTGATGACGACGAGTTTAGCGAGATAAAGGAATGGATGTCGGAGAATTCTGACGTCGTATTTATAAGATCGCTTTTCGATACGGCGGTTTCAGCCTGTGAGCATTATATCGGTGAGAGCAGATCAAAAATTGGCCAGCTGGAGTATAGCGCCAAGTATGAAGGGAACGCTGATGCTAAAGATAGATTGGTTGACATACTGACCGAGATATATGGGCGCATGCACGGGAAGCGAAATATCGATGGGATCGTTTCCGTTCCGTCGTCGACAGCAGGAAGCCAGAGCCTTCCTAACTACCTTGCGATGCATCTCGCAGCTAAAGTCGGCGTACCGGATTTGACTGGCGAAATTGGTTGGAATGGAGCCAAGGGGTCCATCAAAACGTTAGCTATTGATGAGAAGTGGGCAGCACTCGAAGGGGTCGGCATAAATGTTGGCGACGGCATAGACGGCAAAGACCTTCTTCTGATCGATGACATGTATCAATCAGGTGCGACGGCGCATTTTGTCGCTTCGAGGTTGAGAACTGCCGGCGCAAACGCACTACACCTTTTGGCAGTATCAAAGGGCCGCCGCGATACGGATAACAAATGAAGCAAGACTTGCCTCCGCTAGTCGAAATCAACCTTGATGATCGACACTATCCCGAACGATTGAAAATCGTGCTCGGCAAGAACGCACCCAAGCGCCTTTTTTTTCGTGGAAATATCAACTTGCTCGACGAACACGCGATAAGCTTCTGCGGTGCTCGGAACGTGTCGGAAAAAGGCATCGAGGCTGCGACGCTTTGCGCCCGCACCGCGACTAAAAACCACTTCGTCGTCACGTCCGGGAATGCGAGAGGTGTAGACCGAGCAACTCACCGCGAAGCACTCGCAGAAGGCGGCGCGACAATCCTCGTAATACCCGAAGGCATGGATCATTTTCGGATTGCCCCGGAACTTAGGGACGTTTGGGATTGGCACCGAGTGCTTGTTATCAGCCAATTCGATTCTAACGCAATCTGGCGTGCATATCATGCGATGGATCGTAATAAGACTATTATGGCGCTGTCGTGCGCAATGATAGTGGTGGAAGCGGGCGAAAAGGGCGGCACGAGAGCAGCGGGAGAAGACGCGCTCCGCCTGCATATCCCTCTATTTGCGGTGGACTATGGTTTCGATGAGACTGTTGCCCCCGGCAATCGCGAACTTATCAAGAAGGGTGCTAAACCGCTGAAGCGATCAAAGGAGACGGGTGAACCTAACTTGAACCGTCTTCTTTATGATGCTGAAGTTTTTTGCGCAGATGTCCGATCACGCAAATTCGTGAACGCGCAAGAGGTGCAGCCCAAGTTTCTTTAATTGCGGTGACAGGTGCAATAACCCCCAAATTCACTCCACCCTGAGCGCCTCCAATATCTCGTCAAAGACGATCACCTTCGGATGGCTCCCGATCTCGCTCGCGACGCCCGCTCCCACCAGCACCGCCACATTGTTCGCCGCCGCCTGATAGGTCACGCCGATCTTCGCCGCGATGTCGGTGATCGTCATTGCGGGCTGCTCGAACGCCAGATCGATGATGCGTGGCAACAGTGCCGATTGGCGCGCCTTCTGGAACCGCTCGCGATAGCGCGTCTGCAAATCCTGGAGCCGTTCGACAACGCGGATCGTGCCGAGCGCCGATTCGGTCACCGCCTCCAGAAAAAAGCTTATCCACGCCAGCCATTCGCCCTTGCGCGACACCTCGTACATCAGGTCGATATAGCGATCCTTATGCCGCTCCAGCCACGGCGACATATAGAGCAACGGCTGCCGCAAGATGTCGCTCTGGATCAGGATCAGCGTGATCAGCATCCGCCCCACGCGCCCATTGCCATCGGCAAAGGGATGGATCGTCTCGAACTGATAATGCGCCAGCGCCGCGTCGATCAGCGGCGGGATGCCGCCGCGATCCGGCCGATTGATGAATTTGGCCAGATCGTCCAGCGCATCGGCGGCTTCGCGCGGCGGCGGCGGAATGAAGCGCGCCGTTTCGATCCGCCCCGTCCCGCCGATCCAGTTCTGGTCGCGCTTCAACTCGCCCGCATCGACCGCCGCGCCGCGATGCTTGGCGACGCCCTCCAACAGCATGCGGTGCGCATTGCGCAGCAGCCGACTGGAAATCGGCAGCTCGTCGAGCTGACCGATCGCTGTCTCCAGCCCCATCACATAATTAAAGACCTCACGGTTATCCTCGCGCTTTCCGGCATCGCCTGCCCCGGCCTCGAACAGGAAGAGATCGGACAGCGTGGTATAGGTGCCCTCCATACCCGACGAAGAAACCGCCTCGCGCCGCTGCAAGGGGCGAATGAGCAGCATCGGGTTCGCCATCCCCCGACCGATCCCGCGCAATTCGCCGATAGCTTGCGAGGCGGCCGAAAGCTGCTCTGCCACCGGATTCAAATCCAGCGCGGGCGGCAATTTCTGCGGCACAAACGCCTTGCGCCCACCGATCGTCGGAACGAGCGTGCCCGTTGCCGCTTCGCCAAACCCGTTTTGCTCCATTCTCGCTTCCTTGAAGATATGGAATAGTTTTCTACAAAATCTTTGTTTCGTTGAAAACTACTATCTTAAGTTCCATGAGCGTTGAAAACCGAAATGGAGCATTCTCCTTTCAGCCCGCACGGCGCCAGCAAGCAGTCGGCCCCGCCCCCACGCCATGCTACACTCCCACCCATGCGCGCCCGAAACCCCCTCTACGTCATGGCCAAGCCGCCGCCGGAGGTGCAGGCGCAGATCGCCGCGCTGCCGCGCAACGATCCTTCGCGCGGCCCCGACCTGCTCCATGTCACGCTCATCTCGCTCTACGACCTGCACCATGTGCCGCCCGAGTGGCTGCCCGCGACCGTCGCCGCGCTGGACAGCTTCGTCGCGGCGCCCTTCCCGCTCGCCTTCGACCGGATCGAGAACCGCAAGGCGGTGACGCTGCGCACGCGCGACCCGCTGGCCGAGGCGCGGGCGTTTCAGAAGGCGCTGGTGGACCATCTGCTGCGCGAGAAAGCGCCGATCATGGACGGCACCACGCCCGAACCGCATATCACGATCAACTATCGCGGCGACCGCCTGGGCACGCAAACTCTGGGCAAAAAGATGCCGCCGATCGGCTGGACGGTCGATGAGATCATCCTCACCGAAAGCATCGTCGGCAAGACCACCCATGTCGAACACGGCCGCTGGCCGCTGAGCGGGGGCACTTCCTGATCGGCCTATGGGGGACATGATGGCCCGATCCTATTTCGCACCGCGCGGGTCAGAAAGTCCTTTCCTACAATCCGCGCGTCTGCTTCACCCTATCCGACGCCGGGGCAGCGCCGCTTCCGCTCCGTCTCCGCCATACCCCTGTGTTTTGCCTCTCGCATCCCGCCTGATACCGCCGCCACCGCATCGCCAAGGGGCTGAACTTTCCTGAACTTTGGCTGGCAACCAGACATCGAACGCCGCGAACCCGGCGGAACTCCCACCCCTCTCAAGGCTTTACCTAATGCGAGGGGCAAAAACAGAGCATGCCTACGCCCGCTTGGCGCGGCACGCGATCCAGATGGAGTGATGTCGATGAACAAGCTGATGATCCTGCCCCTTGCCGCCGTTACCGCGCTCGCGGGCGGCTGCGCCTCGAACGGCGCGTATGGCGGTATCGGCGCCGGTGCCGGTTATGACGATGGCGGCTATGGCTATTATGACCGTGATACCTACAGCCGCTATGGCAATTATGATTATGACCGCCCCGACCCGCGCCACGGCGGCTATTATGCCGACCAATATTATCGCAGCGACCGCCGTTACAAGGAACGCCGCCTGTCGTCGAACGACCGCGTCTATCGCGGCCGCGACGGCAAATTTTACTGCCGCCGCAACGACGGCTCGACCGGGCTGATCGTCGGCGGCCTCGCCGGCGGCGTCGCGGGCAATGTCATCGCGCCCGGCGATTCGAAAACGCTCGGCACCATCATTGGCGCGATCGGCGGCGCGGTCGCCGGCCGCGCGATCGAACGCAGCGGCAACAAGGATGATGTGCGCTGCCGCTAAAGCCTGACCGGATGAGGGTCGCCAGCCCGCGCGGTTGGCGGCCCCTTTCCTTGCCGGCCTTCGATGATAAACTGCCCGCATGTCGCACCCATCGAACATCGTCTATTGCACCGGCCCCGGCGACCCGCATGCGTTCGACGGCATTTCGCGGCGCCACCGCAGCGGCGATCTCGACCTGCGCTGCCCGCTCTGCAGCGGCCATGGGCAGTGGAACAGCCAGATCGACCTGATCAGCCACCGCTCGATCCGCGTGCCTTGCCCTAAATGCGACGGACGCGGCTGGATCGAGACCGGCGCCGATATGGTCCCCAGCCACGACATCGCGATGTCGCCGGGCGGGCATCCGATGTGGGTGGTGCGGCTCGATCCCTCCGACGATGTGGAATGACCGACAGCCCCGCCCCCGTGGGCCCGGACGCGGGCGCGACCTTCTACCACGGCACCCGCGCCGACCTGAAACCCGGCGACCTGCTTGGCGTCGGCTGGGGCAGCAATTACCAGGCCGCGCCGATGTCGTGGATCTATTTCTCCGCCGCGCTCGAGTCCGCGATATGGGGCTGCGAGCTGGCGGCGGGTTCGGGGCGCGAGCGCATCTATATCGTTCGGCCGACCGGCGACTGGTTCGACGACCCCAACCTCACCGACAAGAAATTCCCCGGCAACCCGACGCGCAGCTATCGCAGCCGGTGGCCGCTGCGCATCGTCGGCGAGGTCGAAAGCTGGACCCCGCATGCGCCCGAAGTGCTGCAGGCGATGAAGGACAATCTGGCGCGGCTTCAGGCCGAGGGCGCGCCGATCATCGACTGACCGCGAAAGAAAAAGGGGAAAGCCGTCCATGACCATCGCCGCCATGCTTGCCGCCGCGCTGCTGCTCGCTGTGCAGGCGGCGCCCGCCGCGACCCCCGACCCGCGCCGCCCGACCCCGACCTTTGACAGCGTGCCGCCCGAGCTGCCCGCGCTCACCCGCCCCGCGGTGCTGATTATCAGCAAGACAAACGGTTATCGCCACGACAGCATTGCGCAGGCGGTGCCCGCGATCGCGGCGCTGGTGGAGGCACGCGGCTGGAGCAGCTTTGCTACCGAAAATGCCGCGGTGTTCAATCCGTCCCAACTCGCCAAGTTCGACGTCATTGTCTTCGCGAGCGCAAGCGGCGATATCTACACCGCGCCGCAGCGCGCCGCCTTCCAGGCGTGGATTGCCAAAGGCGGCGGCTGGGTCGGTGTTCACAGCGCCGGCGACGGCAGCCACCCCGACTGGGTGGTGCAGATGCGCGGCAATGGCAAATTCATCGGCCACCCCGGCGGCGCCGACCAGTTCCAGCCCGCCGAGCTGATCGTCGAGGGGCGCGGCCATCCGGCGAGCCAGCATCTGCCGCAGCGCTGGCGCTGGACCGACGAATATTACAGCTGGGACGCCCCGCCCGCAGGCGACGCGCATGTCATCGCGACGCTTGACGAAAGCAGTCTGCGGCTCGATCGCAAATTTCGCATGGGCGAGGGTCATGCCCTCATCTGGTGGCGCTGCGAAGGCCGCGCGCGCATCTTCTTTTCGGCGCTCGGCCACAAGGCAGAGGCATGGAGCGACCCCGCCCACCTTCAGATGCTGAGCGGCGCGATCGGCTGGGCAGCGCGCAAGGAAGGGACGGGCTGCGGCTAGGCCTTCTTCGCTCGTGCCGGCTTTTCCAGATTGGCCTCGACCGCGGCGCGGACCAGCGCCTTGAACGCCGCCTCGTCGACAACGTCGCCCTCGAACAGGTCGATCGCACGCCGCGTGTTGCCGTCGAGGCTCGAATTGAACAATTTCTTCGGATCGGCAAGCGCCGCGCCCTTGGCAAAGGTCAGCTTGACCTTGTCCTTGTAGGTCTCGCCCGTGCAGAGGATTCCGGCATGCTCCCACACCGGGACCCCCGCCGGGTTCGACGGCTTCTGCCACTTCACCGTCTCCTCGACCTCCGGGTCGGCGGCATGGATCAGCGCGCGCAGCTTCGCCAGCATGCCGCCTCGCCAGTCGCCCAGCCCCGCGATCTTCGCGTCGATCAGATCCGCTGACATTCCATCCTCCTCACATCTTCTCGCCGGGCAATGTCGCCGCCTGTTTCACCCAGTCTGCAAAAGCCACCTCGTCGACCGTGTCGCCTTCATGAATATGGAAATAGCGCGTGTCGCCGCTCTTCGACGCGACCGGCGGCACCGGATCGAGCGACTGGCCGCGAAAGAAGGCGACCTTGATATATTTGTCGAAGCAATGAATGCTCAGGAACCAGTGCGTCGGCTCGTCGCCCTGCCCCGGCGGGCCATAGAGCGGCGAGTTCCATTTGACCGCCTTCGCGACCCCCGGAACGGCCTTTTCGATCAGCGTGTCGAGCCGCGCCCACACGCCCGACTTCCAGCCCGGCATCGCCGCGATATAGGCCTGCACCGGCGCGTCGCCATAGGCTTTCGGTATCTGCGGATTGCCGCCCGACAGCAGCACGACCTTCTCGGCCATGGAAACGCGCTCCCTTCTTTCGCCGGCAAAAGAACGCGATAGCCGCGGCGAGTCAAGCTAGCCGACCACCTCCGCCGTCGCCGCGCGCTCGATCGCCGCGCGCCAGTGCGGTCGCACCGGCAGCAGGAAAATCTCGGCCAGCGCGCGATCGATCTCGTCGGCGGTCAGATAGCGCCGGTCGATGCGCCCGTCGACGAGCCGTGTCGTCAGCCGGTTGTCGCGCAGACCATAACGCGCCTCGGCGGTGGTGCGCGCCGCGATCAACTGGCGGCGGAAATGCGAGTCGGGATGTGCCGACGTGTACCAATTGCCGATCTCATAATCGATCGCGGGCGGGGGCGTGTCCTCGATCCGGTACAGCGTCCGCCATTCGCCCTCGATCGACGCCGCGACCTGCCACACATCGCCGGGGCGCACGATGCGATAGGTTTCGTGCCGCGTCGGTTGGGGCTCCTCGCGGTCCATCGCGAGCGGCGCGGGCGGCACTGTCGCGCCGAAACCGACGTCGGTCAGCCACGGCCGGCCATCCAGCCGCACGCGCACGACCATATGCGTGCGCGCGCTCGGCGGCGCATCGTCGGGCAGCATCCAGCGCACCCGCCCGATAAGCCCCTCGGCGTCGAACCCGATTGCCTTGAGCACGCGCAGGAACAGGCCATTTTGTTCGAAACAATATCCCCCGCGTCGCTGGCCGATTAACTTCGCGTCGACGGCGTCGGCCCCGATATCGATCCCCGCACCGGTCAGCGCGTCGATCGCCTCAAAAGGAATGGCGGCGATATGCGCCGCTTGCAACGCCGCGAGCACGTCCATCGTCGGCGCCACCGGCCCGCGATAGCCGATCCGCGCGAGATAGCGCGGCAGAAAGGCCGCGGCGGGCGCGGCGCGATCGGAATCGACGGGACCTGAAGGCGTGGCAGCTGGATAGTGCAGCATGGACAAGGCTCCGTTATCGAATCATCTGTCCCGCCCTTATGAAATCTCAAGCCCGGTTGAGGTCAAGCGCCGATTGGTATCGGCTTTTCTGTCCCGCAAAACACCATCATCTTGGTAACTTGGCCATTGCGGCCAATCCCACACTGCGGCAGACGCATCCCACAACATAAGTCGCATAACAGAAACATTTCAGGGAGCCCCTCATGCGCACCACGACTTATTCGCGTCTCGCCGCCGCGCTCGCGCCAGTCTTCATTCTCCTCACTGCCGGCACCGCCAATGCCGCGACCTGCGAGGAAGCCTTCGTCAAAAAAGGCAATCCGATCACCGGGCTTCGCTTTACCGCCGCGGTGACCGTCGCCGACCTGCCCCCCGCGGTCGCGATCGGCCAGATGCGCGGGCTCGTCGCTGCCAAGGGCTATGACATCATGGCCGACGAGGCCGAATATGGATCGATGCTGATCGAACAACCGATGACGGGCGGCGCGCGCGCCTTTCCGATCCAGATCAGCGCGACGCAGACCGGCGGGATCGGCACGGTGGTGATGGAGGCCAAGCTGCGCGCCGGCCAGGCGACCAAGGCCGATGCCGCAATGGCCGAAATGTGCGGCATGCTGAACCAGATCAAGGGCGGCAAGGCGGGCGCCGCGGCGGCAAAGAAGGGCGCGACCGCGACAACCATCGCCGCCGCGCCAGTCAAGATCAGCGCGCTCGGATTCTCGCAGCAGGTGTCGAAGGACACCGAACGCAACGCCGCGGGCATCCTCACGCGCTACAAGGGCAAGCAGTTCACGATCGACGGGCTTGTCGATTATGTGACCAAGGACGGCAAGGATTTCCGCGTCGGCTATAAAATCCCCCAGCCTTATGAACAGGCGATCCGCCTGCCGAACCAGGCGCCGTTCAAGACCGACATCGTCTGTTATATGGCGCCCGGTCAGGCGGCCTATTCGCTTCAACTCAAGCCGAACAAGAGCATCAAATTGACCGGCACCGTCGACGATTTCGATGAATATAAGCATGTCATCTGGCTGAAGGATTGCCGGCCGGCGCTGTAACCGGGCTGGCATAGCGACGGGAAGGGACGCCATGCGCATAATGATAGCGGCGGCACTGGCGTTCTGCGTAGCGGCGCCCGCGATAGCCGCCGACGCACCCGCCAGCGAAATTGCCGACCTGCGCGCTTTTGCCGATGCGTTCGACGCGGCCCAGATCGCGCAGGATCGCGCCGCGCTGGAGCGCATGGTCGCCGACGATCTCGTCTTCATCGACGGCAGCGGCAAGCGGTATGGCAAGGCGTTTTTCATCGACGGCTGGACCGGCGCCGACCATGATTACGACCCCGTGACGCTCAGCGATCGCGTCATCCTCCCGGTCGGCCCCGACGCCGGTCTTGCGAGCGCCGAGACGATCCTGTCGGGTCGCTCGGCGGGCAAGCCCTTCCGCGTCCGCATCCGCTTCACCGACATTTTCAGGCGCCACGGCGACAGCTGGCAGGCGACCTATATCCATGTGACGCGGATGGCGCTCGACGCACCGGCGCCCTAACGATTCGACTCTCGCAGCGAATGAGAACATAATAGGAACATTATCCGATTCGGAGGAAGGACGATGGACCCGATGTTTCGCTATTTCCTGGGGTTTCAGGTTGCCGCCGATCGCGCCGGCTGGCTGGCGCGCCAATTGCCGCCCGTATCGGGCGACCTGTTTGCGGGGCTCAAGCCCCAGCTATACCATCTGACGCTCTGCACGATCGCCGAAACGATGGAGCCGCAGCCGTTCCTGCGCGGGCAGGTCGCCAAGGCGTTCGGCGTGGGTGTCCCGGCCGCGAGTCCGATACCCTTCGGCCGCATCGTATCGCGCGGCGCGGGGGCCGAGCTGATCACTGCGGGAAGCATCGGCACGATCCGCCAGACCTATGACGCAATCGTCGCCCGTCTCGCGGCGCAGGGCATCGAGCCGATGCACCGCAAATCGGGCCTCCACCCGCATATCACGCTCGGTTATGGGACATGCGAATTCGATCCCGTTCCGGTCGCATGGAACTGGACCCCGCGCGACCTCGTGCTCATCGAAAGCCATATCGGCCATCGCCGCCACCGCGTCCTGCAAAGCTGGACGTTGGAACCACCGGCGCAAGGCAGCTTCGGCTTCATGGCCGAAGACCTGCCCGCGCCGCTGCTCCGGGCCGCTTAAGCCTCGAGATTATGCTCCAATGTGATTTCGCAGTTGAGCAGCTTCGATACCGGGCAATTCTTCTCGGCTTCCTCGGCGATCTTGGCGAATTCGTCGGCGCTGATTCCCGGCACCTTGCCGGTCAGCGTCAGCGCCGATTTGGTGATCGTGAAGCCGCCGTCCTGCTGTTCAAGCGTCACCGCGGCGCTCGTCTCGAGCGTATCGCCATTATAACCCGCCCGCGCGAGGCCGAACGATAGCGCCATGGTGAAACACGCAGCATGCGCTGCGGCGATCAGCTCCTCGGGGTTCGTCCCCGGCAGCCCTTCGAAACGCGTTCCGAAACCATAGGGCTGCTTGTCGAGCACGCCCGACTTGGTCGTGATCGACCCCTTGCCTTCCTTGCCGAAACCTTCGTAGCGGGCGGATGCGCGATTGACGGTCATGGTCGTATCTCCTTGGTTGGTTCGGGGAGTAAGCGGAAAAGCGGCCCGGGACTCGGAGCCTCAGGCGGACAGCAGCTTAGGCCGCGCACCGACGCGCTTCCACGCCTTTTCATGGAAGAAGAATGCGACAGCATTGATACAGGGCTCGATGATCGCGATTCCGCCCGCGAGCGCGACCGACCCGGTCATCACATAAGCGACGCTGAACCCGATGGTCAGGTGGATCGAGAGATAGGTGAAGGTCTTGATCAGATCGAGGGGCATGGCACATCTCCAGCGGAACGAGGCACCAAATTAAGAATGATTCGCAACAATCGCCAGATAGACCTTTAGGTCAGTCTGATCGATTTTCCCGCGCGACGCCCATCCTCTTACTTCGTCATCCCCGCGAAAGCGGGGACCCAGCGAGCAAACGCCTGGGCTGGATCCCCGCTTTCGCGGGGATGACGAAAGATGGGATCAACGCTGCACCCCCGCCTTGTCGAGTTCGCGCCCCAACCGCCCGGTCAACCACAGCCCCCACATCTTGAAGTCGGCAGCAAGGCTCCACAGCGGATAGGTAAAGGTCGCCGGTCGGTTCTTCTCAACCCCGAAATGCGCGACCCACGCAAAGAAATAGCCCGCGAGCGGCAGCACGATCAACCAAGCCCACCGCCCACTCAGCACCGCCGCCATCGCGATCAGCACGACCAGACTGGTCCCAACATAATGCAACGCCCGCGTAGACGCCTTGCTATGCTCACGCAGGTAAAAGGGCCAGAATTCGGCAAAGGTCGTGTATAGACGCGCCACGGCATGAGGATGCAGCGGTTGGACGGCAGGGTCAAGCTGACACCGGAAATGGCGGCTTTGGGCTGGCGATCGGACAATTGAATCCTCCCTGTCGCGAAGCGATGGAGAGGGGGACCGCAGGCGGCGGTGGAGGGGCCGCGACCTCGGCCATTAGCCCCCCCGTCAGCGCTTCGCGCTGCCACCTCCCCATGCCTTGGCACAGGGAGGATCAAGGGCAGCTCCCGGTCGTAAACGGTCAGAACTGGTACGCCAGACCCGCGCCGAACAGCCACTGGTCCTTGCTGCCGGCGTCCGCGACGATCGGCGAATCGGCATAGCGATCGCCCATTCGGCCATATTGCGCGCCGCCGATCAGCACGAAGCCCTTTCGCAAGTCGCCCGACAGGGCATAGGCGCCCGCCATGCCCAGCGTATATTTGCCGATCGTCGCCTTCTGCCCCGCGCCGCTATACACGGGCAGCCCGCTCGCCGCGCTGCCCATGGGATCGACGTCGAAATAATAGCGGCCGAACCCCTTGCCATAAATGTTGATCGACGCCGAGATGCCGACAAAGGCGCGTTTCGACAGCGGGGTGCCATAATCGATCGTCGGCGAGGCAGTCCAACTGCCGTGGCTGCCCGAAATATCCTTGAGTGCCACCATGCGGAAGCCGAGCTGGTCGTAAGCGCTGGTGATCACGCCGGTTTTGGTGACCCCGGTGAAGAAGCCCATTTCGACCGCCATCTTGCGGTCGGGGAGCAGGTCGACTTGCGGATCCTTGACGCTGCCGGTGCGGTCGGCGCGCAGGCTGATGATCGGGCCGAACTTCCAGTCGATCTTTTGCCCGCGGCGATGGCGGATCAGGTCGACCTGAAAATTGGTGCCGCGGGTCGAAAAGGAAAAACCCTCGTACCGGCCGCGGACATAGAAGGACGGCAGGAAGCGGCGGTCGTCCGAACCATTGTAATCGGGTGTGTTCATTACCCCGGCCGCGACGGCGATATAGTCGCGCGACCATTTGCGTTCGGATTCCTCATCGTCATCGTCGCGCCGGCCCGGCAGCAGGATATTGTCGTCGATATCGGTGTTCTGGAGATAGCGCGCCGGTTCGTCGTCGATCCCGGGCGCCAGCGGACTGTCGGGGATCGCGGCGGTCAGTTCATAGGGCAAAGTCGATTCTTCGGCAGCGGCGGGTGCGGCGAATGCGAAGGCGGCAAGAAGCGGGATGATACGCGCGGGCGGACCGATGCGGGAAAACAGTCTTAAATCGGGCATGGTCATCCGCTCTAATATCCTGTGGTCGTGCCCCCTTTTTCGGGAGTGTAAGTAAACAATCCGTCCTTGCAACGGCTTCGTCTTGCCGAAGGATGCATTTGGCCGCATGTGCCTTTCATGCATCGAGGCGCCTTCACCGCTTTCATATTCCCCCGCGGCGCCAATGGTTCCGCGACCGGTGACATGACATGAGCCGCATTCCGCGCTTCATCGGCTATGCCTTCATGGCGGCAGCGGCGGTGCTCGCCGCGGTGATGAAGAAGGAAGGCGTGGACATGGTCGGCCCGCTTCCCGCGGTCGCGGCCCTGCTGTTCCTGGGCATGGTCGGGGTAATGCTAGTGTTTACCGATCTGATGGTGCGCGGGCTTTATGCGCAGGTCGATGCCGCGAAGGAGCGCGACGAGCGCGAGGGCGACTGATCCCTTTTCGTTCGACACTATCGGCGCTTGGCAGTATGACGGCGCGATGACTGATCGTCCGCATACGCCGCTGCTCGACACGGTGGATGTCCCCGCCGACCTCCGCAAGCTGAAGCCCGAAGACCTCCGCCAGTTCGCCGATGAGCTGCGCGCCGAGATGATTTCGGCGGTCGGCACCACCGGCGGGCATCTGGGATCGGGGTTGGGGGTCGTCGAGCTTACCACCGCGCTGCATTATGTGTTCGATACCCCGCGCGACAAGATCGTGTGGGACGTCGGGCATCAATGCTATCCGCACAAGATCATCACCGGGCGGCGCGACCGCATCCGCACCTTGCGCACCGGCGGCGGCCTGTCGGGCTTCACGAAGCGCAGCGAGAGCGAATATGATCCGTTCGGGGCGGCGCACAGCTCGACCTCGATCAGCGCGGCGCTCGGCTTCGCGATCGCCAACAAGCTGAAGGATCAGCCCGGGCGCGCGATCGCGGTGATCGGCGACGGGTCGATGTCGGCGGGCATGGCCTATGAGGCGATGAACAATGCCGCCGCGGCGGGCAATAGGCTGATCGTCATCCTCAACGACAATGACATGTCGATCGCGCCGCCGGTCGGCGGACTATCGGCCTATCTGGCGAAGCTGGTGTCGTCGCGGCCGTTTATCGAGCTGCGCGAAATTGCGCGGCGCTTTGCGCGCAAGCTGCCCGAGCCGCTGCACAAGGCGGCGAAAAAGACCGACGAATATGCACGCGGCATGGCGATGGGCGGAACGCTGTTCGAGGAGCTGGGCTTTTATTATGTCGGGCCGATCGACGGGCATAATCTGGAGCATCTGATTCCGGTGCTGGAGAATGTGCGCGACAGCGAGCATGGCCCGGTCCTGATCCATGCGGTGACGGTGAAGGGCAAGGGCTATGGCCCCGCCGAGGCGGCCGCCGACAAATATCATGGCGTGCAGAAATTCGACGTCATCACCGGCGAGCAGGCGAAAGCGCCGCCGGGACCGCCGCAATATCAGAATGTGTTCGGCGAAACGCTGGCGAAGCTGGCCGAGACCGACAAAAGGATCGTCGCGATCACCGCGGCGATGCCGTCGGGAACCGGGGTCGACAAATTTGCCAAAGTGCATCCGACGCGGACCTTCGACGTCGGCATTGCCGAGCAACATGCGGTAACGTTCGCGGCGGGATTGGCAGCGCAGGGGATGCGGCCGTTCGCGGCGATTTATTCGACCTTCCTCCAGCGCGCCTACGATCAGGTCGTGCATGATGTCGCGATCCAGAATCTGCCGGTGCGCTTTGCGATCGACCGTGCGGGGCTGGTCGGCGCCGACGGGTCGACGCACGCGGGGTCGTTCGATGTGACGTACCTCGCGACCCTGCCCAATTTCGTCGTGATGGCGGCGGCCGACGAAGCCGAACTGGTGCATATGACCTATACCGCCGCTGAATATGACGATGGGCCGATTGCGTTCCGATATCCGCGCGGCAATGGGACCGGCGTGGCGTTGCCCGAGGTTCCGCAAAGGCTGGAGATCGGCAAGGGGCGCGTCGTGCGCAGCGGCAAGACCGTCGCGATCTTCTCGCTCGGCACGCGGCTCTCCGAGGCGCTGAAGGCGGCCGATACGCTTGACGCGCGCGGGTTGCCGACGAGCGTGATCGACCTGCGTTTCGCGAAACCGCTCGACGAGGAGCTGATCCGCAAGACGCTGGCGAGCCACGAGGTTTGCGTGACGATCGAGGAAAACAGCGTCGGCGGGCTGGGCGCGCATGTGCTGACGCTCGCGAGCGACGAGGGGCTGATCGACGCGGGGCTGAAGCTGCGCACGATGCGCCTGCCCGATATGTTCCAGGACCAGGACAAGCCCGAACTGCAATATGACGCGGCGGGGCTCAACGCGCCGCAGATCGTCGACACGGTGCTGAAGGCGCTGCGCCACAACAGCGCGGGCGTCGAGGAAGCGGGCGCGCGGGCTTAGCCATCGTTTGGGCCCACTCCCGTTCGTGCTGAGCTTGTCGAAGCACCGTCCTTCTTCATTCGATGGTTGAAAGAAGAACAGCCCTTCGACAAGCTCAGGGCGAACGGATAATGGGGCAGCGTTAAGCGCGATGAACTTCTTCAACCTCCTGAAATCGCTCGACGAGCTTTTGTACGAGGTCATGTCGTGGCTGGTCTTTTATCCGATCACGCTTTGGCGCACGCTCGTCCGTCCGCTGCAGATGATGGATTATTCGGACGTCGAGCAGGGCGATGCCGCCGACCAGCAATATACCGACACGCTGAGCCCGCCGCTGTTCCTGCTCTTGTCGCTGATCATCGTCCACGCTGCCGAGATCGCGCTGGTCGGCAATAATGCGGTGGTCACGAGCAAGGTCGGGCTGGCGGCGCTGGTCAGTAACAACACCGACCTGATCATCCTGCGCATCGTGATGTACAGCCTGTTTCCGGTGATGATGGCGGCGCGGATGGTTCGCGCGCAGGGCTTGCAGGTCAACCGCGACACGCTGCGCGCACCTTTTTACAGCCAATGCTACACCGCCGCGGTGCTCGCGATGCTGCTGGGCGGCGGGGTGATCCTGATCAAGCTGGGGCATGACTGGTCGGCGCTCGCGGGCGTGGCGCTCACATTCTTCGGGCTTTTGTGGTTCGGCTTCCTGCAAACCGCCTGGTTCAACCAGCATCTGAAATGCGGGCGGCTTCGCGCCTTTGGCCACGCGTCGCGCGCGATGGTCGAGAGCCTGATCGCGATGTTCGTCATGTCGAACCTGTTCAGCTAAGCCCGACAAGAAAACGGCCCGGAAAGCCGGGCCGTCATCCTGAATTCACAATATTGTTATGCGGTCGGGATCGCCGCCGATGCGTCGCGGCCGTCGCCTTCGGGGGCGGCGAGGATGTCGCGGACGACGAGGCCCTTGTCGACGACCTGCGTGTCGGGGCTGCCGACCTGGCTGCGGATGCCGGGGTCGGCGCGCGCGCCGTCGGCGCTGCCGATGATCTGCGTTTCGCTCGCGCTGCGCTGCGACGCGCCGCCGAAGAGCGCGCGCAGCGTCTGTTCGGCGGTCGTTTCGCCGCCGGGCCGTGCGGTGCCGGGGGCGGGCGGGGTCAGCGCGAAATCGGGCGGCACGACGAGCGGCGCCTGACGCGACACCATCATCTCGTCGGGGCGGTCGCGGCTGAACAGGCTGTTCGACCCGCAGGCCGAGAGCGTGGTGGCAAGGATCGAGGCTGCCAGGATGGCGGTGGTCCGGTTCACTTTAATCATACTCCCAATGCGCCCCGTTAATCGGCGGACGGCTTGCCGTCCGTGGTTGCCGCCTTTTCGCCGAAGAGCAGCGCGCGCGCAACCAGCAAAAGCACGCCGAGCGTGATGCACGCATCGGCGACGTTGAAGATCATGAAGGGGCGAAAATCGCCGATATGCAGGTCGGCGAAATCGACGACATAGCCGAAGCGCACGCGATCGACGATATTGCCGAGCGCGCCGCCGAGGATCATCGCGAGCGCGATCACGTCGCCCTTCGCCTGTTCGCGCGTCATCCAGAAGGCGACCGCGGCGGCGACGATCCCGGTCACCGCAACGAGCGTCCAGCGCGTCGTGTCGGTGCAGCTGGCGAACATCGACAGCGAAATGCCGCAATTTTCGGCCCAGGTCAGGTTGAAGAAGCTCGTCAGCTCGATCTGCCCCTTGGGCTCGAGCGACAGCGGAACGGTGACGACCCATTTGGTGATCTGGTCGAGGATGAAGGCGAGGGCCGCGAAAATCAGGCCGAAGCGCAGGTGCGGCGAACGTGTGCTGCTCATGCTGCGTCCAATACCGTGTCGCAGCGATTGCACAAGGCGCCGTCCTCGGTGACTTCGGGCAGGTGGCGCCAGCAGCGGCCGCATTTGTGTTTCTGGGTCGGGGTCACGTCCACCATTGTGATGTCGGCAACTGTATCGTCGGTGAACCCGATCGTTCTTGCCGCCGATACGATAAGCAGTTCGGCCAGTTCTTCGGTGCCCATGTCAGCGAGAATGTCGGCAAGTGCCGCGTCTTTCGTGCGAACCGACACTTCGGCCTCCAGCGACGAGCGGACAGTCTTTTCACGACGATAGGGTTCGATTGCTTCGGTGACTTGCGAGCGGACTTCGCGCAGACGGTCCCAGCGTTTCATCAACTCGTCATTACCGCGAAGGCGGGAACCCAGTGCGGCCTCCGCTGACGCCTGCTCTGGGTCCCCGCTTTCGCGGGGATGACGATCAAGGGTGGGGAGCGTGGGGAAAGTGGGCCATTCGAGGAGGTGGACCGAACCCGCGTCGGGATAGCGCGTGCCCCAAACCTCTTCGCTGGTGAACACCAGCACCGGCGCCGCATAACGCACGAGCGCGTGGAACAGCGTGTCCAGGACACTGCGATACGCGCGGCGCGTGTCGGTGCCGAGCGGGGCGGCGGGGCCGAGGTCACAATAGAGGACGTCCTTGCGGATATCGAAATAGAAGGCCGACAGATCCTCGTTGCAGAAATCGGCGAGCAGGCGCGTGTAGCTGTTGAAGTCGAAGTCATCGACCGCCTGCGCCATCTTCGCGTCGAGGTCGGCGAGCAGCGAGAGCATATAGCGTTCGAGCTCGGGCATCGCCGCGACGTCGGTGATGCGCTCTTCCTCGCTAAAGCCGTCGAGCGCGCCGAGCAGGTAGCGGAAGGTGTTGCGCAGCTTGCGATACTGGTCGGCGACGCCCTTCAGGATTTCGTCGCCGATGCGGTGATCCTCGGTGAAGTCGACGCTCAGCGCCCACAGGCGGATGATGTCGGCGCCGTTGGTCTGCATCACCTTGACCGGATCGGTCGTGTTGCCGACCGACTTGGATTGTTTGAGGCCCTTGGCGTCCATCGTGAAGCCGTGGGTCAGCACCGCCTTGTACGGCGCCTGTCCGCGCGTGCCGCAGGATTCGAGCAGCGACGACTGGAACCAGCCGCGATGCTGGTCGCTGCCTTCGAGATAGAGGTCGGCGCTGTGGGTGCCGCCGTCGTGGCGGAGGAGCGCAGGCCAGCGGCCGCTTTCGAGGACAAAGGCGTGGGTGCAGCCCGAATCGAACCAGACGTCGAGGATGTCGACGATGCGTTCGTAATCGGCGGCGTCATATTGATCGCCCAGATATTCCTGCGCGCGCGCGTCGCTCCATGCGTCGACGCCGCCCGCCTTCACCGCTGCGACGATGCGGTCATTGACGGCGGGGTCGTTCAGATAAACGCCGGTCTTGCGGTCGACGAACAAAGTGATCGGCACGCCCCACGCGCGCTGGCGGCTCAGCACCCAGTCGGGGCGGTCCTTGACCATCGACCCGATGCGGTTGCGGCCCTTTTCGGGGACGAAGCGGGTGCGGTCGATCGCGTGCATCGCGGCCTGGCGCAAGGTCGGCGCGGCGCACAGATCCTCTTCGGCGGGATTGATCGCGCCGCCTTCGCTTTCCCAGCGCTGCTCGCGCGGCGCCTTGGGCTCGATATGGGTCATCACCCGGTCCATCGGCACGAACCATTGCGGGGTGCAGCGATAGATGACCTTGGCTTTGGAGCGCCAGCTGTGCGGATAGCTGTGCTTGTAGTCGGCACTGGCGGCGAGGAGGCCGCCGGATTCGCGAAGATCGGTGCAGATCGGGCCGTCGGGGGCGTTGAATTTCGGGTTGATGACGCTGCCCTGGCCGCCGAGCCAGCCCCAGTCTTCGCGATATTTGCCGTCGCCCTCCACCGCGAACACGGGGTCGATGCCATTCGCCTTGCAGAGGTCGAAATCATCCTCGCCATGGTCGGGCGACATATGGACAAGCCCGGTGCCGCTGTCGGTGGTGACGAAATCGCCGGCGAGGAAGGGACGCGGGCGCGCGAAGAAGCCACCGAGCGCGTGCATCGGGTGGCGGGCAATGGTGCCGGCGAGGTCGGCGCCTTTGAAGGTTGGAGTTTGGTTGTGAAATGGAATGTGGAACCCCGACCTGCGACGTAGCTCCGCGATCAAAGAGTAGCGTTTCTCCTCGTCGGGATGCAGTGCGACTAGGACACGCTGGACTGGGTATGATTCGATTTCTGCGCCAACGACAGGCATACCGATTTCCGGCGACTGTGGCGTCGGGATTTCTTGGTACACGTGGCAGAGAGCATACTCCACCTCCGGCCCATAGGCGATCGCCTGGTTGACCGGGATTGTCCACGGGGTCGTGGTCCAGATCACCGCATGCGCGCCGACCAGTTCGGCGATCGGGCTTTCGACGATCTCGAACGCGACATCGATCTGCGTCGAGACGATATCCTCATATTCGATCTCGGCCTCGGCGAGCGCGGTCTTTTCGACCGGCGACCACATCACCGGCTTGGCGCCGCGATAGAGCATGTCGTTGGCGGCGAATTTGAGCAGTTCGCGGACGATGGTGGCTTCGGCCTCATAATCCATCGTGAGGTACGGATGGTCCCAGTCGCCGCCGATGCCGAGGCGCTTCAGCTGCTCGCGCTGGGTGTCGACCCAATGCTGGGCATAGGCGCGGCATTCGGCGCGAAATTCCTCGACCGGAACCTCGTCCTTGTTCAGCTTTTTCTTGCGATATTGCTCCTCGACCTTCCACTCGATCGGCAGGCCGTGGCAGTCCCAGCCGGGCACGTAGGGCGCGTCCTTGCCCTTCAGCGTCTGGGTGCGGACGACCATGTCCTTGAGGATATGGTTGAGCGCATGGCCGATGTGCATGTCGCCATTGGCGTAGGGCGGGCCGTCGTGGAGGATGAACTGGTCGCGGCCGGCGCGCGCGGCGCGAATCTGCCCCTCCAGATTGCCTTCGAGCCATTTGGCGAGAATCAGCGGCTCCTTCTGCGGCAGGCCGGCCTTCATCGGGAAGTCGGTCTTGGGCAGGAAGACGGTGTCGCGATAGTCGCGCTGTTCGGCGGCGGAGGGCGTGTCGGTCATGGTCGCGGCGCTTAGCGCAGATTCGCGTGCGCGCAAACCTTCCTCTCCCCTTGGGGGAGAGGGCAGCGAGACTTGCGAGCTTGCTCGCTAGTCGCAGCGGGTGAGGGCTCGGCAACGCCGCATACCCTCACCCAGCTCCAGCTAGGCAGCAAGCTGCCAAGCCTCCACATCCCTCTCCCCCAAGGGGAGAGGGTTAGAGGTGCGCCAGCAACGCCTTCGCTTCATCGCAATCCACCGCAATCTGCGCCATCAGCGCGTCCATGCCCTCATATTTCGCCTCGGGCCGGATGAAGGCGTGGAAGGCGACGTCGATTTCCTGGCCGTAAAGATCCTCCGCGAAGTCGAAGAAATGGGGTTCGAGCAGTTCCTTCGGCGGGTCGAAACTCGGGCGGATGCCGAGGTTGGCGGCGCCTTTCAGGGTGCGGCCCCCGGGTCCTTCGCGCAGCAGGCGACCGGTGACGGCGTAGATGCCGTAGCGCGGGCGGAGATATTGGCCCATTTCGAGGTTCGCGGTCGGGAAGCCCAAGAGGCGGCCGTTCTTGTCGCCGTGCTGGACGATATTGCGCACGGTGAAGGGGCGGGTGAGCAGGCGCGTCGCGGCGGGGCAGTCGCCGACCTGCAGCGCTTCGCGAATGCGGCTCGACGAGATGACCTCGGCGGCGTCGTCGACGGGCGCGACCATCTCGGTGAAGAAGCCGAGGCGGCGGGCGTGGTCGGCGAGGGTGACGACATTGCCGCCGCGGCCCTTGCCGAAGACGAAGTCCGCGCCGGTGACGACGCCCGCCGCACCGTAGCGATCGAGCAATAGTCCGGTGATGAAATCCTCGGCCGTGGTGCCCGCGAGCGCCGCGTCGAACGGCAGCACAAGCATCGCGTCGGCGCCCGCGGCGGCGAACAGCTCCTGCCTTTGATCGAGCGTGGTGAGGCGGAAGGGCGGCACGTCGGGCTTGAAGAAGCGCACCGGATGCGGGTCGAAGGTCGCGACGATCGCGGGGCGGCCTTCGTCCTGCGCATGGCGCACGGCGCGGCCGACGACCGCCTGATGGCCGGCGTGGAAGCCGTCGAAATTGCCGAGCGCGATCACCCCGCCGCGCAAATCGCCTTCGATGCGTCGGTGGCCGTCGAGTCGGATCATGGCGCCGCTGTAATGGAAAGGGGGGGTGTGAGCGGGACGAGCCCCGCCTTGAGCACGCGGATCGCGTTGCCGCCCATCGCGGCGCGGATCTCGTCGTCGGAAAAGCCTGCGTCGATCAACGCCTGCGTCACCTGCACGAGCTTCGACGTGTCGAAGCGCACCGTGGTTGCGCCGTCATAATCGCTGCCGAGCGCGACATGACCGATACCGACAAGGTCGCGGACATGCTTCATGGCTTTCGCGACGCTCGCAGGCGAAGTGTCGCAGACCGCGGCGTCCCAGTATCCGATGCCGACGAGCCCGCCCGTTGCGGCGACGCCGCGGATCTGTTCGTCGCTGAGGTTGCGGTTGACCTTGCACGTCGCCTGCACGCCGCCGTGGCTGGAGACGACGGGGCGGCGCGCGATCTTCAAAATGTCGGCGACGCAGGCGTTCGAGCAATGCGCGATGTCGACGATCATGCCCTTCGCTTCCATCGCCTCGACAACCTGCCGGCCCGTCGCGGTAAGCCCGCCCTTGTTGAGGCCGTGCATCGATCCTGCGAGATCATTGTCGAAGAAATGGGTGAGCCCCGCCATGCGGAAGCCCGCGGCGTAGAGCTTGTCGAGGTTGGTCAGCCTGCCTTCGAGGCCGTGCAGCCCTTCGATGCTGAGCATCGCGCCGACGGGCGGCACCTTGCCGCGGCGTTCGGCGAGCAGTGCGTCGATATCCTCGGGCGCGGCGACCGCACGCAGCTTGCCCGCCGATTCGGCGACCGCGCGGTGCAGCTTTTCGGCGTGCCAGAGCGAGCGTTCGAGCAGCGAGTTCCACGTCCGCACCGGCTGGAGCTGCGCGATCACGAGGCCGGTGATATTGTCGGTGTCGCCGCTATTGGCGTCGTAATTTTGGCCCTTGGGCGATTTGGTCGTGCTCGCGAGGATCTGCAGCGCGACGTTGCCGTCTTCGAGTCGCGGCAGGTCCATATGGCCGCGGTCGGCGCGATCGAGGAGGTTGCGCTTCCAGAGCAAGGTGTCGCTGTGGAGGTCGACGATCGTCAGCGTTTTGTGCAGCGCCTTGGCGCGCTCGCTGACCTGCGGCAATGGTTTGCCGTCGATCTTGTTCATCCCGCGCTCGAGCATGCCGGGCGCGAGGGCGAAGAAGGCGAGCGCGGCAACCGCGATAAGAAGCAAGATGCCGATCAGCCAACGACGCATCGGCTATTTCCTTGTCAGCGTGACGAAGCTGTACGCCGGGCGGCCGGCGTCGTCGGCGGGATGATCCTCGCGCGCCGCCTCGTGCCAGTCGGCGGCGGCGGGATAATCGATGACCGCGTCACCCTTGGGTTCGAGCGCGACCTCGGTCAGCTCGATGCGGTCGGCGAGAGGCAGGAACAGGCGATAGATTTCGGCGCCGCCGATCACCATGACGTGCGGGGCGTTGGCGAGTTTGAGGGCTTGCTCGATAGTCGCCACGGGCTCGGCGCCCTCGTCCTGCCATTCGGGATCGCGGGTGAGGACGATGTGGCGGCGGCCTTCGAGGATCGCGGGCAGGCTGTCGAAGGTTTTGCGCCCCATGATCATCGGGCGCCCCATCGTGATCTGCTTGAAGCGGCGGAGGTCGGCGGGCAGGTGCCACGGCATCTTGCCGTCGGCGCCGATCACGCCATTGGCGGCACGCGCGAGGACAAGCGTGATTTCGGGATGGTTCATGCGGGTTCGGTTCCCACCCAAGTTGCGTGTCCGAGTTTGCGGCCGTCGCGGACCTCGGCTTTTCCATAGTGGTGAACGTGGCAGGCGGGGTCGGCGAGCAGGTCCGGCACCGTCTCGATCCCGCCGCCGATGAGGTTGTGCATCGTCACGGGTAGCGCCGCGGTGTCGGTGCTGCCGAGCGGCAGGCCGGCGACGGCGCGGATATGGTTTTCGAACTGGCTCGTCACCGCGCCCTCGATCGTCCAGTGCCCGCTGTTGTGGACGCGCGGGGCCATCTCGTTGAAGACGGGGCCGTCGGTGGTGGTGAAAAATTCGCCGGTGAGGACGCCGACATAATCGAGCTCCTCGGCGATGCGCGCCATCAGCGCGCGCGCTTCGTCCTGCTGGTCGAGTACGATCCGCGGCGGCGGCAGGGTCGAGGTCGCGAGGATGCCGCCTTCATGGACATTGACCGGTGAGTCCCAGAAGCGGACCTCGCCGTCGATGCCGCGCACGAGCAGCACCGAAAATTCATGGTCGAAGGTCACAAAGCCTTCGAGCACCGCGGCGTGGCGGTCGATGCCGTCCCACGCAGCGTCGGCATCGGCTGCGGTGGCGAGGCGTGCCTGCCCCTTGCCATCATAGCCCATGCGGACGGTCTTGAGGATTGCGGGAGCGCCGATCTGTTCGAGCGCGGCGTCGAGAGCGGCGCGGTCGGGCACGGGGGCGAAGGGCGCGGGGCGGCCGCCGAGTCCGGCGACGAAATTCTTTTCGGTCAGCCGGTCCTGCGCGATTTCGAGCCCGGCGCCGCCGGGGCGCACCGCGACATGGCCCGAGAGGAAGCGGACGGTTTCGACGGGCACATTTTCAAATTCATAGGTGACGACGTCGCAATGCGCGGCAAAGGCGGCGAGGCGGGGCTCGTCGTCCCACGCTGCCTGTGTGTGCTGCGCGGCGACGTCCGCGGCAACGCTCTCCCGGTCGGGAGCATAGATATGAACGCGGTAGCCGAGCTGCGCCGCGGCGACTGCAAGCATCCGGCCCAGCTGGCCGCCGCCGAGAATGCCGATCGTAGAACCGGGTGGCAGCAAAAGATCAGCCCTCGCGCACGGGGGTAGGGGCGACGGCGTTCGTCTGCGCGTCGCGCCAGGCGTCGAGTTTTTGTGCCAGATTGGCATCGTTATTCGCGAGCAGCGCGGCGGCGAACAGGCCGGCGTTGGTCGCGCCCGCCTTGCCAATCGCAAAGGTCGCCACCGGCACGCCGCCGGGCATCTGGACGATCGAATAGAGGCTGTCGACGCCGCTGAGTGCCGCCGACTGGACGGGGACGCCGAGCACCGGGACGCGCGTCATCGACGCGACCATGCCGGGCAGGTGCGCGGCGCCGCCGGCGCCCGCGATGATCGCCTTCAGCCCGCGGTCCGCGGCGCTTTTCGCATAGTTTACAAGGCGGTCGGGGGTGCGGTGCGCCGATACGATCTGCACCTCGTGCGCGATGCCGAACTCTTCGAGGATCTGGACGGCGTGCGCCATCGTCGGCCAGTCCGACTGGCTGCCCATCACGACACCGACTAACGGGGCTGTATCGCCCATTCCAATCCCTCCTGCCCCGGCCTTCATCCCTTGTGAATCGCCGCCGCCTTCCCCCTAGCGGCTGTGCCACCTTCGGGCAACGCCGCGCAATTGATGTCGGGTGCGTTTACCGATTGGTATCAAGTCGGGACTAGGGTCGCCGCTCAATAGCCGTCGGCATTCGGCCGGGGATCGTGGGTAGGTTTCGGGGACGTTGAATGGATAGCGTAGGGGGGGCACGGATCGCGGTTGACCAGTTCGGCACCGTCGCCCTGGACTCCATCGAAGACCAGCTGCGTGAAATACGCCGCGAACGCGACGCATTGCGCCGCGAAAACCGCGTGCTCAAGATCGCCGTCGCCGAGCTGGAACGTGTGTCCGAGCGCGATACGCTGACCCCTTTGTTCAACCGCCGTTATTTCCTGACCGCGATCCATCACCGCATGGCGCGGTTCGAGCGTCACGCCGAACGCGCCGCGGTCGTCTTTATCGACGTCAACCAGCTCAAATATATCAACGACAGCTTTGGCCATGCCGCGGGCGACTTTGCGCTGATGGAAATCGCCAAACGGCTCGCGAGTTCGATCCGTGCGACCGACGTCGCAGCGCGCATCGGCGGCGACGAATTCGGGCTGATCCTCGACCAGTCGAGCGAGGCCGGCGCGCGCGCGCAGGTCGAGCGGCTGTGCGACGTGCTCAGCGCCGCGCCCGCCGATTATGACGGGCACGAGATTGGGCTGTCCGCATGCTTCGGCGTCGCGATGTTGCAAACCGGGATGACCGAGTCCGACATTTTGGCCGCCGCCGACCGCGACATGTATCGCAGCAAGCAGGGGCTCGCGGGCCTTCCGGGCCACCGCTAGGACCAGCGGCCATTCGCCCCCCCCCCCCCCCGCGCTAACTGTGCGTTAACCAAAATAGCGCATCGTCCCCATCACGACAGGGGGGTAAGATGCGAAACCAGACCGACCCATATCTCGACATCCAGAACCGGATAACCGACCAGATCGGTGCGCTGGCCGAAGCGCTGCCGCATCGCGCGCTGGCGCAGATCGTGCGGGGAGTCGACGACATTCGGTGCCTCGCGCGCGACAATGGCTTTGCAGCGGTCGAAACGCTGGCGAGCCGGCTCGAATCGGCAGTTGCCGGGGGCGGCTATCGCGCCGCGATCCTGACCTATCTCGACGCGATGAGCGATGCCGCAAGCGTGCCGCGCGGGCCGTTGTCGTCCGCCGCACAAGAGGCGTGGCTGGCGTCGGTCGCGGTTCGGCTGGGGCATTGACGCCAAGCGCCTGACGATTCAGACGTAATCGATGGATGCAATCATGCTTGCGCTGGTGGCAGTGTTGCTCGCCAATGCCGACGGGCGCAGCGGGACCCTGCTGTCGCGACTGGTGAGCGCGCGTAGCGATCGGCGTGTTACGGTCGGCATCGCTTTTTCGGCTTTCATCGTCAACGCGGTCATCGCCGCGACCGCGGGCGCGATTGCCAACGCGATGATCGGGCAGGGCGTCGCTGCTCTGCTTGTTACGCTTGCGATGCTCTCGGCCGCGGTCGCTTTGTTGTGTCCGATGAAACCGGCGTCGGATGCAGGCGCTAACGATGGTCCGCCCGTGATGTTGGCGGGCCGGATGCTCGCGAACCAGTTCGGCGATCGCAGCCACTTCCTGATCGGCGCGCTCGCTGCGACGAGCGGCGCCGGGCAATGGGCCGCGGCGGGCGGGCTGGTCGGCTGGACGCTGGCGATGCTGCCTTTCCTCGCCTTTGGCCCAAGGTTGGCGGAGCGGCGCGGGGCGCGGAACCTGCGCTGGGCCGCCGCCGCAATCCTGATCTTCTGGGGGCTGCGTAATGCGCTCGGCGCGTTCGGAATGATCGGTTGATGCGCTCAATTGATGCTGTTTAATCGTTTTCGTCGATGAAACTCACCCAAAGGTTCAATAGGAAGAGGCGGGCAGGAATCGCTATATAGGCGGAGCAACAGAAAGGATGTTCCCATGTCCGAGAAAAACAACAATGCACCCGCGGTCGCCGATGCGCTGAACGCGCTGCTCGCCGACAGTTTCGCGCTCTATCTCAAGACGAAGAATTACCACTGGCATGTCCAGGGCCCGCGCTTTCGCGAGCTGCACCTGCTGTTCGACGAGCAGGCGGCGCAGATTTTTGCGACGACCGACCTGATTGCCGAACGAGTGCGCAAAAATGGCGCGCCGACATTGCGCTCGATCGGTGATGTGAGCCGCCGCGCGTCGATCCGCGACGACGATGCCGCAGGCGTCGACGCCGAGGCGATGATCCGCACGCTGGCGGGCGACAACAAGATTCTGCTCGGTCAGCTCAAGGAGGTGAAGGCCGCGGCCGAAGCCGATGGCGACATTGCGACGAGCGGGCTGGTCGACGGATGGGCCGACGAGGCGCAGCAGCGGATCTGGTTTCTGGAAGCGACGCTGGGATATTGAGCGAGGACTCCTCTCCTGCAAGCGGGAGGGGCAGCGAGACTGGCGAGCTTTGCTCTTTAGTCGCAGCGGGGTGGGCATGAACGCACCTCCGCTGCCCACCCCCGACCCCTCCCGCCCGCGGGAGGGGAGGAGAAAAGCGGCTTTCGATCGCTAGTCGATGCCTTTCTCCCCAAACAAAAAGGGCGGCCCCAGAGCCGCCCTTTTCGTTTTCTGTCCGACCGATCAGTCCTGATGCGGCTGGATGTTCACCGCGGCGAACTTGCCGCGGTCGTCGACCTCGATGTCGAACGCGACGCGATCGCCTTCGTCGAGGCCCGCCATACCGGCGCGCTGCACCGCGCTGATGTGGACGAAGGCATCGGCCTGTCCGTCGTCGCGCGCGATAAAGCCGAAGCCCTTCGTCGTGTTGAAGAATTTGACGGTGCCCGAGGTGCGTTCACCGGTCAGCTGACGACGGCCGCGGGCGCCGCCCGGGGCGGCGCCGGGGCCGCGATCGTCGCGGCGCGGACCATTGTCCTCGATCGGCATCGGTTCGCCTTCGATCTTCAGATCGATGGCCGACACCTTGCCGTTGCGTTCGACGAGCGTGAAGCCGAGCGGCTGGCCCGAAGCGAGACCGGCAAGCCCGGCCTGTTCGACCGCGCTGATGTGCACGAACACATCTTCGCCGCCATCGTCGCGTGCGACGAAACCGAAGCCCTTTGCCGCGTTGAAGAATTTTACCGTGCCATTGCCTTCGCCGACGACCTGCGCGGGCATACCGCCGCCACGTCCGCCGCCGAAGCCGCCGCCACGATCGCCGCCGCCGAAGCCGCCGCCACGATCGCCGCCACCGAAGCCGCCGCCACGATCGCCGCCACCGAAGCCGCCGCGGTCGCCGAAACCGCCACCGCGATTGCCGCCGCCATAGCTATCGCCGCCATAGGGTGCAGGTTCGAAGCTGTCGAAATTGCCGAAATCATCGCGCTTGCCGCGTCCCCGCTGGCCGCGGCGATCCTTGTTGAAACTCATTGTCTAATAGTCGCTTTCGGTTCGTCCATACCCCATTCGATCAGCGCCTTGCGTCGGACGGGGACGCAGTTCACCATGGGCACAGACTCGCCCCGTGCCTCTAACGGCGTAATATATAGCTTAAATGAACGCCATCTGCGAACGGAAAATTCAACGACCCGTTGCGAATATCCTGCGCTTTGCCGCAGCCCCGTGGCGGGCGGTCTGCACCCGCGAAAACCAGCCATTGAGCGGCACGGCCGCTTGGCCTAAGGCGGGCGCATGACTGTCTATTTTCACGAAGAAGATTTGCCCGAGGGCGTGCTGGGTTCGGGCGCGGTCGCGATCGATACCGAGACCATGGGCCTGAACCCGCTGCGTGACCGGCTATGCCTCGTCCAGATCAGCGACGGGTCGGGCGACGAACATCTCGTCCGTTTCAAACCCGGCAGTACGTATGACGCGCCGGTGCTAAAGGCGATATTGACCGACCCCAACCGGTTGAAACTGTTCCATTTTGCGCGCTTCGACATCGCCGCGCTGCAGCAGGCGCTCGGCGTCGTGACGGCGCCCGTCTATTGCACCAAGATCGCCTCGAAGCTGATCCGCACCTACACCGACCGCCACGGGCTCAAGGAATTGGTGCGCGAATTGCTGGGCCAGGAAGTGTCGAAGCAGCAGCAGTCGAGCGACTGGGGCGCCGCCGAACTTTCCGATGCGCAGCGCGACTATGCCGCGAGCGACGTGCGCTTCCTGCACGCGATGAAGGATATCCTCGATATGCGGTTGGCGCGCGAAGGGCGCACTGAATTGGCGCAGGCCTGTTTCGATTTCCTGCCGACGCGCGCGGCGCTCGACCTGGCCGGTTGGCCCGAGGTCGACATCTTCGCGCACACCTGAAGAGGCGATTCGCAAGCATGTCCGAACGCGCCGATCTTGACCGCACGATGCGCCGCATGTGGGCGACGAGCGGGTCGAGCCACGACAAGGTCGTGCGTATCCTGCGCTACGGCCTGCCGCTCGTCATCGGCGTCGTCGCGGCGGTGCTCGTCTTTTCGCCCTTCACCCAGCGCGCCGAGATCAGCTTCCTCTTGTCGAAGGACAAGGTCGATATGGCGAGCGAGCGGATGAAGGTAACGCGCGCCGAATATCGCGGCCAGGATGCGAAGGGGCAGCCCTTCGCGCTGCTCGCGGGTAGCGCGGTCCAGAAAAGCTCGGCCGAACCGATCGTGCGGATGACCGACCTGTCGGGCGCGATCAAGCTCGCCGACGGTCCGGCGACGATCGTCGCGAAGGACAGCGCCTATAATATGGACACCGAAAAGGTGGACGTGCCGGGGCTGCTTCGTGTCAAGAGCGCGGGCGGATACCGGATCGACGCGAGCAATGTCGCGGTCGACCTCAAGACGCGCAGCCTGATCGGGCAGAATGGCGTCAATGGCACGTTGAACATCGGCACATTTTCGGCCAACCAGCTGACCGCCGACCTCGACAAACGGATCGTGCGCCTGCAGGGCAATGCGCGGCTGCGGATCAATCAGGGAGTGATCAAATGAACCGCGTATCGCCGATAAAGAGCATGCTGCTGGCCGGCGCGGGCTTTGCGCTGACCAGCTTCGCGCTGCTGTCGGCCGGTGCCGGCGGCGACAGTGCGCACGCGCAGGCGCTCGCCAACCACAACAGCGCCGCCCCGGTCGATTTCGACGCGGGCAGCATCGAGGTGCAGGACCGCGCCGACCGCGTCGTGCTCGAGGGCAATGTCCGCGTGACGCAGGCGGGAATGACGCTGACTGCGGCGCGGATGACCGTCGCCTACAGCCGCCAGGGCGGCACCGAAGTCAACCGGCTCGACGCGACCGGCGGGGTCGTGGTGACTAAGGGCGACGAGCGCGCATCGGGCAATGTCGCCATCTATGACCTCGACCGGCGGCTGATCACGATGGTCGGCAATGTCCAGCTGACCCAGCGCGGCAACCGGCTGAACGGCGGGCGCATGGTGATCGACCTCAGCACCGGCCGCGCGACGGTCGACGGGCGCGGCGCGGCGCGCGGTCCCGACGGCAATCCGGTGCAGGGCGGCAGCGGCGGGCGCGTCACGGGCACCTTCACGGTACCGGAAAGAAAGCAGTAACCAACGCCTTTAACCGGGTTGCAACCACGCTCCTGCACCATGGGTGCGGGACCAGATCATCGCGGAGCCGGGGGGCGACGCCGCACAGCGTGAAAGCAGCCCCCATGCGCTTTTCCCCCATCGTCCCGCCCCGACGTCCGTTATTTGGTCGCCGCCAGGAACCCCCTGCCGCGATCGTGCCGACCCCGACATCCGAAGAACGGCGCCTGATCGACCGGATCATCCGTCATGCCGGATATGGTCAGTCGCGGTAAGCGTTGTTAGCGCGGCCTATCGCCCCTACATGGGGCGCGCATGCCGCCTGACACCTCCACTTCCGCCGACGCGGCGAGCGAGCCGCCCGTCCTCGATACACTCAGGCGTTTCCTGCCCTATCTGTGGCCTGCGGGGCAGCGCGAGCACAAGGTCCGCATCGTCCTCGCGGGGCTTATCGTGCTCGTCTCGAAGGGCGTCCAGCTGTCGATGGGCTTCCTCTATGGCGCCGCGATCGACAAGATGGCGCCGGGGATGGAGGAAGGCGTCGCGCTCGCGATCGGGCTGGTGCTCGCTTATGCCGGCGCGCGCTTTGCCGGGGTGCTGTTCGACAATCTGCGCAACGTCGTGTTCGAGCGGGTCGGGCAGGATGCGACGCGCGAGCTGGCGATCGCGACTTTCAGCCATCTTCACGCACTGAGCCTGCGCTTCCACCTCGCGCGGCGGACGGGCGAGGTCACCAAGGTGATCGAGCGCGGCACCAAGAGCATCGACACGATGCTCTATTTCCTGCTGTTCAACATCGCGCCGACGATCATCGAGCTCGCCGCGGTGCTCATCATCTTCTGGACCAAGTTCAGCTTCGGCCTCGCCAGCGCGACCGCGTTGATGGTCGTCGTCTATATCATCTTCACGCGCAAGGTGACCGACTGGCGCAATGCGCTGCGCACGCGGATGAACGACCTCGACACGCTGACGATCGGGCGCAGCGTCGACAGCCTGCTCAATTACGAAACGGTCAAATATTTCGGCGCCGAGGCGCGCGAGGAAGCGCGGTATCGCGACGTCGCCGATCAATATGCGCGCGCCGCGGTGAAGAGCGAGAACAGCCTTGCGTGGCTGAACATGGGGCAAAGCCTGATCACCAATTTCGCGCTTGCGGGGGCGATGGCCTATACGGTGTGGGGCTGGTCGAAGGGGCAGTTCCAGGTCGGCGACGTGGTGCTGGTGAACACCTTGCTCGCGCAGCTTTTCCGCCCGCTCGACATGCTCGGCATGGTCTATCGCGTCATCCGCCAGGGGCTGATCGACATGGAGGCGATGTTCCGCCTGATCGACACGCCGAGCGAGATCAGCGATGCGCCGGGCGCGGGACCGCTGGTGGTGAACGGCGGCGCGGTGGCGTTCGAGAATGTCGTCTTCGGCTATGAGCCCGACCGAACGATTTTGAACGGCGTCAGCTTTGCGGTCGGCGCGGGCGAGACGCTGGCGATCGTCGGGCCTTCGGGCGCGGGCAAGTCGACGATCGCGCGGCTGCTGTTCCGTTTCTATGATCCGCAGGGCGGGCGCGTGCTGATCGACGGTCAGGATATTTCGCAGGTGACGCAGAAGAGCCTGCGCGCCGAGATCGGCATCGTCCCGCAGGACACGGTGCTGTTCAACGACAGCATCGGCTATAATATCGCCTATGGCCGCGAAGGCGCGAGCGCCGATGACATCGCGGCGGCGGCCGAGGGCGCGGCGATCGACGGCTTCATCGGCATCCTGCCGCAGGGTTATGACACCGAGGTCGGCGAGCGCGGGCTGAAGCTGTCGGGCGGCGAGAAACAGCGCGTCGCGATCGCGCGCACCCTGCTCAAAAACCCGCCGGTGCTGATCCTCGACGAAGCGACGAGCGCGCTCGACAGCCGCACCGAGGCGGCGATCCAGGATACGCTCGAACGCATTGCCGCGCGGCGCACGACGCTGGTGATTGCGCACCGGCTGTCGACGGTGACGGGGGCGGACCGGATTATCGTGCTCGACAAGGGGCGCGTCGCCGAGACGGGGACGCACGAGCAGTTGCTGCGGATGCGCGGGCTTTATGCCGATATGTGGGCGCGGCAGCAGGCGGAGAAGGAAGAGGGGACGGTTTGAGGGGGTCAGTGAGCAGGGGGAATGAATAGCTCTGGAATCTGATCTTCTCCAATCCCTTCAGGTCTCACGACCCAACGAGCTTGTGTCGCCAGATTTCGCATGACGGATTTTCCTCGCTGCCCGAAAACTTCGCAATGGTTTGGATTGCCCTCCTCGGGCGTGTACATAATTCCTAAATCCACTGCTCGAAAAGCTTGAACCGGGTTTGTGACCACACCGTGAGAAGGGTAACCAGCCCGGATGTTTGTCAAATCCTCGGGTCCGCGGAACAGTGTCACCGAAGTTCCGATTCCCTCGTTGCCTGCTTTATAAACTGAGGAGTCCGGTCGGCCATTTTGGAATTGGGAAATGTGGACGCGGCGCAACGCCCACACTTCATCCGGGATGGTTGGATCGTCGATGGGTTCATCCGGCGCCGTCGCCACGCGGGAGCGTCCGCCTCAAGTACGGCAGTATCGAACAAGCAGCTCCATAGCTTCTTTGATCGACATTGGATTGACGGGCTCGTCAATTTCGACGCCTTCGGCATATGCTTCGACTGCCTCATCGACCTGCACGTCGAGTTCCAAAGCTTTTCCAGCTTCTTCCCAACGCAGACCAATACCCCCTTCGGCTAATGGGACAATTGAGGGCTCTTTGCAGCGGTGAACGGCTTCAATGATCAATTCCAGCGCGGGCCGGAAGGACGTCGCTGATACCGCTTGGGAACCGTAACTGTCCCAGTTCGCATGGAGCTCTTTGATTTCGTGGAGACGCGTGATCGCCGCGACAATTTTAGGGTTTGCCGGGATAGTGGTTTCCAAGTTCAGACCCGGAGCCAAGCCGGTCGCAATGCTCTTCACAACGGGTGCTTCGCCAACAAACTTTGGCGTCCCCTGCATGCGATGACGATCCAGAATCCTGTGTTCTGGATGAGCGTCAGTGTAGTTCTTGTCCACAAGCATAGCTGCGCTAGCCATTTTTCAATCCCCATAGTTTCTGGGCGTGCTCTGTCGTCGTCGCAAGAAAAGACCCATTCAATGCGTTTCTCGCGTAATCGAAAAAGGTTTGCACACCGTTGTTGTCTTCGGCCGGAGCGCCCCTAGCCGTGATTTCAAAACGATAAGCAGGCGCTCCGTCTTCAATTTTAGTGACGGGAGAAATTTCGGCGTAAAGTCGACCGACAAATCCATCGCTTCCCATGATCGCTTGTTGCGTGTTGCTCATGTAAGACTCCGGCTGCAGAAATTCTACCCTTCGACCGAAATTTGCAGCTTCGAATATGAGCGGAGCAACGGCAAAGCTTTCGCCAAAGTCAGCAACCGCAATGATGTTGACGTTCACCAATTCGCACTGTGTGATTTTGATTGTCCCAAGATCTCGTTCTGCGACGAATTCCTTAAAGCGGGCGAAAAGCGCATGGAATCTTGCCATGGTGGCTTCGGACCGGGGATAATGCGTATCATCTGTGCCGAGCCAGTTGAAAGAAAACCTGTTTGGCTGAAGCTGGACCAGCTCGCTGCCATTATCCGAGCGGTAAAAGCAGCGTGGCAGAGTGCTGGCTTGCAGCAATCGGAGTTGAAACTGCTGAGGACGAAACGCCTCCCCTTCAATTTTCCCGTCGATCGGAGTTTGAGCTTCGGAATACGGAAACTCGCTCTGGATTTTAGTCCAAAACAAACCGAAGTCGCCGATCGAAAAATCAGGCAACTGCTCAAAAATGACCGTAATCGCCTGTTCAACAAGGGGCGGTCGTTCGAATGTGGGACGTACTTTTTTCAACGCGTTCCGCAGCTTCAGTTTTAGGGCGCACAGAATCAGCGAGCGCACGGAATCTCTAGCCGTGCGCTCGTTTCTAATCTCTGAATCGAACGCCAGCCAAAGTCAACTTATCTCCGACCGCGGCGGCGAAGATTGGATCCCAATAGGGAGGGTTGCCGAAAGCCCTTTGCAAATGCTCCCGCAGCGCCCGCAATTTCGCTGACGGGTTCCGCCCCTGCGCGTGCGCCATGTAGAGAAATTCTTCGTCGGGTTCGACGTCGAGCGGTACCGCCACCAACTCGCCCGTCTTCACCGCCGGCCCCGCGATAAACGCGGGGAGCATCGCGAGGCCCAGCCCGGATATGGCGGCGTCGCGCATCATGTCGCCGTTGTTGACCCCGAACATCGCGCGCGCCTGTATCGATACCGGGCCGCTGCTCGTGCGAAAACGCCAGTCGGCGGCGCCGCGGTTGGTGTAGAAGATGCCGCGATGGTGGCGGAGGTCTTCGAGCGTTTGGGGCGTGCCATGCTCCGACAGATAGGCCGCGGACGCGGTGAGCAGGCGGTGGCTTTTGGCGAGGGTCCAGGCGACGAGGCGGGTGTCGTCGATGATGCCGTGGCGGATGATTGCGTCGTGACCGCTCGACGCGACGTCGATGCGGCGGTCGTCGAGGTCGAGCGTCAGCTGGATCTCGGGATGCTCCTTCAGGAACGGGTAAAGCGCGGGGCCGAGGTGGAGGCGCGCGAAGGTCACCGGGGCGGCGATGCGCAGCGGGCCCGACAAGGTGCCGCGGCGCTCGGCGATGTCGGCGGCGGCTTCGGCTATGTCGCGCGTAATCCGCTGCGCGCGCGGCAGGAAGGCGGTGCCGTCCTCGGTCAGGCTGAGTTTGCGCGTGGTGCGATGGAGCAAGGCGCTGCCGAGCGAGCGTTCGAGTTCGGCCAGGCGTTCGCTGACCACCGATTTGGACAGGCGGAGCTGGCGCGCGGCGCCGCTGATCGAGCCTTGCTCGACCGTGGCGACAAATGCGGCGATGCCTTCGATGCGGATCATTGTTCGGACTTCCCGAATTATAGAGTCAAGAGTTGCTGTCTATTCCGAACATAGCCTCGGGTCCATCTTCCTTTCATCGAGACGGGCATCGGGCCCGCCACCGAACAGGAGAAAGATCATGGATCGTTTGCTCAACAAGGTTGCGATCGTCGCCGGCGTCAGCTCGGGCATCGGCCGCGAAACCGCGAAACTCTTTGCCGCCGAGGGTGCGTCCGTCGTTGTGGGCGCACGCCGCGAGGCCGAACTCGACGCGCTGGTGGGTGAAATCGCCGCCGCGGGCGGCAAGGCCGTCGCGGTCGCGGGCGATGTCCGCGACGAAGCGTTTCACGAAGCGCTCGTCCGCGCCGCAGTCGACAATTACGGCCGGCTCGACATTGCGTTCAACAATGCCGGGGTATTCGGCGAAGCGGGGCCGAGCACCGAGGTGTCGGGCGCGGGGTTCGCCGACGCGCTCGCGGTCAACCTCACCGGCTCGTTCCTCGGCGCAAAGCACCAGATCGCCGAGATGGTGAAGCATGGCGGCGGGTCGGTGATCTTCACGTCGACCTTTGTCGGTTACAGCTTCGCCTTCCCCGGCAGCGCGGCCTATTCGGCGAGCAAGTCGGGGCTGATCGGCCTGACGCAGGCGCTCGCCGCCGAATATGGCGCGCAGAATGTGCGCGTCAATGCGGTGCTCCCCGGCGGCGTGGCGACCGACATGTTCGAGGCGGTCAACGACAGCGCCGAAAAGCAGGATTTCGTCACCAACCTGCACGCGCTGAAGCGCGTCGCGCAGCCGATCGAGATTGCGAAGTCGGTGCTTTATCTCGCCTCGGACGATGCGAGCTTTGTCACCGGCACGGCGTCATTGCTCGACGGCGGCGCGTCGATCACGCGCAGCTGATATAATCCTTCCGTCATTCCCCGCGAAGGCGGCAACCCAGCAGCAACGGTGGCTCGCTGGGTTCCCGCTTTCGCGGGAATGACGACGTGGGGGATGTAGGACCCTTTTTGCGCGGCACAAACTTGACCTCGCGCGCCCCCGCCCCCTAGGCATGGATCATGCCGCATGACACCAGCCTGATCGGAACCATCGTCGCCGGTCTCGGCGTGGCGTTCCTGATGGGCGCGCTCGCGCACCGGCTCAAGATATCGCCGATCGCGGGTTATCTGCTCGCAGGGATTTTGGTCGGGCCGTTCACGCCCGGCTTTGTCGCCGACACCGGGCTCGCGCTCCAGCTCGCCGAGATCGGCGTGATCCTGCTGATGTTCGGGGTGGGTCTGCATTTTTCGCTGAAAGATCTGATGTCGGTCCGCAGGATTGCGGTGCCGGGGGCAATCGCGCAGATCGCGGTCGCGACGGCACTCGGCATGATGCTTGGACTGTGGCTCGGCTGGTCGATCGAGGGCAGCGCGGTATTCGGGCTGGCGCTCTCGGTCGCGTCGACCGTCGTGCTGCTGCGCGCATTGCAGGCGCGCGATATGGTAGAGACCGAGAAGGGACGGATCGCGGTCGGCTGGCTGATCGTCGAGGATCTCGTCATGGTGCTCGCGCTCGTGCTGTTGCCCGCGATGTTCGGCGACCGCGGCGATGAGGGGGCCGGTGCGGGGCTGCTGCAATCGGCGGGCATTGTGCTGGTGAAGATCGTCGGCTTCGTCGCCTTCATGTTCGTCATCGCGCGGCGGGTGCTGCCGTGGGTGCTGCACTGGGTCGCGCATTCGGGGTCGCGCGAGCTGTTCCGGCTGGCGGTGCTGGCGATCGCGCTGGGGGTTGCGTTCGGCGCGGCAGTCATTTTCGATGTGAGCTTTGCGCTCGGCGCATTTTTCGCGGGGATGATCCTTGGCGAGACGCAGCTTTCGCGGCGTGCGGCGGAAGAGACGTTGCCGCTGCGCGACGCGTTTGCGGTGCTGTTCTTTGTGTCGGTGGGGATGCTGTTCGATCCCAAGGTGCTGATCGAGCAGCCGGGGCCCGTGCTGGCGACGGTCGCGATCATCCTGTTCGGCAAGTCGCTGGCCGCCTATGCGCTCGTCCGGGCGTTCGGGCATGGTTCGGGAACGGCGCTGACGGTGTCGGTCAGCCTGGCGCAGATCGGCGAATTCTCGTTCATCCTTGCGGGGCTGGGCGTCGGGCTCAAGGTGCTGCCCGAAACGGGGCGCGACCTGATCCTTGCGGGGTCGATGCTGTCGATCCTGTGCAACCCGATCCTCTTTACGCTGGTGATGAAGCAGGTTCGCAAGACCCCGGTCGAGGATGCGCCGGCGGAGGAAGAGGAATTGCCTGCGCCGTGCAATGCGGGCGTCGTGCTGATCGGCTATGGCCGCGTCGGCAGCCATATCGGCAGCTTGATCTGCGGGCGCGGCGAGGGGCTGACGGTGATCGAGGACGAGAAGGATATGGCCGCCGCAGCGCGTGCGGCGGGGGCGACGGTGATCGTCGGCGACGCAACGAAGGAAAGTATCTTGCGGCAGGCGGGGCTCGACACCGCCTCGACCCTGCTGATCGCGATCCCCGAGGGGGTCGAGGCAGGCGCGATCGTGCGGCGCGCGCGGGCGATCAACCCCAAGCTGGTCATTGTCGCGCGCGCGCATTCGGACGAAGAGGTCGACGATCTGGTGCGCCGCGGCGCCGACCATGTCGTGATGGCCGAGCGCGAAACCGCGTCGCGGATGGCCGAGCGTGCGATGCTGACTTTGGCGTAAATCCAATTTTCGTCATTCCCGCGAAAGCGGGAACCCAGCGAGCTGATGTTGCCACTAAGTTCCCGCTTTCGCGGGAATGACGATGTGGGGGTTTCCCCCATCGCATAAACTTCCTATCGCCCTCGACAATGTCCGCCGACGCCCTCCTCCCGCTCCTCAAATCCACCTTCGGTTTCGACGCCTTTCGCGGGCGTCAGGGCGAGGTCGTCGATCGCGTGATGGCGGGCGCGCGGACGCTCGCGGTGATGCCGACGGGGGCGGGCAAGTCGCTGACCTATCAGCTACCTGCGGTCGCGCTGAACGGCTGTGTCGTCGTCGTGTCGCCGCTGATCGCGCTGATGCACGACCAGCTGCGCGGCGCGCGTGCGGCGGGGATACGCGCGGCGTCGCTGACCAGCGTCGATGCCGACTGGGCCGAGACGCGGCAGGCGTATCGCGACGGTCAGCTCGACCTTTTGTACGTGGCACCCGAACGCGCGACGGGCGAGGGGTTTCGCAATTTGCTCGAGGCGCAGACACCGGCGCTGTTCGCGATCGACGAGGCGCATTGCGTCAGCGAATGGGGGCATGATTTCCGCCCCAATTACCGCCTGCTGCGGCCGCTGCTCGACGCCTTTCCGGCGGTGCCGCGGCTCGCGCTCACGGCGACGGCGGACAAGCATACGCGTGAGGATATCCTCGTCCAGCTCGGGATACCCGCCGACGGGTTGATTCTTGCGGGGTTCGACCGGCCAAACATCCGCTATGCGGTCCGCCCGCGCGTGAGTCCGGCGAAGCAGCTCGTCGAATTTATCGCTGCCAATCCGGGGCCGGGGATCGTCTATGCGCCGACGCGCAATGGCACCGAACGGCTCGCCGAGCAGATCGCGGCGGCGACAGGTCGCCGGGTCGCGGCCTATCATGCTGGGCTCGACCCCGAACTGCGCGCGCGCGTCCAGCATGATTTCGTCGCATCGGAGGACGGCATCGTCACCGCGACGGTCGCGTTCGGCATGGGGATCGACAAGCCCGACGTGCGCTTCGTCGCGCACGCCGGCCTGCCGAAATCGATCGAAAGCTATTATCAGGAAACCGGCCGCGCGGGGCGCGATGGCGATCCGGCCGAAGCGATGATGCTGTGGGGCGCCGACGATTTTGCGCGCGCGCGGATGCGGCTTTCGGAGCTGCCCGAAGTGCGGGTCGCGGGTGAGCGCGTGCGGCTCAATGCCTTGGCGGCGCTGGTCGAGACGGTCGAGTGCCGCCGCGCGCTGCTGCTGCGGCACTTTGGCGAGAACCCACCCGAGCGCTGCGGCAATTGCGACAATTGCCTTGAGCCTGCGGCACAGGTCGACGCGACGGTGCTCGCGCAGAAGCTGCTGAGCGCGGTGTATCGAACCGGGCAGAGCTTTGGCGCCGGGCATATCGAGGCGGTGCTGACGGGGCGCAGCGACGAGCGGATCGCGAGCCGCGGGCATGACAAATTGTCGGTATTCGGGATCGTCGCGGGCGAGGAGGCGCGGCTGATCAAGCCGCTGGTGCGCAGCCTGATGGCGCGCGAGGCGCTCGATACGACCGAGCATGGCGGGCTGATGCTCGGCCCCGCGGCGCGCGCGATGATGAAGGGCGAGACTGCGGTGCTGATGGCCGAGCCGCCGGTGAAGCGGACGCAGCGCGCCGGGCGCGGCGGCGCCAGCGCCACGCCCAATCCCGTCGGCGATCCGCTGTTCGATGCGCTGCGCGCGATGCGGCGCGAGCTGGCGGCCGAGGCCGGGGTGCCGCCCTATGTGATCTTTCACGACGCGGTGCTGCGCACGATGGCGAGCGAGCGGCCCGCGACGCGGAGCGCGCTCGCGGATATCCCCGGCGTCGGCGGCAAGAAGCTCGAGGCGTGGGGCGATGCGTTTTTGAATGTGATCCGGCAGTTTTGATTGTCTGGTTTCGACCGGAAGCGGACGTTTCTTCTCCCCTCCCTTTTAGGGAGGAGCCGGGGTTGGGTAGTCGCCAAAGGCGGCGCTCTACAGCAACTCGCTTCGCTCGCACCCACCCTAACCCCTCCCTAAAAGGGAGGGGAATGACCGCTCTCCAACCCAAAGCCGACATCCCTGGACTGCAGTCTCACCTTCACGCTTGTCAGCAAGCGGGCGGCGGGAGTAGATCGCTGGCATGAGCGATTTTCGAACCCTGTCCGCCGACTATAGCGTCGCCCCGCAAATCAGCATTGAGGATGTGGCCGAGGCGAAGGCCGCGGGCTTTGCGATGCTCGTCAACAATCGCCCCGACGGCGAGGAGCCCGAGGCGCCGCAGGGCGAAGATATTGCGCATGCCGCGGCCGCCGAGGGGCTGGCCTATGCCGCGATCCCGATCGGCCATGCGGGCTTCAGCCATGCGCAAATCGATGCGCTCGACAAGTTGCTCGGCGATGCGACAGGGCCGATCCTCGCTTATTGCCGGTCGGGCACGCGCTCGACGCATCTTTGGGCGTTGACGCGCGCGCGCCGAGGCGACGATGTGGGCGGCATCGTCGATGCAGCGGCGAATGCGGGCTATGATCTTTCGCCGTTGCGGCCGATGCTGGACGCGCTTTCGGGGGAAAAATGACGGCGGTTGCGATCCAGACGGGCGCGTCGCTGGTGGCGGTGCTGTTCATCGCCTGGCTGGTCGGCAAGATGGGCCTCGGCGCCGACCCGCGGGTTGCGGACGAAGCCCATGCGATCCGCCTCGCCGAAGAGGCCGAAGCAGGATTTCGCGGGGTCGAAGTCGCGCGCGATCGCGCGGGCTTCGCCGCGATCGTTCGCAATGCCGAAGGGCGGATGATGCTGGTGCGCGCGCACGGTAATCATTTCGCGGCGCGGCCGGTCGATGCGAGCGTCATTGGAAGGCTCGACAAGGATTTCCTGACGCTGACGACACCGGAGAGGACATTCGGCGCGGTCACGCTGCAATTGGGGAGGGATGCGGGGATGTGGGCATCGCGTATGCGGGATATCGTCCGTGGCTGAATTACCCGATCCCGTCGTCTACGCGGTGCCGGCCTTTATCCTGCTGCTGATCGTAGAGATGGTCGTGTCGCTCAGGCGCGACAAGAGCCGTTACGAGGCGCGCGACACGCTGACCTCGCTATTGCTCGGTACCGGCAGTCAGATCGCCGGAGCGTTCGTCGGCGCGGCGGTGATCGGCATGGCGGTGTGGGTCTATCAGTTGCGCCTGTTCGACATCGGCCTGGAATTCAAGAGCTGGTGGTGGGCGTGGATCCTCTGCTTTTTCCTCGACGACCTCGCCTATTATGCCTTTCACCGCAGCGCGCATCGTGTGCGGTGGTTCTGGGCGAGCCATGTCATCCACCACAGCAGCCAGCATTATAATCTGTCGACCGCGCTGCGGCAGACATGGACGGGCTTTTTCAGCCTGACCTTCCTGTTCCGCCTGCCCTTGTTCCTGATCGGCTTTCCGCCTGCGATGGTGTTCTTCTGCGCCGGGCTGAACCTGATCTACCAATTCTGGATTCATACCGAGGCGATCAGGCGGCTGCCCAAATGGTTCGAGGCGGTGATGAACACCCCGTCGCACCACCGCGTCCATCATGGGGTGAATCCGCGCTATCTGGACGCCAATTATGCGGGGGTCTTCATCATCTGGGACAAGATGTTCGGCAGCTTCGTCGCCGAACGCGACGACGAGCCGGTGCGCTATGGCATCGTCAAGCAGCTCGGCAGCTTCAACATATTGTGGGCGGCGGTGCATGAGTGGGTCGGGATCGCGAAGGATGTGTGGAGCGCGCCGTGGCGGCACAAGCTCGATTATATCTGGCGCGAGCCCGGTTGGAGCCACGACGGCAGCCGGCAGACGAGCGCGATGATCAAGCAGCGCTGGGCGGCAGGGCGGCCGGTGGAAGAGCCGGCGGAGTAGGAATGCCTTAAATCCGTTCGAGTCGAGCGAAGTTGAGACACTCCAAGGCGCGCGCGGCGGATGGGCATCTCGACTTCGCTCGATGCGAACGGGGAGAGTATCAGCCCCCTTGCCTCACCCCCTAATGACATTCATGTAAGCACTTGGGGCGACCGCCAGCAGGCGGCGTGAGGGAGTCGCAAGCATGGATCAGTTCGACATCATCGTCATTGGCGGGGGCAGCGCGGGGAGTGCGGCGGCGGGGCGGCTGGCCGAGGACGGCAAGCGCACCGTCTGTCTGGTCGAGGCGGGCGGGCGCAACGATAGCGTGCGGGTCAAGACGCCGGGCTTCATGCCCTTCATCCCCAAATCGTCGAACTATCGCTATGAGACGGTGCCGCAGGCGGGGCTGAACGGCCGTATCGGCTATCAGCCGCGCGGGCGTGGGCTCGGCGGGTCGAGCGCGATCAACGCGATGGTCTATATCCGCGGGCACCAGTTTGACTACGACCAGTGGGCGGCGCTCGGCGCGACCGGCTGGAGCTATGCCGACGTGCTGCCCTTCTTCAAACGCAGCGAGGGCAATGAGCGCGGCGGCGATGAATTTCACGGGAGCGGCGGGCCGCTCAATGTCATGGACCAGCGCTGGCCCAATGTGACGAGCAAGCGCTTCATCGAGAGCGCGGCGTCGCTGCAATTGCCGCGCACCGCCGATTTCAATCAACCCAACAATGAAGGCTTCGGTCTCTATCAGGTGACGCAAAAGGGCGGAGAGCGCTGGTCGGCGGCGCGCGCCTATGTCGAGCCGCTGCGCGAGCATGGCAATTTCACGGTGCGCACCGGCGCGCTGGTCGAGAAAATACTCGTCGAGAGCGGGCGCGCGACGGGGGTGGTGATCCGGCGCGGGTCAAGGCGCGAGACGCTGCGCGCGCGCGGCGGGGTGATATTGTCGGCGGGCGCCTTCAACAGCCCGCAGATCCTGATGCTGTCGGGAATCGGGCCGGGCGCGCATCTGAAGGACAAGGGGATCGACGTCGTGGCGGATCGCGCCGGCGTCGGCGCCGATCTGCAGGACCATATCGATTATGTGTCGAGCTGGGAGACGCGTTCGACCGAGCCGTTTGGCGACAGCCTTGGTGGCACATGGCGGATGGTGAAGGCGATCTTCGAGCATCGGACCCAGCGCAGCGGGATCATGACGACCTGCTTCGCCGAAGCCGGCGGCTTCTGGAAATCGCGCCCCGATCTGCCTGCGCCCGATATCCAATATCATTTCGTGCCCGCGATGCTCGAGGATCATGGGCGGAGCAAGGTGAAGGGGCATGGCTTTTCGTGCCATGCGTGCGTGCTGCGGCCCGAGAGTCGCGGGACGGTGCGGCTGGCGTCGGGCGATGCCGCCGCGGCGCCGGCGATCGATCCGGGCTTCCTGACCGACGATCGCGACATGGCGACGCTCCGCGCGGGCGTGCGGATGATGCACCGCATCGCGGCCGCCCCGCCGCTCGCGGACTATGCAGGGGCCGACCGGCATCCGGTGAATATTGACGACGATGCAGCGCTCGACGTGCTGATCCGCAGCCGCGCGGACACCGTTTATCACCCCGTCGGGACGTGCCGGATGGGGAGTGATGCGGGCGCGGTGGTCGACCCGACGCTGAAGCTCAATGGCATCGACGGCCTGTGGGTAGCCGACGCGAGCATCATGCCGCGGCTGGTGTCGGGCAACACCAATGCGCCGAGCATCATGATCGGCGAGCGCGCTGCCGATTTCGTGAACGCGGCCTTGGCCTAAATCCCGCAGGCAGCGGCGAGCCGCGCGCCGCTTTTGGTCAAATCATAACGGCTGGCCGGTGGGCGCATGTCGAGGACCTCGCGCGTCACCAGCCCGTGTCTGCCGAGCGCGGTCAGTCCCTGCGACAGCGCGCGCGGCGTGGCGGGAGTGAGCAGGCGCGAGAGCGCGTTGAAGCGGTCGTGGCCCGCGCCGATCCCGGCGACGAGCGGCAAGCCCCAACGCGTCGCCGCGCCGGGTGGCAAGCCGATTTGCTGCTGCGCGTCGGCGATTGTTGCAGCGCGAGTGGCGGCGGCAGCGCCCCCTTCGGTCAATATATATTCGGGACGCAGCGGATGGCCGTGCCCAGGATTACGCTGCACCCAGCCGATCGTCGCCGCGGCCTCCAGCGTGCGCACGCAGCTGTCGCGCGAAACGCCGAGCCGGTGAATCAGCTCGACGAAGCGTGCGCCCTTGTGCGCGGCAAGATCGGCGAGCAGCGGCACCAGCCAGCGATGGCTGCCCAGCTGCACAAGCAGTGGATCGGGCGTGGTTGACCGCATTTGCAACTAAATATACAAACCAGACCTTGAGGGCAAGCGATATGGGCCTGGCGATTCTTGCCCCCGCTGATCGCCTCGCGAAAAGGGAGGAATATATGGCGCTTCAGATCGGATCCGAGCTCACCTGTTCGATGGGGGTCAAGGATATGACCGCGTCGATCACATGGTATGAGCGGGTGATGCACTGCAAGCTGCTCTACCGCGCCGACGAGATCGGCTGGTGCGAGCTGGCGACGCCGATCGCGGGGGTGAACATCGGGCTGAGTCAGGTCGAGAATGTGGTGCAGGGGGGCGGGGCTACCAATGTGTTCGAGGTCGCCGACATCGACGCGGCGAAGGCGCATCTCGATGCCGAGGCTGTGCGGCAGGATGGCGATATCCAGCATATTCCGGGGCTGGTGAAGCTCATCACCTTCTACGATCCCGACGGCAATGCTTTCATGTTTTCGCAGTCCGAGATCGCCGCATGACGCCGCTCGGGTGGGCGGTCGCGGTGATGGTTGCGCCGGCTGTGCCCGCCGCCGAAGCCCCGTCGCTCACCGCGTGGCATGGGAGCTGGTCGGGTGAGGGCAAGGCGTTCGGCAAGCCTGCGACGGCGACCATCGACATCGCGCCCGGCGAAGACGGGTCGACGAGGCTCGCCTATCGTCTGCGTATCGCGGGGACGTCGCAGGTCGCCTATTCGGCCACGGCGAGTTACGTCTTCGATGCGAAGGGGCGCGTGCGCGGGAAATGGACGGACAGCACTGGCCGCACGCGCGTCGTCCTCGGCGGAGTCGATGCGGCGGCATGGTGGACGCATTGGGGCAGCGCCGATGTCGAGATCGGCCGATCGACCTATGTGCTTGAAGAGGGCGGAAGACTCGTCGTCAGCGATTCGATTCTGCAGGACGACGGCAGCTGGCGCGTCTTTGCCATGCTGCGCTACACGCGCACAAATGGCTGAAAACTGACGGTTTCGGGCAGCATCCATGTTGCGCACAAAAAAAGAGGGCCGGGATTTGCATCCCGGCCCAGCCTTTCAGGCTCTCCCCTCCTGAAACTGTTGACGCAATGAATGCCATATTAATGTCATGTTGGGAAGACTAAAATTGCGGCAGGGGTGCGTAAATTTTGTGCAATATTTCAGCGTCTAGAAACGGGCCGGATCGCGTCTGCGCCCGGCCCGTTTTCCGTCAGAAGCCCTTGCGTACGGTGACGCCGAAGGTGCGCGGCTGGTTCGTCGCAAAGCCGAGCCGCGCGCGCCCGCCGCGTTCGCGGTCGAACGCGAGCAGGGCATTTTCGTCGAGCAGATTGTTCACATAGACCGAGATTTCGAGCTCGTTCGGAAACTCGATCCCAGCGCCGAGGTTCACCAGCTGATAATCGGGCAGCTTGAGGTCGAGCGTCGTCGCCGAACCGATCGGTGCGCCGCCAAAGGTGAAACCATGTTGGAACGTCCGCGGGTTGTTTTCCTGGTCGCCCGGCTGGGTAAAGCGGCTGCCGACGTGCTGGAAGGATGCGGTGACGAAGGCGTTGGTGTCCGACGACGGATCGATCGGGAAGCTGTAGGTCGCGTTCGCCGCCATCTGGAACTTTGGCACCGAGGGCAGGCGGTTGCCGTTGCGGATCCCCTCGATCACCGTCCCGTTCGGGCGAGTCAGCGTCGAATCGAATTCGGCCTCGACATAACTGCCCGACAGCCCGAGATCGAGCCCGGTGAAGGGGCTTGCCGACAACTCGAACTCGAGCCCCATCGTGTGCGCGTCGGCGTTGAACACGATGCGCGACGAGCAGCTGCCAGCATCGGCAGTGACCTGCAGATTGTTGATCTTGGTATAGAAGCCCGCGGCGTTGAAGGTGATGCCGCCGAACTGCGCCTTCACCCCGCCTTCGTAATTCCACAGCGTTTCGTCGTCGTAGCGCGGCCGTCCGCTGAAGGTCTCCGCATCGGGTCCGTTGGGGGCGCCGCCGTCGCAGAGCGGCAGGTTAAGCGGGTCGTTGACCCCGCCGAGGCGGAAGCCTTTCGACGCCTGTGCGTTGAGCGTGATGCCGTCGGTGACATCGTAGCTGAGCAGCAGGCGCGGCGAGAAACCGGTCGACGAGGTCTTGTCGCGCGCGTTGTCGCCGTTCGGGAACAGGCCGCCTGAAACGAAGCGCCGACTTTCGTCGAAGGCATAATAACGCCCGCCGAGCGTCGCGGTGAGGGCTTCGGTGAAGTCGTAGCTCAGCTCGCCAAAGATCGCGATCTGCGACAGGTCGTAGGGAATGTCCGCGTTATATGGCGAATCGGGGCCAAAGCCGTTGGCCACCGCCGCCGACGTGCCCGCCCCGAGCGTCGCATCGGTAAAGGCATCATAGCCCGGCGTCGGGAGGCGCTGGGTATAGTCGCGTTTGACATTCGCATAATAGCCGCCGACGAGCCATTGGAAGGGGCCGGTCCCCGCCGAATTGACGCGCACTTCCTGCGTGAACTGCTTGACCCCGGTCGTATCGACGAGGTTCGAGGGCAGCAAAATTCCTGCGTCGGGAAAGCCGAGGTCAGCCGACACACTGCCCGTGAGCGCGCTCGCGTCGCGGCTGACGAGGATGTCGCGGTCGGTATAGGTCGTCACCGAGGTCACGCCGATCGTGTCGCCGTCATAGTTCATCGTGAGGTCGAAGAGCTTGACCTCATCTTCGAACGCTTCGTCGAGCAGCAGATATTGCTGGCGTTCCTTGAAGGTCACCTGCGGGCGCGTCGTCGTGAACTGGTTGGCATAGAGGTTATAGACCTCCTGCCGGTTGAAGCCGTCGGTCTTGACCTTTTGGTAGACGAAGCGCGGGGTGATCGACAGATTTTCGGCGGGTTTCCAAAGCAACGAGAAGCGCCCGCCATAGCGTTCGCCGCTGTTGACGTCCTCGCTTGTCCCGCCGCCTTCGCGCAGTGCATCGATGAAGCCGGCGTAGCGCGTGTAATAGCCGACCGCGCGCATCGCGAGGTTCGGGTTCAATGGCAGGTTGATCGCGCCCTTCAAATGGCCGCCGAAATCGTCGCCGTCGACAAGGTTCACATTGCCTTCGACCTTGCCCTCGATGCGATCGAGATTGGGCTGGTTGGTGATGTAGCGGAGCGTGCCGCCGACCGATCCCGAACCGAACAGCGTGCCCTGCGGCCCGCGCAGCGTTTCGACGCGGTTCAAATCGAACAGGTCCAGATCGGGGGTGAAGAGCGACAGCGAGACGACCGATTCGTCGAGATAGACGCCCACCTGTTCCTTCACGCCGGGCTGGTCGCGGGCGATCTGGCCCGCCGACACGCCGCGCACCGACACCTGGCTCTGGCCGGGCCCGAGATTCTGGACCGTCAGGCCGGCGACGTTGCGCGACAGATCCTCGACCGTGCTGGCATTGGCGCGTTCGATCGCGCGTTCGGTCTGCGCGTTGATCGAGAAGGGAACATCCTGAAGACTCGCGTCGCGCTTGGTCGCGGTGACGATAATCTCGTTGCCATCATAGCTGTTTTCGGGCGCATCCTGCGCCACTGCCGGGGTGCTTGCGAGCGCGAGGCACGACAAGCCCGCGAGCATGGAAGCTCGTGCATTCATTTTAATCCTCCTCCTGATGGCCAATCTTCGCTGGTCCGGACAGGATGGTGCGCTTCTTGTCATCAATTCGCAATGGAGCCCGAATCGCGCGCAAGAAAATTGCTGCGGGTTGTTGCGCGGCGGCCACAGTTAAAAAAAATGGCCGGCCAATGAATGGCCGGCCAGTGGTTCGCAGGAGGAACCTCGGTAGGATCCCGCCGCCGCCGTTTGAAAGGAGAGAGAGCGAACGGCGACGGGTATCCTGTCTCGTCAATAATTGTAGGCGCGCTCTCCATGCTCGCCGAGGTCGAGGCCTTCGCGTTCCACCTCTTCGGAGACGCGCCCGCCGGTGACCGCCTTGGCGATGTAGAAGGCGATCGCCGAACCGACCGCCGACCAGAGGACGGCGACGCCGACCGATTTGATCTGGATCCAGAGCTGCGAGCCCAGGACGTAATCGTCACCGGCCGGACCGCCGAGCGCGGGCAGCATGGTGACCGCAGTCAGGATCGAACCGATCAGGCCGCCGATGCCGTGGATGCCGAACACGTCGAGCGAGTCGTCGAAACCGAGCTTGGCTTTCAGCTTCATCACGAACCAGCAGCAGACGATACCGGCAACGGCCCCGAGCAGGATCGCGCCGAACGGCCCCGAGTTGCCGGCCGCAGGCGTGACGGCAACGAGGCCGGCGATCGCACCCGAACAGGCGCCGAGCAGCGAACCCTTGTGGCCGAGCGCGCGTTCGGTGAGCATCCAGAAGAGGACGCCGGCGGCGGTGGCGGTGAAGGTGTTGATCAGCGCAAGGCCGGCCGAGCCATTGGCTTCGAGCGCCGAGCCGGCGTTGAAGCCGAACCAGCCCACCCACAGGAGCCCGGTACCGATCAAGGTCATGGTCAGCGAGTGCGGCGCCATGATGTCCTTCTGATAGCCGCTCCGCTTGCCGATGATCAGGCAGCCGACGAGCGCCGCGACACCCGCGTTGATGTGGACGACGGTGCCGCCCGCGAAGTCGAGCGCGCCCCAGCCGAAGATCAGGCCGGTCGAAGCATCGTCACCGCCCAGATACCAGACCATATGCGCGATCGGATAATAGACGATGGTCAGCCAGACGATCGCGAAGACCATGACCGCCGAGAATTTCATGCGCTCGACGAGGCCGCCGAGCACCAGCGCGACGGTGATCGCCGAGAAGGTCATCTGGAAGGCGATGAACACGAATTCGGGGATCACGACGCCGTCGGTGAAGGTCGCGACGGTCGAATCGGCGGTGACGCCAGCAAGGAACGTCTTGCCCATCGAGATGAACTGGTTGCCGTCGCCGCCAAAGGCGAGGCTGTAGCCGAACATCACCCACATGATCATCGCTAGCGCCGCAACCGCGAGAATCTGCGTCAGGACCGACGCCATATTCTTGGTGCGGACGAGGCCGCCATAGAACAGCGCGAGGCCGGGGACGATCATCGCCATGACGAGCACGGTCGAGATCATCATCCAGGCCGTGTCACCCTTGTCGGGCGTCGGCGCGGCGGCTTCGGCGACGGCGGGCGCCGCCTCCTGTGCCCAGGCGGGCAAAGCGGCGAACAGCGAGAGGCCGACGGCCCCGGCGCTCGCCGCAAATTTGTTTGCGAACGTCATAATTTCCCCCTTCGTCATTACAGTGCCGCCTCGCCGGTCTCGCCGGTGCGGATGCGCACGGCCTGACCGACATCGAGGACGAAAATCTTGCCGTCGCCGATCGAGCCGGTGCCGGCGGTCTGCTGCAGCGTTTCGACGACGCGCGGTGCAAGCGCGTCGTCGCAGACGAGCTCGATCTTCACCTTCGGCACCATGTTGGTGGCATATTCGGCGCCGCGATAGATTTCGGTCTGCCCCTTTTGCCGGCCGAACCCCTTGACCTCGGTCACGGTCATGCCGGCGATGCCGAGTCCGGTGAGCGCCTCGCGCACCTCGTCGAGCTTGAATGGTTTGATGATGGCCAAAATCAGCTTCATGACGCCCCCTTTTGCTAATGGCACGATGTTGCGGTGCAACAGCCGTGCCAAATTGCGCGGGCGGCGCGAAAGTTAACATTTTGTGACGGTTTAGAGCTGGAGCGGCGAACAATCGGTCGTTCGGTGGGCAGGGCAAGCAGGGGTTTGCCTAAATTTTGGGCAGATCAGTCCGCTGCCTTGAACCGCGCCCAGATCGGCAGATGATCCGATGCGCGCGCCGCAAGCGCGCTCTGGTGCACGCCCGCGTCGACCGGCTGGAGGTCGGGGGTCGCGAAGATGCGGTCGAGCTTGGCCACGGGCCGCCGGCTGTGAAAGCTGTGGCCGGTATCGACCATATGATGACGCTCGCCGAAATCGGCGAGGCAGCCGCCGCGGTTGCGCCATTCGTTGCAGTCGCCCATCAGGATCGTCGGAAGATCCTCACCCTCGGCGAGATGCGACAGGATCGCGCGCGCCTGTTGTCGCCGCCGTAGCCCTGAGATGTCGAGGTGCATGCCGACGACGCGCAGCCGCGTGTCGCCGATACGAATCGTCGCCGCGACGGCGCCGCGCGGTTCGAGCGTCGGCAGATGGAGCGCGTGGCTTTCTTCGACCTCGGCGCCCTTGCGCACAAGCAGCGCATTGCCGTGCCAGCCGATCGCATAGGGGCGCCCGCTGAGTAGGTCGACCGGGACATAGTCGCTATGGTCTTCGAACATATGCGGCGGGATGGCGCTCGCGCGTGTGCCGAAGCGGCGGTCGGCTTCCTGCAGCGCGACGATGTCGGCGTCGAGTTCGCTGAGCACCGAGAGCACCCGCCCGGGGTCGCGGCGGCGGTCGAGCCCGATGCCCTTGCGCATATTGTAACTGGCGACCTTGATCATAACGTGTTTTTCAAGCGCTCAGGCCGCGTTTCCGTTCCCGCCGGCTTCGAATTCGGCGATCAGCGCCCGCGCTTCGTCCAGATCCTCGTCGAGCACCATGATGCGGACGGGGATGAGCAACCCGACGCTTTCGGCGATGTTCATGCCCGCGTCGAAGCAGACGGCATGGACGCCCGCGCTTTCGAGCCGGCCGCGCAGCAATTCGGCCTCGGCGCCATTGGGCAGACGCACCAGTTCGACGAGCGGCATCAGCCGTCGCCCGCGATGAAGCGGTCGGTCGGGCGTGTCGGCAGGCCGTCGATGCTTTTGGTGCGGCCCTGGAATTTTTCGACCCACAGGTCGCGGTCGGCCTGACGGTGATATTTCTGCAGCGTGTCTCGCTCGTGCTGCAATTCCATCATCGGCACGCCCCAGCCGCAGCTTGTCTGCACGCTGTCGATGTCGATCACGAAAATCTGGCGCGTGCCGGGGATCAGGGTGAAATGCGCGGCGAGCGCGTCCCACTCGGCGTCCTGCGGCAGCACCGGGCGGCCGCGGCCATAGATGCGCAGGATCAGCGCGCTACGGTCGAAGGCACAGAACATGATCGTGATGCGTCCGTCGGCGGCGAGATGCGCGTGCGTCTCGTTGCCCGAACCGCCGAGGTCGAGATAGGCGACCTTGCTGTCCGACAATATCCTGAAGCTTTCGGCATAGCCCTTGGGCGACAGGTTGATGCGCGCGTCGGCGGCGGCGGTCGCGATGAAAAAGACCGGCTGCCTTTCGATGAAGGCGACATGCTTGTCGGTCAGTGTATTGGTGAATTCGGCCATGGCGGTTCTCCGTGCTGCGCTTGCCCTATCACCAATTCCTGCCCTCTTCTATCGCCGCTTCCTCGTGGGCGCGGGTGGTGCGGCCGAGCGCCTCGTTGCGGTGCGGGAAGCGGCCGAAGCGATCAACGACGTCGAAATGCTTTTGGGCATAATCCTGGAACATCGGGTCGTCGAACTGCGCGAACAGGCGCAACGATTCGCGCTGGTCGTCCATATTCTCGCTGTGCTGAAAAGGCAGGCAGGCGAATTGGCGCCGTTCGTCGGGCCAGTTTTCGTGCCATCCGCGCGCGACGATGCCGTGCGCGATCGCCCGGGCAAGATCGTCGGTCGCGAAGGCGTCGGCGTGGCCGCGATAGATGTTGCGCGGTACCTGGTCGAACAGGATCGTCGCCGCAAGCGCGGTGTCGGGATCGGTCAGGAAGGTTTCGGCGGGCTGGGATCGCAACACTTCGTGCCAGCCCTCCGCCAGATCGCGAACGGCGTCGTCGAATTCGGTGCCGCCGCCGTACCAGTCGTCCATGCCGTGCGCGTCGAACCAGAAGGCGAGCAATTGCTGCGCCCAGTCGGCGGGCGGCGGGGCGTTTTCGTTTTCGGCCAAAGTCTGTGTTTCCCATCATGCGTCATCCCGGCGAAAGCCGGGATCTCGACGTAACGGTTTGACGCAACATGAAGATCCCGGCCTTCGCCGAGATGACGACCTTAATGGTGATCGACTGGGGCGCAACCGCGCCCATGCTCACTCGGCCTTGACGCGTTTGTAAGGCACGAATTTGCCGAGCGACACGAAGCCGGCGTAGAAATGGCTCGTGCGGTCGCGCAGCTCGACGGCGTCGATGCTGCACAGCTGGCTGCCGGTCGTCTTGGTCACGAGGATATCGTCATCGTCGAGCGATTCGGCGCCGCCCCTGGGCCGGTTGACCCAATAGGTGCTGCCGACCTTGTAGACGATCGCGGTCTTCTCGATGATCTGCGAACTGCGCGCGGTCGAGAGCGAGATGCAATCCTGCGGCTCGCCTGCGACGCGGCCTTCGAGCAATTTCGCGAGCTGGTCTTCGGGCGCGAGCTTTTCGCGCGCGGTGGCGGCGGGGGCGGCCGCGAGCGCGGCGGCGGCGAGAAGCGCCGGGATGAGGTGACGCATGGTTCGACTCCTGTCTTTCATACCCTACCCGGCGCCTTTCTGCGCCAATGCGCGTGAACAGGGGCTGACTCGCCGCCGATTCAGCACGCCCCGTCGGGGAGCGGGATGCCGAGCGGGCCTTTGCATTTCTTCTTCTTCGCGGGCGTGGCGGGGGTGCTGCCCCCCGTACTCGATCCCCCCATGCCGCCGAAGTCGGCGCCGATCATCAGCATCGTGTGCGACCGGAAGCGGACTTTCGCGGTCCAGTCGATGTTCCACACCGCATTGCCCGCGGGCTTGGGCGGATAGGAGAAATTCGCCTCGGGTCCGAAGGCGTTCAAATTGCCGATCATCATCTCGCCCGACGCCTTCTTGACCTCGGCGGGGATCTGGCAGCTCGTCTGGCTGGGCGGCATCACGATCTTCTTGGTGATGAGGTTCGCGACCACCGACGGGGGCAGCCAGTCCCAGAGGCCGCCGCCGAATTCCTTCGACGCGCTGCTGGTCCACCAGACGATGTCGCCCATATCATCCTTGCCGCCGCCATTGCCCATGCCGCCGATCGTCCACGCGGCGTAACCCGTGGCGGTCGGCACCTGGTTCCAGCGTAGCATCACCGACTGGTCGCCCTGGATCGCGGTCGAGGCGGAGAGGCCCTGCATATAATCCTGCGCGAGGGTGAAATTGATGTCGGGACCATAGTTGCTCGCGACGCGGTGTGCGCCGAGCAGCGACGATCCGCCGCCAGGCTGCTTGCCATTCTTGCTGTTCGGCCAGTCGGTGTAGGAGCGGCTGTTCGCCTGGCTGACTTCGCGGATCACCGGAACCGCGCTTGAGAAGAGGCCCGGCGGAACCTGTCCCGCGGCGACCTTGGCAAAGTCGATGATTACGGGCTGGCCGGGGCCAGCCTTGGCGCCGCAGCCCCAATAAAGGAGCAGGCGGCCCTTCGGGCGTTCGAATTCGGTGGGATAGGTGCCTTCCTTGCGCTCGACGCTGATCAGCGGCACCGATTTGCCGAGCTTCGCCTGCGGCTGAAAGAAATGGTCTCCCTTGGGCGGCGGCGCGGTGGCGGCGTCGTTCGATCCGAGGCGAAGCATGAGCTGATAAGCGACGCGGCTCGACGGATCGCCGCCGAACATCATCCCCATCGCGCCGCCGATGCCGCCCTTGCCCCCAGCCATTGCGGCGAAGCCCGACATCGTCGCGACGTCCATTTCATACCGTTCCTTGGGCCCGGTCGATTTTTGCGCCGAGCCGGGAACGGCGGCGAGCATCGCGGCGACGGCCGCCACGGAAACGAAACGCAGACTCGAACGCATATTACCCTCCCTGTTGCAGGGAGTGCCCCCGCGGATGATGCGACCCGATTCTTTTTCTGTTTGAGATTTCTATATGCGCGGGAGGAGCGAACGCCAAGTGAGGGCGATCACACTCTATCGTCATTGCGAGCGGAGCGAAGCAATCTCCAGCTATCGACCTTAGCTAAAGCCGATAGCTGGAGATTTCGTCGCTACGCTCCTCGCAATGACGGTCTCTTTGTTGTTACGCCGTCCCGCCCACGGTCAGTCCGCTGACGAGCAAGGTCGGCTGGCCGACACCTGCGGGGACGCTCTGGCCGCCTTTGCCGCAGATGCCGATGCCTTCGTCGATCGCCATGTCGTTGCCGATGCCCATCACCTTGGTCAGCACGCTCGGGCCGTCGCCGATCAGGGTCGCGCCCTTGATCGAATCGCCGAGCTTGCCATTCTCGATCTTGTACGCCTCGGTGCAGCTGAAGACGAACTTGCCCGACACGATGTCGACCTGTCCGCCGCCGAAGCTCTTGGCAAAAATACCGTTCTTCACGCGGCTCAGAAGTTCGGCTGGATCGTCGTTACCACCCTTCATGAAGGTATTTGTCATGCGCGGCATCGGCGCGTGCGCAAAACTCTCACGCCGCCCGTTGCCGGTCGGCTCGACGCCCATCAGGCGCGCGTTGAGGCGGTCCTGCATATAGCCTTTGAGGATTCCGTCCTCGATCAGCACTGTCTCGCCGGTGGGTGTGCCTTCGTCGTCGATGCTGAGCGAACCGCGGCGACCGCCGCCGACCGGGCTGTCCATCGCGCCGTCGTCGACCACCGTTACGCCGGGCGCCGCGACGCGTTCGCCGATGCGACCCGAAAAGGCGCTGGTGCCTTTGCGGTTGAAATCGCCTTCGAGTCCGTGGCCGACGGCTTCGTGGAGCAGCACGCCCGGCCAGCCGGGGCCGAGCAGCACGGTGAATTCGCTCGCGGGGGCGTCGACCGCGCGCAGATTGACGAGCGCCTGTGCCAGCGCCTCGTCGATCGCGCGGTTCCACTGTGCGGGTTCGAACAGATGATCGTACATATAGCGGCCGCCAAGGCCGAAATAGCCCGTTTCACGGCGGCCATTTTCCTCGACCACGATCGAGACGTTAAGCCGGACGAGCGGGCGGATGTCGGTCGCGAGGAAGCCGTCGGCGCGGACGATCTCGACCACCGACCAGCTGCCCGCGAGTGCGACCGACACCTGGACAATGCGCGGATCGCGTGTCCGAGCGGCGGCGTCGATTTCCTGGCAGAGCGCGACCTTCTTCGCGAAGGGGATGAGGTCGAGCGGGTTCGCCTCGTCATAGAGGTGGCGGTTGGTGCGCGGCGGCGGCGCGGCGTGCGCCTGATTCGACGGATCGAGCAGCGCGAGCGTCTCGGCGGCGCGGCGGATCGCGCCGGCGCTGATGTCGCTGGCGTGGGCAAAGCCCGTCATCTCGCCCGACACGGCGCGCAGGCCAAAGCCGGCGTCGGTCGAATAGTCAGCGGTCTTGAGGCGCCCGTCGTCGAAGCCGAAGCTCTCGGTCGCGCGATATTGCAGGTAGAGCTCGCCGTCGTCGGCCTTGGCGAGCGCTTCGCGCGCGAGCGCCTGCGCCAGATCGGGATCGAGCGCGTCGGCGCGATAGAGGAAGCGGCGGGGATCGGTGGGGCTTGTCATTGGAGCGATATAGGGACGAAGGGGATCGACGCAAAGGCCGTTCGTCGCGGGCACAGATCGCAAGGCCCGTGTCCGAACATCGGCTTTGGGTTGTGAGCGGACCCGGATTCATCCCATTTCGTCATCCCGGACTTGATCCGGGACCCATCACAGCGCCGAAGTCATGGACCCCGGATCAAGTCCGGGGTGACGAGGAAGGGGCGTGGCAGCTACCGGTCTAATGCGGGCATCGAACTAAAGATAGTTCACCGTCAGCGTGAAGGTGCCGCTGTAGTCGCCCGCGGGCTGGTTCGCTGGAACGGTGAGCGTGCCGCCGATATAATAGGTCTGGACGCCGCTCGGCAGGAGGGTGCCGCCGAGCAGGGCGATGCCGCCGCCGCTGGTGCTCGCCGCGCGGACGAGGCTCGCGGTCATCGGCGCTGCGCCGCCGCCCGCGCGCGTCAAGGTGACCGAGGTGCTGCCGGATACGCTGATGAACAATATGCCGCCGGTCCCCTGAAATACCGCGCGCTGCGCCGCCGAGCCCACCGGGGTGACCCCGCCGCCGCTCGTGCGCGCATTGGTGACGGGGTTGATCGTCACCGTGCCGCCAGTCGCACCGCTGATCAGCGTGCCGAAATCGAGGTCGTCGGTCTTGATCAGCGTATTGGGGCGGATCACCGCCGCATTGGCGGTGCCGGGCATGTCGGCGGCAAAGGCCGGTCCGCACAGCGCCGCGCCCGCCGCTGCCACGGCGATGGTCAGGGCGCGCACGGCTCCCGGACAGTTTCTGGTCCCTTGAATCCCCACAGATTCTGCTCCTGTCTGGCACATCTATGCCAGCGGGACCTTCATCACTGATGCACGGGGTTGGTGAATCGACCGTTTACTTCCGGCTGCGGATCAGGCCTTGTCGGCAACGCCGCCGATCAAAATAAAGCGTCGGTCGCAATAGCCGCAGTCGGCGAAGCCTTCATCGGGGTCGATTTCGAGCCATACGCGGGGATGGCCGAGCGCCGCATCGGCGAGGCCGTCGCCGGTGCCGTCGCAGGCGATGCGGGTTTTGGGCGTGCGGATGGTTTCGGGTGCAGGCTGGGTCATCGACCGCGCCCATAGCAAGCGAGCGAAGGCTCGGCAATCGGGTCTGCGTAGCGATTGTGGGGCTTTGACGGCACCGGCGCAGGCATCCTTTCGGGCGCAAGTGGTCCCCGGTGCCGTCCTTCCCCCACAGAAGGTCTAAAGATAGTTGAGCGTGATCGTGAATGTGCCGCTGTAATCGCCCGGTGCCTGGTTCGCACCGACTTCGAGCGTTCCGCCGACGGGAAAATTATAATTGCCCAGTGGCGAGGTGATTCGGAAGCGTGTCGGCGAGGTCGACAGGATCGCGGTCGGGGTGCTTCCGATTTCGAAATTGCGCACGCGCATCCGCGTACCCGGGCCAGTGATCCAGATCGTGTTCGATCCCAAAGATATGTTGACCTGGCGATTGAAGCTGCCGAGGCCGGCGAAGCGTGCGGGTTCGCCGGCATTGCCGGCCAGCGTCACGCCGCCGGTGCGGCTGCGCGAGCCGTCGGGTTCGATCGTGACGGTCCCCGCGGCCGCCGACGGGATGATGTCCCCGAAATCGAGGTCGTTGACCTTGAAGAAGCTGAGCGGGCGAAGCACGATGGCTTCGGCCGCGCCTTGCGCGCTGTTCTGCGCCAGCGCCGGCGAAGCGGCGGTGGGCGCGATCAGGAGCGCAAATATGGCTAGGCCGCGCTGCATCGGCCGCGGGCAAATGATGTGGCTGGTCCTCACGGATTTCGTCCTAGCGGCGAGTTTCGAATATAGCGTTAACGCGTCGCTGACGGAAAATTAGCGGGCTTTCGCATGGGAAGGCGCGCGGCTATGGAGGCGGCCATGAGTGAAGCCGCTATCCGCATCGACGCCGTCTCCAAACTTTATGCCGGCGGCAAGCAGGCGCTCGACAATGTCAGTTTCGACGTGCCGCGCGGCCAGATCTTCGGGCTCTTGGGGCCGAACGGTGCGGGCAAGTCGACGCTGATCAACATCCTTGCCGGGCTGGTCAACAAGACGGCGGGCCATGCGAGCATCTGGGGCTTCGACATCGACGCCGATCCGCGCAACGCCAAATATTCGATCGGCATCGTGCCGCAGGAAATCGTCTTCGATCCCTTTTTCACGCCCTATGAGACGCTCGAGAATCAGGCGGGGCTTTACGGCGTGCCCAAGGACAAGCGCATTTCGGACGAACTGCTCGCCGCGGTGCATCTGTCGGACAAGCGCGATGCCTATGCGCGCACGCTGTCGGGGGGCATGAAGCGGCGGCTGCTGGTGGCGAAGGCGATGGTCCATTCGCCGCCGATCATCGTGCTCGACGAGCCGACTGCGGGGGTCGATATCGAACTGCGGCAGCAGCTCTGGGAATATGTGCAGTCGCTCAACGATCGCGGCGTCACCGTGGTGCTGACGACGCATTATCTGGAGGAAGCCGAGGAGCTGTGCGACCGGATCGCGATCATCAACCATGGCAAGCTGATCGCGAACAAGCCGACGCGCGAGCTGGTGGACATGGCGCGCGAGAAGATCGTCGTCGTCACGCTCGACGCCGATATTACCAACCTGCCGACGCACCCCGCCTTTGAAAAGATCGAGCGCGAGGGGACGCGCGGGCTCGCGATCAGCTATAACAAGGATCGGATGAACGCGGGGGAAGTGCTCGCGGCGGTGAACGCGATGGGGCATGGCATCGTCGATGTTTCGACCCGCGAGGCCGACCTTGAGGACGTCTTCCTGAACCTGACGCGCAGCGCGGCCTGAGGCTCAGCGCCGGTAGCGCGCGAAAAAGGCCCACATCGCCTCATTGTCGGCGACCCATTCGTGGCCGCGACCCTGGACGATGCGGCCCGCGACGCGCGCGTTGCCGAGGCAGTTCGAATAGATTTGCTCTTCGGTGGTCTCGGACACGGGGACGGTTTCGGGGCCGGTGCGGCAGCCATCGAGCTGGGCCCAGCGCGCGAGCGCGGTCGCCATCGAATATTGCCAATAGCCTGCACCGCCGCCCGCGACGGGGTTGGTCGTGTCGTCGCTGCCCGCAAAGGCATAAACCGGAACCGCCTTCTTCGGCTGGCAGGTGGCGGGGTCGGGTCGCTGCGGATCGCCGGGTGAAGGATTGCCGGCGCGAAGCCCGACGACGGGTGCGATCGCCGCGAAGCGATCCGACGCGACGCAGCCGAGCCACGAGGTCATGCGTCCGCCGCCCGACAGGCCCGTCGCGTAGACACGCTCTTCATCGATGCAAGTCTGCGCGGCAAGCCAGTCGATCGCGGCCGTCAGATAGGCGACGTCGTCGGGATCGTCGGCGGTCGGTACCGCACCGGTGACGGTCGGCACGCCGGGGATGTTCCAGACGAAGCCCTTGCCAGCGGGAATGCCGGCGTCGGGAGCCGCGAGCAGGAAGCCGTGATGGTCGGAGGTCGCGGCGAGTCCCGAATGGCGGAGCATTTCCTGCCCATTGCCGGTGCTGCCGTGGAGAAGGAAGACGAGCGGAAGATCGCGGATGCGGCGTACCCCGACGGGAATATGAATCAGCATCGAACGCCCGGTGTCGCCGACCGCGACGCGCTGCGTCGTTCCCGGTGCGCCGAGGGCGCAACCGGGTGCGGCCAGTGCGGGCGTGCCGAAACCGAGAATGGCGATGATGGCGACGGCGAGGACGCGAAACAGGGACAGGGGGGCTTCTCCTTCGCGGCTTTGCTAGGCGGCGAGGGCGGTAACGGCAAGCGCGCGCATCGAATTGAACCGCCGCCGCTTTCGCGTATAGGTGCGCGCACCGACGGCCGAGAGGAGCCTGCCTTGTCCACCGAAATGCAGTATGACGTCATCATCGTCGGCTCCGGCGCTGCCGGGCTCACCGCGGCGATCGCGCTCGCCGATCATTGCCGCGTGCTGGTCCTCGCGAAGGGCGAACTGACCGGCGGGTCGACCGCCTGGGCGCAGGGCGGGATCGCTGCGGTGCTCGACGCGGGCGATACGTTCGAAAATCATATCGAAGACACGATGATCGCGGGCGGCGGATTGAATCGGCGCGAGACGGTCGAATTCGTCGTCGAAAACGCCCCGCACGCGATCGAGCGGCTCGTCGAAATGGGCGTGCCGTTCAACAAGCAGGCCGAGGCGCTGCACCTGACGCGCGAAGGCGGTCATTCGCACCGCCGCATCGTCCATGTCGACGACGCGACGGGGTGGGCGGTGCAGGCCGCTTTGCTCAAGACCGCCGAAGCGCATCCGAACATCACGCTGCTGCCGGGGCAGGCGTGCATCGACCTGATTACCGGTCGCCACGAGGAACGCTATTCGGGGTCCGGGCGCGTGTGGGGTGTCTATGCCCTTGATGAAAAGACGGGGAAGGTCCACGCGCATGTCGGCCGCGCGACGATCCTCGCGAGCGGCGGCGCGGGGCGCGTGTATCAATTCTCCACGGCGCCAAGAGGCGCGACGGGCGACGGCATCGCGATGGCGTGGCGCGCGGGCTGCCGTGTCTCGAACATGGAAATGATGCAGTTCCACCCGACCTGCCTCTATAATCTCGACGTCAAGAATTTCCTGATCACCGAAGCGGTGCGCGGTGAGGGCGGATTATTGAAGCATCCCGTCACCGGCCATCGTTACATGCCCGATTATGACGCGCGCGGCGAACTCGCGCCGCGTGACGTCGTAGCGCGTGCGAACGACGACCAGATCAAAAGGTCGGGACTCGATTATGTCCATCTCGACATCAGCCATCTCGACCCCGATTTCGTCGCGGGGCATTTCCCGAACATCTATGAAAAGCTGCTGACGCTGGGCATCGATATGACGAAGCAGCCGATCCCGGTGGTGCCCGCGCAGCATTATACGTGCGGCGGGGTGCTGATCGACCTCGACGGGCGCACCGACCTGCCGGGGCTTTATGCCGCGGGCGAGTGCACCGAGAGCGGACTGCACGGCGCGAACCGTCTGGCATCGAACTCGCTGCTCGAATGCTTCGTGTTCGGCGAGGCGGCAGCGAAGCATATTATCGAGAGCTGGGACCAGCTCGACACGCCGCCCGCGATCCGGCCGTGGGACGCGAGCCGCGTGACCGACTCCGACGAAGAGGTGGTGATCAAGCAGAACTGGACCGAGATTCGCCGCTTCATGTGGAATTATGTCGGCATCGTCCGCACGACCAAAAGGCTGGAGCGCGCGCGGCATCGCATCGACATGATGACGCACGAGGTCGAGGATTATTACGGCCACTTCCGTGTCACAACCGACCTGATCGAACTGCGCAACCTGCTGCAATGCGCCGAACTGATTGTGCGCAGCGCGCTCCACCGCAAGGAAAGTCGCGGGCTGCACTATACGCTCGATTATCCCGACCTGTTGCCGGAGGCGGTCGATACGGTGCTGGTGCCCTAGCCGCCGACCCCCACAAGCCGCCCAACCAAAATCAGCACGATCGCGCCGATCACCGAGGCGAGGCAACCCGCGCGATGGAAGTCGCCGCGGCCGCGCGAGGTGGCCAGGCCGGCGAGGAGCGACCCGCCAATGCCGAGCAGGATCGTCGCGATCCAGCCCATCTCGACCGCGCCGGGATAGAAGAACCGCGCGAGCGCGCCGATGATCAGGCCCGAGAGAATCGCGCCGAGGATGTTGATCATGCGTTGAAGCCTTCGTTCAAAAACCGCTCGGCGAGCGCCGCGTGCAGCGCGGCGCCGCGCGCCATCACCTTTTCGTCGAGTACCATATGGTTGCTGTGCAGCCCGCAGCACTGGCGCCAGTCGCTGCCCGCTTCGCTCGCGCCGAGCCAGAACATCGCGCCGGGGACTTTTTCGAGCACATAGGAGAAATCCTCAGCGCCCATTACCGGGTTGTCCATCGTCAGCCAGGCTTGCTCGCCGAAGGTTTCTTCGACAACCGACTGGCCGAAGCTCACCGCGCGACTGTCGCAGATGGTGACGGGGAAGCCCTCCTCGATCGTCACCTCGGCGGTGCAGCCATGCGCTTCGGCAATCGCGGGGGCGAGGCGTTTGAGTTCGCGCGCAACGTGTCCGCGACGTTCGGGCGAAAGCGTGCGGATCGTGCCCAGCATCTCGGCACTTTCGGGGATGATATTGTTCGTCGTCCCTGCGGCGATCTTTGCGATGGTCACCACGGCGGGATCGAAGACCGAGATGCGGCGCGTCACCATCGTCTGGATCGCGGTGACGATGGCGCAGGCGACGGGGATCGGGTCGATCGCGTCCTGTGGCATGGAAGCGTGCCCTCCGGCACCCTTGACAGTGATCGAGAGAACATCGGATGAGGCGAGCAGCGGCCCCGCGCGGCCCGCGAAAATGCCGTGCGGCGCGTTGGGCATGATATGGAGCGCAAAGGCCGCGTCGGGCAGCGGGTCGATAATTCCGTCATTCAGCATGAAGCGCGCGCCATGATGGCCTTCCTCGCCCGGCTGGAACATGAACATCACCGTGCCCGGCAACCGATCGCGCGCCGCGCAGAGCAGCTTCACCGCACCGACGAGCATTGCGACATGCGTGTCATGCCCGCACGCGTGCATCGCGCCGCTGATCTCCGAACTGAAGTTGAGTCCCGTCTCCTCGAGCAGCGGCAGCGCGTCCATATCGCCGCGCAGCAGCACCGTGCGCCCGTTCGCCGGCCCGCGCAGGATCGCGACGAGCCCGGTCGTCGAAGGCCCCTCGCGCAATTCGAGCGGCAGTCCGGCGAGCGCATCCTTGATCTTCGCAAGCGTCTTGGGGTTTTGCAGGCCTAGTTCGGGTTCGCGGTGGATTGCGCGGCGCAGCTCGACGAGGTCGGGGAGGAGGGTTTCGGCCTCGGCGGGCCAGCTCGGTTCGGTCAGCGTCATGGGTTAATCCTTATGTGGGGCGTCAAAGGCTAGACCGCTGCTCCCGGCTTGTCAGCCCTCGGCCGATTTCCCGAACAGCAGCACCGCGAGCGCGATCAGGATCGCGACGCTGTGAAGCGCGATGCGTTTCCAGCGGGTTGGCGCGGGGTCGACCCATTCGACCACCAAGGCGGTCAGTGACTGAATGCCGTAATAAAGTACAAACGCCTTCGACGCCCAGGCGATGACGGTGAAGATACTTCCCGACCAGACGACCACGGTCGAGGCACCCGCGGCGACGACATAACCGATGCCGACCGAGATTTTGTCTTGCGACGCCGTGCTCACCAGCCCGCTCGCGCCATTCATGTCGGCGACCGCCGCCGACAGCTGCGACATCAGCGCCGCGACGATCACGCACGGAGCGATCAGCATGCCGACCGGGCGGAGCAGTTCGACGATTTGGGTGTCGCCGCCTTCGGGCGGCAACCGGCCGTCGAGCCAGGGGGTAAGCAGCCCGATGAAGAGAATATAGACGATGAAGGCAATCCACTGCGCGTGGCGCATCGTCAGCACGCGGGTCGACGCATCATAGCTGTGTCCAAGATAGCGCGAAGTTTCGAACCCCTGCACGAGGATGATCAGCCCGAGCAATATGCGCAGCGAATCCCATCCTTCGGCCGTTTCGGCGAGCGGCTTGACCGCGACGGCACCGTCGGTGACGAGCTGGGCCCCCATGCTCCATGCGAGCGCGGCGATCAGCGCGGCGATCAGCGCGAGCTTGAGCCCCACCGAGCCGAGTTCAACATGCTCGAGCCAGCGCAGCCCGCCCATATAGCCGAGCAGCGCGAGCACCGCGAGAATGCCCGTCGTCATCATGTGGGCAAGCGCCGGGTCGACGATCCCCAGCCCTTTGAGCGCGAAATCGGAGAGCAGGCTGAGATAATAGGCGATCGACACGAAGTAGGCGAGGATCAGCGCGAGGTCGGCGGCGCGGTCGAGCCAGACGAGCACCGGCCGCGGATCGTCGGCCGCGAGCATCGGTTCGAGGCGGCTGATATTGTCGCGCACCGCGAGCCCGAAGAGATAGGAAATGCCGCACAGAGCCGCCATCGCGAACACCGCATAATGGCCCGCAGCATGGCCGAGGATTGGTCCGGCGACAAGGAAACCCGACCCGATGATCGACGCAAGCGGCGTTACCGTCGCGCGCCAATTGTTCGAGCGCAGGACATGGGGCGACAGCATGAATGCCGCCGCGCCGACCGCCACGACGAGCATCGCGATGTCGGCGGCGTTCAACGCTTGCCGCCGAAGAGTTGCCGTCCAGCGAGATCGAGCATGATTTCCTCGCTGCCGCCGCCGATCGCGTTGACGCGCACCTCGCGGTAGATGCGCTCGACCTTGCTGCCGGTGATGTAGCTCGCGCCGCCGAGGATCTGCGCTGCCTCGCGCGCCACCGATTCCAGCATTCGCGTCGCCTGCACCTTCAGCATGGCGAAGTCGGCGGGGCGGTCCTTGCCCTCTTTGACCTGCCAGGCGCACAGGTCGACCCACGCCTGCGTCGCCTCGATCTGGCGTTCCATGTCGGCGAGCTTGATGCGGATCGACTGGTGGCCGACGAGCGGCTTGCCGAACGTCTCGCGATTTTGGGCCCACTCCGCCGCCTCGGCCATCGCGACGCGGGCGTAGGCGCAGCAGCCCATCGCCATGCCGAGCCGCTCCGAATTGAAATTGCGCATGATGCCGATGAAGCCGGCATTCTCCTGGCCGATCAGGTTTTCGGCGGGGACGCGAACATCGCTGAAGTGGATCGCGGCGGTGTCGCTGCACCGCCAGCCCATCTTGTCGAGCCTTGTGCGTTCGACCTCGGGCGCGTCCATGTCGATCAGCAGCAGCGAGACGCCCGCTGCGCCCGGCCCGCCGGTGCGGACGGCGCAGGTTAGCCAGTCGGCGCGCATGCCGCTGGTGATGAACATCTTGCCGCCATTGACGATGTAGCTGTCGCCATCCCTGATGGCTGTCGTCTTGAGGTTCGCGACGTCGCTGCCGCCGCTCGCCTCGGTGATGCCGAGCGCGATGATCTTGTCGCCCGCGAGCACCGGCGGGGCGACGCGCTGTTTCAGTTCTTCGGAACCGAGCGCGAGGATCGGGGGCAGTCCGATGCCGTGCGTCATCAGCGACGCGCCGAGCCCGCCCGCGCCGACCGCGGCGAGTTCCTCGGTCAGCACGAGGCCGTGGAAATTGTCGAAGCCTTCGCTGTGCCCGCCATATACTTCGGGATAGCGGAGGCCGAGGATGCCCGCGTCTGCAGCCTTCTTGTGGAGGTCGCGCGGCAATTCGCCCTCGGCTTCCCAACGGTCGATGTGCGGTGCGATCTCGCGGGTGACGAAACGGCGGACGCTCTGCGCCAGCGCTTCGTGGGTTTCGTCATAATAGGGCGATCTTGCGCGCCAGTCGTCGAAGGCTGTCATGGACCGATGCTGCGCGGCGTTGACGGGAACGTCAAGCGGGGCTTGCGCCCTCCGCTCAACCACTTAAGGTCGCGCGCCATGAACAAGTCCACCCTGCTCGCCGGCCTCGCCGCATTCGCCCTGATCGCCACCCCCGCCATGGCGCAAAAGTCGCCCGAGGCGGTCGCCGAGGCCGCGCTCAAAAAGGCGCCGGTGTTCGACGGGCATAACGACGTGCCGTGGGAACTGCGGGGCAGCGTCGGCAATGTGATCAACGATTTCGATTTTCGCGACACCACCAAGCCCAAGCCCGACGGAAGCGTGATGCACACCGACATCCAGCGCCTGCGCAAGGGGCATGTCGGGGCGCAATTCTGGTCGGTCTATGTGCCGTCCAACACGAACGAGCAGCAGGCGGTGCAGCAGACGATCGAGCAGATCGACGTCGCAAAGCGGCTGATCGCCCGCTATCCGAACGACCTCGGCTTTGCGCGGACCTCGGCCGAACTCGAAGCGCAGATGAAGGCGGGCAAGGTCGCCGGGATGCTCGGGATGGAGGGCGGCCAGTCGATCGGCTCGTCGCTTGCCGTGCTGCGCGAAATGTACGGCATGGGTGCGCGCTACATGACGCTGACCCACGGCAAGACCACGCCATGGGCCGATAGCGCGACCGACGCGCCGCAACATGACGGGCTCACCGATTTCGGGCGCCAGGTCGTGCGGGAAATGAACCGCATCGGCATGATCGTCGACCTGAGCCACGTCAGCGAAGCGACGATGAAGGATGCGCTCGAGGTATCGAAGGCGCCGGTCATGTTCAGCCACTCGGGGGTGCGCGCGGTCAACGACCATCCGCGCAATGTGCCCGACAGCGTGCTGCCCGCGGTGAAGGCCAATGGCGGCGTCATCATGGTGGTGCTCTACGCCGCCTTCCTCGACCCCAAGCTGCGCGCGCATGGGCTGTCGCGGACGGCGGAAAAGGCGCGGCTCGATGCGCTGTACGTCGGCAATCCCGATGCTGTCGCGCCGGCGATGAAGGCATGGGACGCGGCGAACCCGGCGCCGCAAACGCCGATCGGGATCGCGGCGGACCATATCGACCATATCAAGGAGACGATCGGCGTCGACCATATCGGGATCGGCGGCGATTATGACGGGATGGATGCGACCCCCGTGGGGCTGGAGGATGTCACGGGCTATCCGCGGCTGTTTACCGAACTGGCGCGGCGCGGTTATACGCAGGCCGAGCTCGAGAAGATTTCGAGCGGCAATATGCTGCGCGTGCTGAAGGCGGTCGAAGCCTATGCGGCGAGCCAGAAGGACCAGCCGCCGATCGAGACGCCGGTCGCGAAATAGGCCTGTGCTCCTGCGAAGGCAGGAGCCCATCACCGGGTGGAGCAAAATCGAACCGGCAGGAGATGGGTCCCCGCCTTCGCGGGGACACGGATCTATGCTACCGCTCGGCGCCCTCCTCCCAACGGCCAGTCGGTTGCACCGCTCGCCCACAGCGCCCACCAGATGATCAGCGGCTGCGCGGCGAGTCGCGGGCCGTGGTACCACCAGCTCAACGTCTCACCGCCGATCGCGACATTGGCGAGCGCGTGATGGAAGTTGGCGGGCCAGACGCAGAGCGCATAGAGCGCGAGGCCCCAGCCGGCGGCCTTGCGCGTGGCAGGCATCATCAGCCCGATCGCGCCCGCGATCTCGGCGACGCCGGTCGCGGCGACCACCATCTCGGGCGCCGGCACCCATGGCGGCATGATTGCAAGGAAGGGCGTGGGGCGCGCCAGATGCGCCCAGCCTGCATAGCCATAGGCGAGCGCGAGCAGCCAGCGCAGCGCCGTGCGGACCGACTCCTTCACCGCCCGATTGCGGCGAGCATCGCCTCGATGCTGGTGAATTTCTCGCGCGGGTTGCCGTCGAGCGCGGCGGCGACCTCGGCCTCCTCGATCTTGCGCCAGTCGCGGAAGGTGACGGGGGTCACCCCGCGGCTGGCGAGCAGCGCATCGAGTGCGGGGCGCCCCGCCTTGCCCCCGCCGCGGCCGATATCCTCCAGCACCATTTCGGCGATCCGCGCGCCGTCGGGCTTGTTGGTGCCGATCGTCCCCGACGGCCCGCGCCGTGCCCAGCCGACCGCGTAAAGACCGGGTAATATCCGGCCGTCGTCGTTGGCGAAGCGGCCGCGGCCATGTTCGTACGGCACGCCGGGGATCGGCGGGGTCTGATAGCCGATGCAGCTGATGACGAGGCCCGCATCGATCGCATAGGTTTCGCCGGTGCCGTGGCTGGTGAGGTCGGCGTCGAGCGTCGTGCGCTCGACGATCACGCGCTGGACGCGGCCGTCTTCGCCTTCGAGCGCGACGGGCATCGCGAAGAAATCGAAATCGATCGTCACCGGCTTGGCGACGGGGTTCGCGGCAAAGCTGCGCAAATGCGTCACCGACTTGCGCATCCCGGGTTCGAGCATCGCATCGTCGCCCTCGGGCGGCAGGTCGGCGGGGTCGACGCGCGGGCTGGCGCGTTCGAGATGGCCGAGTTCGCCCAGCTCCTTCGGCGTCATCGCGATCTGGTGCGGGCCGCGGCGGCCGAGGATTTGGATATGGCGCACCGCGCTGCCCTCCAGCGCATCGCGCGCGTGGGCGACGATATCGCTGCCGGCAAATTCCTGCCGCGTCTTGGCAAGGATGCGCGCGACGTCGAGCGCGACATTGCCGTTGCCGATCACCGCGACCCCGGAGGCATCGAGCGGCGGGTTCAGCCCGGCGAAATCGGGGTGGCCATTGTACCACCCGACGAAGGCGGCACTGCCGATCACCCCCGACAGGTTGGCGCCGGGGATGTCGAGCGGCCGGTCGTTGGGGGCGCCGGTCGCGAGGATGACCGCGTCGTAAAGGGCAAGAAGTTCGTCGATCGTCACGTCGGTGCCGACCGCGACATGGCCGACGAAGCGAACATTGTCGGTGAGCGCAGTGCCTTCGTAGCGGCGCGACACCGCCTTGATCGACTGGTGGTCGGGCGCGACCCCGGTGCGGATCAGGCCGTAGGGGACGGGAAGCCTGTCGATGACGTCGACGGCAATATCGTCGGCTTTCTGCAGTGTTTCGGCGGTATAATAACCCGCGGGGCCCGACCCGATGATCGCGACATGACGCATCAACCCACTCCTTCGGGTTCCGCGCGAGCGCGCGGCCCCTATCTTGTTATGGGGCGATGCTAGCGGCGAAATGCGTCAGGGCAAGCGGACTTGTTCGGGTGGGCGAACCGGCCTTGACAGCGCCGCCGTGCAATCATATTGCGCCCGCCTCTGCTGCCCTGTCGTCTAATGGTAAGACTGCGGTTTCTGATACCGCCTATCGAGGTTCGAATCCTCGCGGGGCATCCAGAGCTTTCCCTTAAATGGTTGAAGTGAACTCCGGCCAAACGCCGGGCGGCCCGATTGCGCGCCCGGCGTCGGATTTCCTAGGCCAATGTCAGCGGATCGCTGATGCCATGGGTGCCGCACTCGATGCGGCCCGCGAGGCGGACTTCGATTCCCGGCAGCGCGACGGTGACATCGTACCAGTCATGGTCTTTCGGAGTCGGCCATGCCTCGACCGCCTTGCCACGGCTCGCGATCGTCACCGTCTTGCCCGCCGACGGGGCATAGGCGTCGCGGAGGATCTTCGCTTGCTGCGCACCGCTGCCGTCGTTGACGAAGCCGAGGGCGAGGGCGCGCTGTTTGACGTTGTAGCGCGCGGTCATCGTCGGTGCGCGCGCGGCTTCAGCGAGCGTGCCGCGGAAGGCGCGGTGGAAGCCGTTGGGGCCGAGGACCCAGAGGTAGAAGTCTCCATCGGCGCCGACGCTCCAGCGATCGTCGATGCGCTTGCCCGCCTCGACCGTATAGCGCCGCGGGATGCGGTCGAGGTTCCTTTTGTCATAGACGTGGAAGACCGCGCCCGCTGCGCCCTCGTTGATGAAGTCGAGGATGACCGCTCGGCCGCCCGCGTCGATCCGTGCGTCGACGTGGAGGATATAAGGCAGCGCGCGCGAGCGGCGGATGCCCTTTTCCTGGAACAGGTCCTGCGGCACGCGCGGCGGCAGCGCTTTCGGGCGCTGGAGGTGCGTGTCGAGGATCGCGGCCGAGCCGCTGACGTCGGGCAGTGCGGGAAAGGCCGCATCGGCGCCCTTCGAGAAATCGAAGCAGGAGGTCATGTCGCCGCAGACCGAGCGGTGCCACGGGCTGATCGCGGGGATGGTGACGCCGAAACGCCGTTCGAGGAATTGGCCGACCGAAGTGTGATCGAAGACCTCGCTGCTGACCCAGCCGCCCTTGCTCCACGGCGAGACGACATACATCGGCACGCGCGGGCCGAGGCCGAACGGGCGTGTTGTTCCCGAGATATTGTCGTCCCGCGACAGATATTTATCCTCATGATCGTCGAAATAATGGCCCGGCAGCGCGAGAGTCGCCTCGCCCGCGAGGGTGCCGTCGGCATTGTACGACGGCGGCGCGGCCGGCGGGAAATGGTCGAACAGCCCGTCATTCTCGTCGAAGGTCTGGAAGAAGACGGTGCCCGCCCATGTGTCGGGATTGGCAGTCAGCGCATCGAGCACCGATGCGGTGAATTCGGCGCCCTCGATCGGGGTCGACGCCGAGGGATGTTCGGACCATTGCTTGGGCGGCAGCACCCATGACACCGCGGGCAGCGTGCCGTTCTTTGCATCTTCTGCGAGCCTTTCGAGCGAATGATGCGACATGCCGCGTTCGTAGATCGGCGAGCCTGGCTTCGCGTCGCGAAAGCCCTTGAAGGCGAGGCCCCCGTGCATTGCGCCGGTCCAATTGTCGTTGGGGTCCTGATAGATGCGCCAGTCGACCCCGGCGGCCTCGAGCACTTCGGGAATCGTCGCCCATTCGAGCGCATTGCCGGCATAGGTGTAGCCGGGTTCGGGTAGAGCGCCCTTGATCCAGCAGCGCAGGTTATTGGGTTCGGATTTGTCGTCGCGGCAGTTGGTGCCGGTGGCGGCAACGTCGGGATCGAAATTGGACCCCGACCAGAAGACGATCCGGTTGGGGTCGGTGCCGGTGGTGATCGAACAATGATAGGCGTCGCAGATGGTGAAGGCTTCGGCGAGCGCGAACTGGAAAGGGATGTCCTCGCGCTTGTAATAGCCCATCGAATAATCGGTCTTATACTTGGGCCATAAGCCGAACTTGCCCTGGTTCCACGCCGCCTGCGCGTCGGCGAAACTGTGCGGAGTGCCAGGAACCTTCAGGCCGTTGGTGCGCGCGGTGTCGAGGTGGAAGGGCAGCAGGTCGCGCGCGCCGTTGCTCTGGAACCAGACATTCTTTTCGCCGGCCATCGGGATCGGGTGGCGATCGCCGAAACCGCGCACGCCCTTCATCGTCCCGAAATAATGGTCGAACGAGCGGTTCTCCTGCATCAGGATGACGATGTGGCGCACATCCTTGATCGTGCCCGTCGTGCGTTTCGCCGGGATGGCGAGCGCACGGCCGATGCTGGCGTGAAAGGCGGCGGCCGAGCCGGCAACGCCGGCGGCCTTCAGGAAATCACGTCTCGAATTGCTCATCCAAACTACTCCGGACTGAAGGGGAAGAGGGGCGTCATCGCCACGCCTGACGCGCGCGCGATGCGGCGAAGTCGAGCGTCAGGATGACGAAGAAGATGGCGATCAGGATCGTGCCGACATGGCCATATTCGTAAAGGTCGAAGCGGCCCTTGAGCTCCTGCCCAATGCCGCCCGCGCCGACGAGGCCGATCACCGACCCCATGCGAACGTTGCGATCGAAGGTGTAGAGCGTGCAGGCGATATGCTGCGGCAGCACTTGCGGCATGATCGCGCTGCCCCAGATCGTCAGGCGCCCCGCGCCCATCGCGGCGAGCGCCTGTTGCGGGCGCGGGTCGGCGTCCTCGATATCGTCGGCGTAGAATTTCCCGAGAAATCCCGCCGAATGGAGGCCGAGCGCGAGCACGCCCGCGATCGGTCCGAAGCCGAAGGCGATGACGAGGAAAAGTGCTGCGATCAGTTCGGGGATAGCGCGGAGGAAGCCCGATGCCGCGCGCGAACCCGCGCGCAAGGCGGGGTGCGGTGTGACGTTTCGTGCGCCGAGCAGCGCGAGAGGTAGCCCGATGAGCACCGCGATCACGCTGCCCCACAGCGCAATCTCGAGCGTCTCGAGCATCTTGGCCGCGACATGGAAGGCATAGCCGAACGGTTCGACCAGCCAGGCGGTGCGCACCATGCGTTCTTCGCGGCGCAGCGTGTCGGGGTTGAGTTCGGAAACGCGCGTCTCGGCGGTTTCGATATGCGCGAAGGGGGGCAGGTGATCGGGGTCGTACCCCTCAATGCGGCTGACCTCGCGCCGCGACGATAATTGGATCGGCACGAGCTCTGCCAGCGTCGAGCCGAGCCCGTCGGCGACTTGCGACCGGTCGGCCATCCCCGCCTGCGCCAGCACTGCCTCGCCGCAGAGCGCGAGCATCCGGTCGATCTCGACGCGCTGCCCCGTGTACCAGAGCAGCAGCAATGCGACGGCGAGCAGCGCGACGGCGCGCGCGCCCAGCAACGCCGGGAAGCGCCAGGCCAACGCGCCGTTCACCGCGCCACCGCCCGGATTCGCGGCAGGAGCCGGTTGTCGCCGAGCGCCGTGGGCGGGCCATCGAAGACCACGCGCCCGCCATCGAGCTGGATGATGCGATCGGCGAAGCGGTGCGCAAGGTCGGGCTGGTGCAGGCTGCAGAGCAATGTCGCGCCGAGGCTTCGCGATTCGTCGCGGATCAGCGCCAAGGTCGCTTCGCCGGTCGCCGGATCGAGGCTCGCGATCGGTTCGTCGGCGAGAATGAGCGCGGGACGATGGAGCAGCGCCCGCGCGATCGCGACGCGCTGTTGCTGCCCGCCCGACAGGCTGTCGGCACGCCGCGCGAGCTGGTTTTCCTCAAGCCCGAGGCCGGCAAGAAGATGCGCGGCGCGTGCGCGGACGGGGGACGGGTAAAGGCCGGCGAACGAACGCGCGATGCCGATATCGGCGACCGCCATGACATTGCGCGCGACGCTGGCGCGTCCGCTCAGCGCGAAGTCCTGCGGGATCAAACCGATGCGGCGGCGCTGCGTCCGGCTTGCGGGGGCGCCGTCGAACAGGATGCGTCCCGCGCTCGGCGTCACCAATCCGGCGACCGCGCGCAGCAGCGTCGATTTCCCCGCGCCCGATGCGCCCAGCACGGCGCAGACCTGGCCGGCGGGAATGAAGAGCGTCATGTCTGTGAGCGCGTCGGCGCCGCCCGCATGGCGAACGCAGAGGTTGGCGATACCGATATCCATCACCGCACCGCCCTTTCGGCCGACTTGCGCAGCATCTCGCCCTTCAGCGCCGGGGTGACCTGCGCCATTTTGCGTGTCGCGGGGAAGAAGTGATCGGCGGGAACATGCCCGACATAGCCGTCGACGCGCGCGCCGCCATAGCCGCGGATCATCTCGGGCGTGATGCCCGGGGTGCGGTCGATCTTCTCGAAGGCATCGCGCAGCCGGCTGCGCAGCGCGGGCGCGAGGCGCATATTCGCGGCCAGCGGCGGGTAGGGGATCGGTTCGCTGCGTGCGATCACGCGCAGGTCGCGCGCGCGGGGGACATTGGCGCGCACCGCCTTGTCGTAGCTGTCGAAGGAGAGCGCGGCGGCGTCGACCTGGCCATTGATCAGCGCGGCAAGGCTGTTCGCGTGGGTACCGGTCATGCGCACCGCCGACAGGTCGCGGACGGGGTCGATCCCGGCGTCGAGCAACATCGCGACGGGGAAGATGAAGGCCGAGGTCGAATTGACGTCGCCAAACGCGATGCGCTTGCCGCGAAGGTCGTCGATCGACCGGACGGGGGAGTCGCCGCGGACGAAGAGTCCCGAGTAATAGACCGAGCGGCCCGACTTGACCGCGACCGCGAGCAGTTCGGCGCAGCCGCGCTTTTGCGCCTGAAGATAGGTGACCGAACCGACAAAGGCGATATCGGCGGCATTGTTGCACATCGCCTCAACGACCCCGCCATAGGATTGCGCGACCTTGAGGTCGAAGCTGAGGCCGGTGCGGCGCGCGACCGCGTCGAAGATCGGCCGATAGTCGGCGAGCGTGCCGCTCTCGGTCCCGCCGTCGGCGGGGATCAGCAGCACGCGGAGCGGCGGCGGTGGAGTGGGCCGCGGGGACAGGGCCAGCCAGGCCGTGCCGGCGACGCATAGCGCCGCCAGCACGCCCGCAATGATCCACTGCCGCATAACCAACCTCCGTCGACCCGAGAAACGGGGGGCGCTTACGACGGGGCTGTGACAGCGGCATGAACCGGGAACCCTGAACCAGCTCGATCAGAACTGGGTCGAGAAGGAGACATAGACCGCGCGCGGCTTGCCCTCGAACTCGTAACCATAGAAATATTCGGGGCTGTTGAGCGCTATCTCGCCGCGGATGAACGCCGAGCTGTAGCGCATATTGCCGTAGCCATAGCGTTCGGCATATTTCTTGTCGAAGATGTTGACGACGCGCAGCTGGATCTGGTGCTGGCGCTCTTCCCCCAGACGGTATCCGATCGACCCGTTGAGCAGGAAATAATTGCCGAAATTGTGGCGTAGCGAACTATTGACGCCGCCGGTCGCATATTCGGGGCCCTGATAACGCGGGAAGAGCGTGACCGAGAAACGGTCGTCGGGACTGGTCCAGCGCAGGTTGCCGCCGATCATATATTCGGGGGTCTCGTTGATTTGCAGATCGGTGCCGTCGAGCCGCGCTTTCTGTTTGGTGTAGTTGACGTTGAACGCGAAGCCCTTGCCGACGCGGACATCGAGTTCGGCGGTGAGCCCGCGGATCTCGGTGATGCGGTCGTTGTTGAAATAGGTGTTGGGGGTCAGGCCCGAGGTGGTCTGGATGCGATTGGTGACGTCGGTGTGGAACGCCCCGACCTCGGCATTCATCTGCACATTGCCGAAGCTCTGCGAGAAGCCGATGCCGCCATTATAGGTTTCGGTTTCCTCGGTCTTGAGGTTGGGATTGCCGATCAGGGTCGGGCTGTCGGCGTAAAGTTCGTTGGTGCGGGGCAGGCTGTACGAGGTGCCGCCGTTGCCGCGGATATAGAAAACGCCGATCGGCTGGCGGAAACCGAATTTCCAGATCGTGCGCGACCCGAAGCTGTCGGCGAAATCGGTGCGCAGCGCGAGCGACAATTTGGTGTCGGGGCTGAACGGGATCACCGGGCGGAAGTCGGCATAGACGCCGGTGATCGTGTTCGCCTTGTTCGAGATCGGGAAGACGGGGTCCGAGTCATTCTTGTACGACACGACCTGCACGCCCGCGACGACCTCGAGGATGTTGGGGAGCGACAGTGTGTTGCGGAGGTTGAGCCCCATTTCGCGGAAACCGCCGACCTTTGAATCCTTGCCGAATCCCTTGTTGGGGAAGGGCACCGACTTGCCCGTCGCATCGCCGAACGGCGTGGTCTTGCCCGTCGTCGGATCGATACAGCCTGCGGGGGTCTTGCAGATTTCGGCAAAGGTTTCGGTGTTGTTGAGCCGCGGGTTGCTCCAATAGCCGGCGACCTCAGTGTAGAAATTTTCCGACCAGCGGCGGTCGAGCGAGAAATCGACGATCGGGTAGCGGACGCGGTTCGGCGAATAGGTTTCGGCGTCGGGGAAGGGGTCGTGGAATTCGATCTGGGTATATTGGCCGTTCACGCGGAACTCGCTCTTGTCGTCGAGCTTCCACAGATATTTGACGCCGATGTTGCTGCGGTTGAGCGGATAGTCCTGGATGCCGCCGGCCTTGGCGACATTGTCGACATAGGACTCGGGGGCAAAGATGCGCGGTCCGTCGGTCTGGATCGTGCCGCCATAGACCATCAGGCTGTGGCGCCCGTCGGGATCGATCGGGAAGCTGGCGTTGCCCCAGATTTCGCGCGTGTTGAACGCGCCGTACTGCGCGCCGAGTTCGAACTTGCTGCTGCCGTCGGGGCGTTTGGTGACGAGGCTGATCACGCCGATGCCGCCGTTGCTGCCGAAGAAGAGGCTGTTGCCGCCGCGGAACACCTCGGCGCGCTCGATCATGTGCGGGTCGATCGTCGTCGAGCCCCAGATATCTTCGAGCGCCGGGCCGCGATCGTAGAGCGGCACGCCGTCGAGCACGACGAGCGTATCGCGGTCGCTGCCGCCGTCGAGGCGGATCGTATATTCGCCTTCGTCGGGCGAATAGCCGATGTTCGCGCCCTTGATCAGGAACTGTGCGATTTCGGCGAAGTTGGTCGCGCCGGTCGCGGCGATTTCCTGGGCGGTCACGATCTGGACGGCATTGCCATGTTCGACCGCCGCGGCGGCGAGCGGGGTCGCCTCGACGGTCGCGGTGCCGTTGACGATGATCTCGTCGCCCGCGCCCGAACCGGCATCGGCGCTGTCTGTACCCGCCTCGTCGACGGCGGCGAAGGCTGCCGACGGCAGCGCGCTGGCGGAGAGCAACAGGCCGAAAACCATGGCCGCACGCGTTTTGGAAGAGATGTGCACAATCATGCCCCTTTTGAAGAATCCCGATCACATTCGGCGGCGCAGGGGCGGTCGTGTTCACGACTCGATACTGCACCGCATCAATGTGCGGGGCCTCCGCTAAGTGCGGCGTGTGACAGTTGAGTGAAATAGGCTCAATTTTAGATTTACATCAAAATGAGCAAATTATACTTTCAGATTGTCGCGATCTCGGCTAGCTTTCTCTGTCCCGCGGGGGTGAGGTATGCGGATTCTGATGGAGAATTGCGTAAAATGAGTGACAAGGGCGGGGTGACGAAAGCGGCGGGTGACGATCGAGTCCCGATCGAAAATGCGCTCGAGCGAATGAGAATGGCTCATGGCAAGATGGCCAAGGGTGCGCAGCGCATCGCCGATTATATCCTCGCGCAGCCCGATGAAATCGTTGGCCTGTCGATCACCGAACTCGCCGAAGCGGTCGGCGTGAGCGAGGGCAGCGTCGTCAATTTCTGTCGCGGCATCGGCCTGTCGGGCTTCCAGCATCTAAAGCTGAGCCTTGCGCGCGAGACCGTGCAGTCGGTGCAGTTCATCCATGAGGATGTCGCACGCGACGACGATATGGATACGATCTGCCGCAAGGTTTTCCATTCGGGAATCCAGGCACTGCGCGACTCGCTCTCGGTCCTCGATCCGCAGGCGCTGACGCGCGCGGTGGGTGCGATCCATACGGCGAAGCGCGTCGAAATCTATGGCATCGGCTCGTCGGCGCCGATCGCCGAAGATACGCATTACCGGATGCTGCGCATCGGGCTCGACGCGCGCGTCGTGACCGACAGCCACATCCAGGCGATCAGCGCCTCGCGCTGCGACCCCGACGTCGCCGTGCTGACGATTTCGCACAGCGGCGCGACGCACGAGACGGTCGCGGCGACGCGGCTGGCGAAGGAAGCGGGGGCGCGGACGATCGTCATCACCAATTTCGCGCGCTCGCCGATCCAGGCTTATGCCGATGTCGTGCTCTTCACCATGGCGCGCGAGACGCGGTTTCGCACCGAGGCGATGACGAGTCGGATCGCGCAGCTTTGCGTCGTCGACGCGCTGATCGCCGCGCTCGCCCTCGGCGATTACGACCGCTCGACCGAGACGCTGCGCCAGACTTTCGAAGTTCTCTCGATCAAACGCTTCTGATCCCCCGTGATCCGCGATCGGCGGATGGTACAGGCGCTTCATTGCGAGTCGGTGCTCCAAGCGGGTGTGTGGCATCCTTATGGTTTGCGAATTGATACGAACCCAAGGAAACCGAAAATGATGACCATGATCGCCGCTTGCGTTCTGTCCGCGCTCGTAGCCGGCTCGTTTCTCGCCGGAACGCTCCTGGCGGCGGCGCCCGCTGCCGCGCAAACCGATGCCGCCGCACACGACGGCCGTGCGGCTCCCGCCGCCGCCAAGTCGGCAAACAAGCTGATATTGTCATTCGGCACTGGTCGAGACGAATGACGGGCTCTCCCCCATTTTGACCGGCGCGCGCGATGGCGCTGTCGGGGGCGTATTCCGGCGATGCTATCGGTCCTGAGTGGCTTCCTTCTTCGGGCAAGGCTCGCCACGGCGGAAATGACCGCAGACGGGGGCGGATGTGTGGATCGGTGGGATTGCGTTGGCGGCATCGAGGGGAAGCGTCGGCGCAATCCCCGCCGTCTTTTTGGGCGCACCGCGCCATGGCCCGCCCCGGACGTCGAAAATAATTCACTAGGTTGCATCCACTGCCGCGCCTCGGACCGTCCAGTTCCTGATCGGCCGCTGCGCCGGTCCGGGCGGCGGCTTTGCGCGGCGGTTGGTATGTGCTCCCCGGTGCAGATCATCCCCGCCTTGCCGGAGGCCGCCGCCTGTGGTTTCACCGTGCCGAAGCGGCATGAAGGAGAGAGATGATGGATTTTCTGATTGCCGCGGCGGCCGCTGCCACCGCACCGGCTGCGCCGGCCGTTGCCGCGGCGCCGGTGGCTCTGTCCGCGCAGTCGATCAGCCCGGCGGACGTCGCCGCCTATATCGACCCGCGCGACATCGCCTCGTTCATGCCCGCGCCGCCGCCGACCACCGAACTGGTCGCGGTGAGCGACAGTTTTTTCAACCTGCTCGAAAATATCACGATGGTCGCGCTGTTCGTCGTGGGCTTTTTCCTTCTCGCACGACTGCTCCATGCGTGGATGCTTCATCGCTCGATCCGCCGTGCGCTCGAGGCCAAGTCCGACGCTGTCAGCCCGCTGATCGACAAGCTCAACAAGCCATATGAGCATATCGGCGGCCAAATCCCCGATGCGCCGGGCGACGACCGCAACGCGCTGGTGTTGCTCGCAATCGGCCTCGCAATGGCCGGTTTCGGGCTGATCCAGGGACATGAGCAGCTGATCCGCACCGCGGTCGGCGCTGCGCTTTTCCCCATATTCGTGGGCATCGCGCTGCTCGTCCGCCGCCGCCTCGCGCGCGCTGCGGCTGCCGAGGAGCGCGCCGCTGCGTGATGAGGCATGCGCCGATGAAGATTGGGCCCTCAACCAGCGTGTCGCGGGGGGAGATCGCGCCGCTTTCCAACTTCTCGTGCTGCGGCACGAGGGACGATTGCGCGCCTTCCTGTCCCGCGCCGCCGGATGCGACGCCGACGATCTGGCGCAGGAAGCCTTTGTTCGCGCGTGGCAGCGCGCTGGCGAATATCGGGGGCAGGGGAGTTATGCGGCGTGGATCATGGGGATCGGCTGGCGGTTGTTCCTCGACCAGCGGCGTACGGCGCGGCGGCGCGAGGGGCTTGCGGCAGGTGAAGAGGCCGCGACATCGACCGATCCGCGCCCGGCAAGCGACGCCGCGATCGACGCCGGCCGACTGCTTGGCGCCTTGTCGCCGCAGGAGCGCGCTGCGCTCACTTTATGCTTTGGCCATGGCTGGTCGCATGGCGAGGCGGCCGAGATCATGGGGGTGCCGCTCGGCACGCTCAAATCGCTCGTCTTGCGCGGCCGCGCCAAGGCGCAGAAGTTGATCGGCGAAGGAGCGGACGCATGACGGCGCCGGACGAACGCGACATCGATGCGATGCTGGCCGCGATGCTGGCACCGCCCGAGCGGCCGGGCGACCGCGGCTTTGCAGTCGGCGTCGAACGCGCGATCGATGCGCAGGCAGCCTATGCCCGTGCGCGGTCGCGCTTCTGGCGCAGCTTCGCGTTCGAGGCGCTGGCGATCGGCGCGCTGCTCGCGGCGCTGTGGCTCTTGTCGTCGGCGCCCTTGCTCGCGCCGCTCGCGGGGGCGACGCATTGGGGGCTCGCGCCGCCGCTGCTGCTCGTCCTGCTATTGTGGTTCGGGACGCAGCGCTGGCGCCAGGCTTAGCCGACGCTGGCGCTGTGTCCGGATCAGGCGTCTTCGTCGCTGTCTTTGGTGTCCGCGACGACGGCGTTGGGACGCGGCTTGCGCCCACGCGGAGCGGCCGGAATCGCGGGTTGTCCCGCTGGCTCGATCGCGGCGGCGCCCTTGACGAGTGCATCGAGCGAACCGCCGTCGAAGCCGAGTTCCTTCATCAGGCTGTCGATCACCGGCGCCTGCGCGCGGTAGGCGAGCGCCGCCGACACGGCGTTGCTGGCGAGGTTGCCCCCGTTGCCATTTGCGTCGCCATTTCCGCCGCCGTTCGAGGTACCGCCACCCGTCTGGTTAATCCCGTCGACCTGGATGATCTTGATCGAATCGATCGCTTCCATCGGCTTCGCGGCTTCGCGCACGACCTCGGGCAGCACCTTGAGTAGGGCCATCTTGGTCTGAAGCGAAATCTGGTCGGATGATAGCAGGTTGGCCGCCTCGTTGATTGCCCGCTGACCTGCCGCTTCGACCTCGAAGCGGATGCGCGCGGCTTCGGCGCGCAGCTTTTCGGCCTCGGCCTCGCCCTCGGCTTCGAGCCGCAATGCGGCGGCGCGGTTTGCTGCGGCTTCCTTTTCGGCCTCGGCCTCGACCTTGACCGAAATCGCCTGTCGTTCGGCTTCCTTGGCGGCTTCGATCAGCTCGATGCGCTTTGATCGTTCGGCAACCTCGGTTTCGCGCGCGGTGGCGACCTGTTCCTCGGCGGCGACGGCGATCGCGCGAGCCGCATCGGCTTCGCCGCGCGCCTGGCTTTCCTCGCGGCTCTTGTTTTGGATCAGGATCTGCTGTTCCTGCCGCGCGAGCTCGATCGCCTGTTCCTGCGCGATTCGCGCTTCCTCGATCGCGCGGTCGGCCTCGATCTGCTTGGCATCGACGAGTTGCTTCGCCTGAATGCGCGCGTTGTCGGCTTCCTGATTGCGCTGCGCCTGCTCGCGCGCGATTTCAGCGGCCTGTACGGCGCGCCGCATCTCGACCTCGCGCTCCTGCTCCAGCCGGGCGAATTCATTGTCGCGCGAAATTTCGAAGCTGCGCTTGTCCGCTTCCAGATTCTTGGTCTCGATCTGGACGCGCGTGTCCTGCTCGATGTCGTTGCGCGCCTTTTTGCGCAGCTCGATCTGTTCGGTGAGCTTGGTCAGACCCTCGGCGTCGAAGGCGTTGTTGGCATTGAAATGTTCGATCGACGTCTGATCGAGCCCGGTCAGCGACACCGATTCGAGCTCGAGCCCGTTCATCGACAGATCGTTCGAGCTGACTTGCTGCACCTTCTGGACGAAGTCGGCACGCTGTTCGTGGAGCTGGTTCATCGTCATGCCCGCGGCGACCGAGCGCAGCGCGTCGACGAACTTGCCCTCGACCAGATCCTTCAAGGCTTCGGGGTTCATCGTGCGCAGGCCAAGCGTCTGGGCCGCCATCCCGATCGCGCCCGCATCGGGGCGGACGCGGACGTAGAATTCGGCCTTTACGTCGATGCGGAGCCGATCGAGCGTGATCAGCGCGTCGACATTCTTGCGCTCGACCGCGAGCCTGACGGTGTTCATGTTCACCGGCATCGTTTCGTGCAGGACCGGCAGAACCAGCGCGCCGCCGTTCATGATGACGCGTTCGCCGCGAAATCCCGTGCGGACGAAGGCAATTTCCTTGGTCGCGCGATGATAAAGCCGCGTGACAATCAATCCCAGGATCAGGAGCGCGGCAAGCCCGATGCCGGCGTAAATAGCGATTTCAATCATGAACCTACCCGTTGCTGTCGATTCGCGCTTCCGTGATTGGAAGCCCCCGAACCGATATTAGGGTCAGTCGAGCCGCGGTAAATAAAAATCGCCGCGGGTGAAGGCTTTGAAGATGTCGCCTTCGCGTTTTACGAGCAGCACGCTCTCGCCGGTCTGGAAAATCTGATCGGCGCTGTCGGGTTCGACCATGATCTGGTGCGGCTGGCCGTGCAAATCGGTAACGCACGCCCGCGCCGGATTGCCGACGCTGGCGGTGCCGATGCTGATCTCTGCAAAGCGCCCGACCAGATCGTCGCGTTCGATCGCGGTGGTTTCGAGGCCCGGAAGGACGCGCGCGACGAGGCGCGCGGCGCCGCCCGTCACCGGGAGTGCGGCCACGGCGGTCAGCGGTACCATCAGCAGGTTCGTACCGGCGCCCCCGGTCAGCGCCGTCATCAGCTGCTGTAGCCCGAGCCCGAGCGCACCGAACAGTGCGAGAAAGATCACGAGCCACATCAGGAAAGGAACGCGGCCGATCCCGGCCCAGGCGAGCAGTGTATCGGCAAAGCCAATGTCGCCGTCGGTATCGCCGTGAACGTCCGCATCGATATCGCCCGCGAGCCCGATCGCCTGCACCGCGCCGATCAGCAGCATCAGCAGCAGGGCCGCGCTGAAAATGACATTTTCGGGGGCGAGGAGCAGGTCGAGCATCGACGTCTATGTGACCGCGCGTTGGGCGCTTGGCAAGCGGTGCCGCGAATGGGCCCTATGCTTGGTCTTCGTCCTCAAGCCCCTGATATTTGAGCTGGAGATAGCGTTCGCGCGTCGCGAGCTTGTCGAGTTCGCCCGCCGCGAGGCTGCGCGCCGCATTGCCGATTTCGCTTTCGAGCATCTTGAGGCCGCCGACGAGTGTCTCGTCGGGGGTGCGGCCGGCGTGGGCTTCGGTGCGCAGCCCCGCCGGGATACGCTGATAGCCGGCGACGAGTTCGGGAAGATCCTCGCCGACCAGCTTGCGGATGTTTGCGGCCGCGGGGCTCGATGCGTCGAGCGTCTGGAGCTGCGGGGCGAGCAGGTCGAGCTGGACGCCGATGCCGTCGACGAGTTGGCGCGCCGGGGCAGGGAGCGCGGGGCGCTGCGCCTCGAGCCAGATTTCGGTGCGGCCGGCTAGCTGTTTCAAATCGGCCTTGGGCAAATCGGCCTGACGCGGTTCGGGGAAGGGCGAACGGCCGAAGAGCACGGCGACGCCGATCAGCAGGATGAACAGCGCAAGCAGCCCGGTGAAGCCGAGCGGCTGGATCAGCGCGCCGAAGACCGCGGCACCGATCAGCACGATGCCGCCCGCGATCAGTACGCGGCCGAGCTTTTTATAGAGATGCTGGCGGCGCAGCGCGACGCTCTTGGTGCCGATCGGGCGGCGGCGCTCGCGCGACCGTTCGATCGCCGATGCCGCCGAGACCCGAATCTTGTCGACTTCGCTCATGCTCATCTTTTGCCTTAGCCTTCGAGCGATGCGAGCGGGCTGTCGGCGCCGCCGACGCTCGCCTGCGCCTGGCTCGCGCCCTCGGCGCGCGCGATATAGCCTTTCGACTTCGCGACCTCGCCCTCGAGCGTCGTCACCGTCGTCTTCATGCTGTCGAGCGCCTTCAGCTTGAAGGTGTCGATCGCGTCCATCGTGTCATAGATATTCTGGAACGCGCGCTGGAGCGTCTCCATCGGGATCGTGCTCGACGCCGCTTGCTCGTGGATGCGCGCGGTGTTGTCCTTCAGCATCTTCGAGGTGCCGTCGATGATGTTTGCGGTCGTGGTATTCAGCGCGGTGATCTGTTCGAGCACCAGCTTCTGGTTCGTCATTGCCTGCGCGACGGTGATCGCGGTCTTCAATGCGCCGACGGTGGTGGTCGAGGCGCGGTCGACGCCCTTCACCAGCTCGACATTATTCTTTTTGACGAGGTCGAGCGCGAGATAGCCCTGCACCGTCACCGCCATCTGGGTGAGCAAATCCTGCGTGCGCTGGCGTGCATAGAAAAGCGCGTTTTCACGCAGCACCTTGGCCTTCGCCGGATCGACGCCGTCGAGTTCGGTTGCTTTCGCTTCGAGCTTGGCGTCGAGGGTGCCCGCGATATGGACCATCTGTTCGAGCTTGCCCATCGCTTCCCACAGCTTGCGGCGCTCGACGTCGATGGCGGCATTGTCCATGAGCAGCTCGTCCTTGCCGTTCGACAAGGCGGTCAGGATGCCGCCGATATGCGTCTGCGCGCTGCGGTATTGCGCGAAATAATTGCCGACCTTGTTGCCGAGAATCTTGTCGAAGAAACCGCGCTTCGACAGCAGCTTGCCATTCGCCGACGGGTCGAGCCGCTCGACGGTGTTGCGCAGCTCGATCAGATTCATCCCGATGTCGGTGTCGCGGTCCATCGCCTTGATCGGGCGGTCGAGGAAGCGGTTCGACTGGTTCGCCGCCTCCAGCATTTCCTTGCGGCCCATGTTGGTGATCTGGTCGACCTTCTGCCCAAAGGCGGGCGAATTGACGTCCTGCGCGACCAGATCGTCGATAAAGCCGTCGACGCGTTCTTCCAGCTTCGACTTCTGCTCGGTCGACAGTGGCACCAGGCCGGCGGCCTTTTCGGGGGAAACCGCGGGCACGGGATCGGGCGGCGTCAGTTTCAGCTCGTCGGTTGCGGTCGCCGTCGCAGTCAGTTCGCTCATTCGTCTTCCTTCCAGCCACCCAATAGAAAATCTGGCCCATGCCCATATGGCACGCGCATCTGTGTTATTCAAGCACCACACCCTGTCGCGATCGCAACGCCGGCGCGATCCACGCGGACAGGATCAGTTGCGCCATATGATAGACGAGGATCGGAACGAGCACCATGCCGGCGATGGCGGGTGGGAAAAGCGTCGCGGCGAGCGGTGCGCCGACCGCGATGCTCTTTTGCGCGCCCGAAAAGAGCAGTGTGATGCGGTCGGGGCGTGCGAGCTTCAGCAGCCCGCCAAGCGCCCAGGCGCCGCCGAAGGACAGCGAGAGCAGCGACGCGACCGCTGCAAACACGATGGCAATCTCGCGCCCGTCGAGCAGGCCCCATATCCCCGCGACGACGGCGGCGGAGAAAGCGACATAGACCGCAATCGCGATAGCGGTGCGGTCCATGAAGGTCGCGAGACCGCGATGCGCGAGCACCCACGGCCGCAGCCAGCGCTGGACGAGCTGGCCCGCGAAGAAAGGAACGAGCAGGATCGAGACGATGCGCAGTACCGCCTCGCCATGGATATCGCCCGCGCTGCCCGCGAGCAGCGCGAAGAGCAGAGGTGAGAGCGCGACGCCGCTGAGGTTGAGCAGCGCTGCCGCGACGACGCTTGCTGCGACATTGCCGCCCGCGAGACTGCTCGCTGCGGTCGCCGACTGGACGGTCGAGGGCAGGATGCCGAGGAAGAGAAAGCCAAGCGCAAGCGTCGCGGGGAGCAGCGGCGCGGTCGCCGCCTGCGCCGCGAGCCCGAGCAGCGCCATGAAGCCGAAACAGAAAGCGAGCGCGCTCCCCTGCAGCTTCCAGTGACGGATGCCGTGCAGAACTTCGTGGCGCGGTAGGCGCACGCCATTGAGGAAGAAGAGGAAGATGATCGCCGCGGTCGACACCCCCTGCGCGATTGGCACCGCGGCGCCGCGCACCGGAAGCAGGCTCGCGAGCAGGACCGTCGCGAACAGCACGGGGACGAAGCGGTCGGGGAAGATGCGGGACAGCATTAGTGCGAGCGATGACGGTGTGAGAAGGGAATGGCAAGCATATGATCCTCCCTGCCGCGAAGCGGTGGGGAGGGGGACCATCCCAAGGATGGTGGAGGGGCGGTAACGGGGGCGTCATAGCCCCTCCGTCAGCGCTTCGCGCTGCCACCTCCCCATCGCTTCGCGACAGGGAGGATTGGATATGTCGTGAACTTGGCTACACACGCGCCATGGCCCACATCCTGATTCTCGCCGCGCTGCCCGAAGAGGCCGACGCGCTGTTTCCGGGCAGCGGAGAACGCGTCGGCGGACTGTTTGCCGAACGGCGGCTGACGGTCGCCGGCCACCGCCTCGGCATCGCGACCTGCGGGCTTGGCAAGGTGAACGCGGCGCTGTGTGCGGGCGCCTTGGCAGGTAATGCCGACCTGTTGTTGATGACCGGCACCTGCGGGTCGCTCGGTGCGGCGTCCGGCGCTTATTGGATCGCCGAGGCGTTGCAGCATGATTATGGCGCCAATCAGCCCGGCCTGTTTCGCCGCTACCGCGCGGGCGAATGGCCGATCGGCGAGGCGGGCGAGGCGCATTTTTCGGCGATGGCCGATCCGGGGCTCGGCCTGCCGCACGCGCGCATCGCCAGCGGCGACTCTTTCGTATCATGCCCCGATGCCGCCGCCGATCTCGCCAGTCTCGGCGCGACTTTGGTCGATATGGAGGTTGGCGCGGTGGCGCAGGTCTCGGCGCGGCTGGGCAAATCCTGGGGGGCGATCAAGGCGGTCACCGACGACGCGAACGACGATAGCGCAGGCGATTTTCATGCCAATCTCGTCCGCGCTGCGCGGGTTGCCGGGCAAGCGACCGAGCGGCTGATCGCGATGATCTGACCGTCGCTTCGCCGTTCCGCTGCGCCCGCGCTTGTGATACGCTGGCGCCGGTATCGACCGAGGGAGAGACTCGTCATGCGGCACCGTTCATCACTATCCGTCCTTGCGGCCTGCGCGGTCTTCGTCGCGCCGCTTGCCTTCGCGGCGGGAGGCGGCGGAGGTGGAAGCAGCGCGCCGCCGAGCCAGAGCGCTTATGACCCGACGGTCGATTATCAGAAGGGCGCCGATGCCTTTGCCTCGGGCAAATATGACGAGGCGGCAAAGGCGTTCAAAAAGGTCGTGTCGGCGGTGCCGAAAAACCCGCAAGCCAATTATCTGCTCGGCGCGAGCTATATGGCGCAGGGCGATTTCTCGCGCGCGGTAAAACCGCTCGAAGCCGCGGTGCTCTATGACGAAAAGATGGTCGACGCGCGCCGCGACCTGGGCATCGCGCAGGCGAAGCTCGGCAAGGCCGAGAAGGCGACCGAGCAGGCGGCGGCGCTGAAGGCGATGCAGGAGGGATGCGCGGGCACCTGCACCGATGCGGCGAAGCTCGCCGATGCGGTTGCGAAGGTCGAAGCGGCGATCGCCGCAGGTCGGCAGGCGCAAAGCGCGGTCGAGCCTGCGGTGCGGCTGGCCGCCGCCGAGACCCTCGATGCCACTTATGTGGCGGCGGTCGGACTGATCAACGAACATCGCTATGAGGCGGCAATCGCCAAGCTCGATCAGGCCTTGTGGGCGGCGGGGCCGCACCCCGATATACTCACCTATCTGGGCTTCGCGAACCGCAAGCTCAAACGTTACGGCGCGGCCGAAGCCTATTATCGCGAGGCGCTCGCCATCGCGCCGGAACATCGGGGTGCGCTCGAATATTATGGTGAGTTGAAACTCGAGCGCGGCGACGTCGCGGGGGCGAAGGCGCATCTGGCCAAGCTCGAGGCAATTTGCGGCTTCGGCTGTCATGAGGTCGACGAACTCAAGCGCTGGATTGCGGCGGGGCGCTCATCCGCAAGCTGATCGCGTTCGCGGCGCTGTCCCTCGGCGTCGCGGCAACGCGCGCCGATCCGCCGCCGGCGTTCGAGCAGTTGCGCTGGACCGCGCCGGGTTCCGAACAGGCACTCTTGTCGGAGCAGCCTGCGACCTGCGTGGCCAGCGACGCGCCGCTCGTTCGCAGCGGCCGCGCGCTGTTCGCGGTGCCGACCTTGCTCGGCGGCCAAGCGGCGAAGGCGGGGCTGAGCTGCGCAAGCTGTCACATCAACGGGCGCGGCAATCCGCATTTCCTGCTCGCGGGCGTGTCGGTCGCGCCGGGGACGGCCGATGTCACGAACAGTTTCTTCAGCGCGGCACGCGGAAACGGTCGCTTCGACCCGGTTGTCATTCCCGACCTCGCGATGCCGGGAAAGATCGCGCGCGGCACCGATACGCGCGCGCTCGAAGCCTTTGTCCGCAATCTGATCGTCGAGGAATTCGGCGGACGGGAGCCGACCCCCGCGATGCTCGCCGCGCTCGCCGCCTATGTTCGCGCGGTGCGCGCCTGTCCAGAGGGGCAGAGCGTCGGGCGGCGTCTCGCCGATCAGCTTTCGGCTGTCGACGACGGCGTCGCGGGCGCGCAGCTGATGATCGACCGCGCCGACTTGCAAGGCGCGCAGCTGTCGATCGCCGCGATGCGCCATCAACTCGGGCTGATCGCCGAACGCTATACAGGGCCGGGATTGGCGCGCGAGCGCGAAGGGCTTCTCGCCGCGTCGCGCGCGTTGCAGACGATCGGCGAGGGCGACCTTGCGCGGACCGGACCGGCGCTCGCGCGCTGGAAAGACCAATTCGGCGCGGGGCTTGCAAAACGGTTGCGGGGCGCAGAGGGCCGTTCACTCTACGATAGAAAGCGTCTGGCCAAATCGCTGCGCTAGTTCGCGCCATCGGCAATCATGTTGCGCCGCAGCACTACTTCTGTTAGGGGCGCGGCGTTTCGCGGCGCTCCGGGCGCTGCCCCCTTCCATCAAGGCTCTTCCGCATGTCTTTGCGCAATATTGCGATCATCGCCCACGTCGATCATGGCAAAACCACCCTCGTCGACCAGCTCTTCCGCCAGTCGGGCACCTTTCGCGACAACCAGCGCGTCGAAGAACGCGCGATGGATTCGAACGATCTCGAAAAGGAACGCGGGATCACGATCCTTGCGAAGTGCACCAGCGTCGAGTGGGGCGAAGGCGCCGACCTGACGCGCATCAACATCGTCGACACTCCGGGCCACGCCGATTTCGGCGGTGAGGTCGAGCGTATCCTGTCGATGGTCGACGGCGTCATTCTGCTCGTCGATGCCGCCGAAGGCCCGATGCCGCAGACCAAGTTCGTGACCGGCAAGGCGCTTGCGCTGGGCCTGAAGCCGATCGTCGTCGTCAACAAGATCGACCGCAGCGACGCGCGCGCCGCCGAAGTGCTCGACGAGGTGTTCGAACTGTTCCTGACGCTCGAAGCCAATGACGAACAGCTCGACTTCCCGATCCTCTACGCCTCGGGCCGCGGCGGCTATGCCTCGCCCGACCCCGAAGCGCGCGAGGGCACGCTCGAGCCGCTGTTCCAGACGATCGTCAGCCATGTGCCCACGCCCGGCCTGCCCGAGGACGGCCCCTTCACCTTCCTCGCGACCCTGCTCGACCGTGATAACTTCATCGGCCGCATTTTGACCGGCCGCGTCCAGTCGGGCACGATCAAGGTGAACCAGCCGATCCACGCGATCGACATGGACGGCAAGATCATCGAAACCGGCCGTGCGTCGAAGCTGCTCGCATTCCGCGGGCTCGAGCGCGTTCCCGTCGAGGAAGCGCGCGCGGGCGACATCGTGGCGATCGCGGGCCTCGCGCAGGCGACCGTCGCGAACACCATCGCCGACACCAGCGTCAGCGAGCCGATCGCCGCGCAGCCGATCGATCCGCCGACGCTGTCGATGCGCTTTGCGGTGAACGATTCGCCGATGGCCGGCCGCGAAGGCAGCAAGGTCACGAGCCGTATGATCCGCGACCGCCTGTTCCGCGAAGCCGAAACGAACGTCGCGATCCGCATCACCGAAAGCGCCGACAAGGACAGCTTCGAAGTCGCAGGCCGCGGCGAGCTTCAGCTCGGCGTGCTCATCGAAACGATGCGCCGCGAAGGTTTCGAACTCGGCATCAGCCGCCCGCGCGTTCTCTACGGTGAGGATGAAGCCGGCAAGCGCACCGAACCCTATGAAACCGTCGTCATCGACGTCGACGACGAACATAGCGGCACGGTTGTCGAGAAGATGCAGATCCGCAAGGCCGACCTCACCGACATGCGTCCGTCGGGTGGCGGCAAGACGCGCATCACCTTCAGCGGCCCGTCGCGCGGCCTGATCGGCTATCATGGCGAATTCCTGTCCGACACGCGCGGCACCGGGATCATGAACCGCCTGTTCGAAAAATACGGCCCGCATAAGGGCCAGATCGCGGGCCGCCAGAACGGCGTCCTGATCTCGAACGGCAATGGCGAAGCCGTCGCTTATGCCCTGGGCCCGCTCGAAGAGCGCGGCATTCTCTTCGTCTCGCCGGGCGAGGCGCTGTACGAGGGCATGATCATCGGCGAAAATGCGAAGCCCGACGACCTCGAAGTCAACCCGATGAAGTCGAAGCAGCTCACGAACTTCCGTTCGACGGGCAAGGACGACGCGATCCGCCTGACCCCGCCGAAGCGCATGACGCTGGAACAGGCGATCGCCTATATCGACGATGACGAGATGGTCGAGGTGACCCCGAAGAATATCCGCATCCGCAAGGCGCTGCTCGACCCGCACGAGCGCAAGAAAGCGTCGCGCAAGAAGGAAGCGGCATAAGGATCAAGAGGGGGCGGTCAGCGATGACCGTCCCCTTTTTCTTTGCGATTGGCGTTTCCTCATGATGGGATGCGCCCTACAGGCGGGCGATGCTTCGCCTGACCGAACTCACATTGTCGCTGCACCATGCGGACGAGGAATTGCCTGCCGCGATCTGCAAGCGGCTGCGCATCAGCCCACGCGAGCTGATCCGCCATGTCGTCGCGCGGCGCGCGCACGATGCGCGCGACAAGAGCAACATCAAGCTGATCTATTCGGTCGACGTCAATGTGAAGGACGAGGGCACGGTGCTGGCGCGCTTTCGCAAGGACCGCAACGTCCAGCCGACCCCGAACACCGCCTATAAATTCATCACGCAGGCGCCCACGGGAATTAAACGGCCGGTGGTCGTCGGCGCGGGGCCGTGCGGGCTGTTCGTCGGGCTGATCCTCGCGCAGATGGGCTTCCGTCCGATCATCCTCGACCGCGGCAAGGTCGTCCGCGAGCGTACCAAGGACACGTGGGACCTGTGGCGGCGCGGCGTGCTCCACCCCGAATCGAACGTCCAGTTCGGCGAGGGCGGCGCGGGCACCTTTTCCGACGGCAAGCTCTACAGCCGGATCAAGGACCCGCGGCACCTCGACCGCAAGGTGCTGACCGAATTCGTCAAGGCGGGCGCACCGCCCGAAATCCTGACCGAGGCGCATCCGCATATCGGCACCTTCCGGCTGGTGACGATGGTCGAAAGCCTGCGCGCGACGATCGAGGGGCTGGGCGGCGAATATCGCTGGCAGCACAAGGTTGACGGGCTCGATATCAGTGTCGACGGCGCAGGAGAGCGCCGCGTCCAGGGCGTGCACCTTGCCAATGGCGAGTATATCGAGGCCGACCGCGTCGTACTGGCTGTCGGCCACAGCGCACGCGACACCTTTGCGATGCTCCACGCGGCGGGGGTGCATGTCGAGGCGAAGCCCTTTTCGATCGGCGTGCGCATCGAGCATCCGCAATCGTGGATCGACACCTCGCGCTTTGGCGCCAACGCGGGCAACCCGATCCTCGGCGCCGCCGAATATCATATCTCGCACCACTGCAAGAATGGGCGGACGGTCTATAGCTTCTGCATGTGCCCCGGCGGCACCGTCGTCGCCGCAACGTCGGAGGAAGGGCGCGTCGCCACGAACGGCATGAGCCAATATTCGCGCAACGAGCGCAACGCCAATTCGGGGTTCGTCGTCGCGATCGACCCCGAACGCGACTATCCCGGCGATCCGCTCGCGGGCCTCGCCTTCCAGCGCCACTGGGAATCGCTCGCCTTTGTCGCGGGCGGATCGAACTATAAAGCGCCCGCGCAGCGTGTCGGCGATTTCCTCGCGGGGCGCCCGTCGACCGCGCTGGGCAGCGTCGTCCCCTCCTATCGCCCCGGCGTCACCCCGACCGACCTCGCGGCGTGCCTGCCCGATTTCGCGGTCGAGGCGATGCGTGAGGCGATCCCGGTGTTCGGGCGCCAGATCGCGGGATACGACCATCCCGATGTAGTGATGACGGGGGTCGAGACGCGCACATCCTCGCCCGTGCGCTTTACCCGCGGCGACGATTTTCAGAGCCTGAACACCGCGGGGCTTTTTCCGGCGGGCGAGGGTGCGGGCTATGCCGGTGGAATCCTTTCGGCGGCGGTCGACGGCATCAAGGTCGCCGAGGCGGTCGCGCGGAGCCTGATGCCGTGACGCTGATCCTGTTCAACAAGCCGTGGGGCGTGCTCAGCCAGTTCACCGACAAAGGCATGACGGCGCCCGCCGACGGTCCGCGCGCGACGCTGTCCGACTATATCGACGTCCCCGGCATCTATCCCGCCGGGCGGCTCGACCGCGATAGCGAGGGGCTGCTGATCCTGACCGACGACGGCGCGTTGCAGGCGCGGATTTCGTCGCCGAAGCACAAGACGCCCAAAACCTATCTGGCGCAGGTCGAGGGCGAGCCCGATGCCGCGAGCCTCGATCGCCTCCGCGCCGGGGTGATGCTGAACGACGGCATGACGCGCCCCGCGACCGTGTGCCTAATCGACCCGCCCCAGCTCTGGGACCGTGACCCGCCGGTGCGCTACCGCAAGAGCGTCCCCGACTCATGGCTCGAACTGACGATCACCGAAGGCCGCAACCGCCAGGTCCGCCGCATGACCGCCGCGGTCGGCTATCCGACGTTGCGGCTGGTGCGCCGGCGGATCGGCAGTTGGGAATTGGGCGATCTGGCGCCGGGGGAATGGCGCGCGGCGAAGTGAGCAACGCCTGCTGGGCTCACCGCTCTCCGAACATCTCGCGCTGCGCGGCCTCGAGCTCCTCGAAATAGCGGCGGCGGGCGTGGCGTTCGCTGACGACGCCGACGACCCGGCCCCTGTCGTCGACGACCGCGAGCTCATCGGCCGAGGCGGTGTCGAAGTGGCGCAGCATCGGCTCGATCCCCGTCGCGGTCTGGAGGTGCGTGTCCTGCTGCGTTGCCAGGCTGGCGACCGGGGCGGCGAGGTCGAGGTCGGGATGATAGGCGGCGGCGGTCGCGACGATGCCGCCATAATGGCCCTCGCCGTCGGTGAGGATCGCCTTGCTCGTCGAACCGAGTGCGATGCGCGTTCGGAAGTCGCCGACGGTCATCGCCGCAGGAACGCTGGTCCAGTCGGTGCGCATGATCCGCCCCGCTGTGAGCGTAACGATGCGCCCGATATCGCGCGGGCTGCGGATCGTCGAACCGCGGAGGTGCAGGCGCCAGGTCGAGAAGCTGTAGCCGAAAAGCTCGCGCGTCACCGCGCTCGAAATCAGCGTTGCGGTGAGCACCACCCCCATCAGCGCGAAATCATGCGTCGTCTCGAGCATCAGGATCGCGAGCGTCATCGGCCCGCCGACGATCGAAACGCTGAGCGCGGCCATGCCGACCAGCGCGGCGTCATTGGGATCGAGCGTCACGCCGAGCGGGCTCATATTGACGAGCGCGGCGAAAATCTGCCCCGCGAGCGAGCCGAGGAACAGCGAGGCGAAGAAGAGGCCGCCGCGAAAGCCGAAGCTCAGGGAGATCACTGACGCGGCAATCTTGAGCAGCAGCACGGTGACGAGGAAGAGCAGGGCCGGGTGGAGGATGAGGTTGAGATGGAGCGCGCCGTGCCCCGCCGAGAGCGTCTGCGGCGAGAGGAGCGCAAGCGGGATCAGCAGGAGCCCGCCGATCAGCGGCCCCCAGTCGCTGACCGTGCGCCAGGCCTGTACCCGCCGCTCGGCATAGGTCACGAGCCGCATGATGAAGATGCCGAGCAGCGCCGCCGCGACCCCAAGCAGCGCGAAGAGCAGATAGGCGGCGAGGTCGAAGCCGCGATCGGCGCTCGTCGCGATCAGATAGGGATCGGCGCCGAGCAGGCGGCTGACCGACACCGCGGCAAGCGCGGCGGCGATCACCGGGGCGACCGCGGCGGGGGTGTAATTGCCGAGCACGATCTCGAAGGCATAGAAAGCGCCCGTCAGCGGCGCTCCGAATGCCGCGCCGATCGCGCCGCCCGCGCCCGCGCCGACCAGCGTGCGCAAATCGTTGCGGCGCAGCGCGAGCCACTGGCCGATCTGCGAGGCGAGCCCGCCGCCCATCTGGGCATAAGCGGCCTCGAGCCCGACCGAGGCGCCCGCGCCGTTCGAGACGATCGTCTGCGCCGCGATGATCAGATTGTCGGCGGCAGGGATGCGGCCGCCGTGGAGCGCGTTCGCCTCGACGACGTCGACCGGCATGCGGCGGCGGCTGCGCTGCCAGCGCGCGAGCGCAACGAGCAGCAAGCCGCCGAGCGGCAGCGCGAGCAGCTTCCACGGATGGTGGATCGACCCGAGCGCGCTCAGCCGGTTGAGCGAGACGCCATAGAGCAGGCGCTGGATGCCATGCGCGAGATATTGCTGAACATTGGTGAGCAGCCCCGCGCCAACCCCGGCGAGCGCCGCGAGCAGGATGAACGCCGCCTCGCTCTCGCGCAGCCGCCGCCGTGCGCGCGCGGCGAAGAGGACGAGCGATTTGCGCGAGCGCGACATGCGCGCTTCCCAAGACCCGTGCGCGTGCCGGGTCAAGCCTTTAGGCGACTGACCGGGAACATCTGACGCACCGCAACAGGGCAATTGCTATAGGCATCTGCGCGCGGCGGGGGGATCAGTGCCTCTCGATCGCCGGCACCGCACGCGGCGTCCGGCTTTCCCAGATCGCGACCGTGGCGAGGAGCAGCGTTGTGAGCCAGCCCATGGTGAGCAGGTTTGCATTGAGGCCGATCGGAGCGAGCGCCAGCGCCGCGACGATCCCGGCGAGGTGTGACACCGGGATGCGCCCATAGACGACGCGGCGATAGATGGCGCTGCCCGCTAGATAGAGGATCGGACCGGCGGCGATGACGAGCACCTGCGGCAGGCTGGCATGGCCGGCCGGATGCGCCATCGCGAGATCGTTGCCGACCGCGCAGACGATGATTCCCGCGACGAGGATCGCGTGGACATAGTTGAACCAGGCGCCGATGCGGCCGGGGTCGTCGGACGCGCTGATCTTTGTCGTCGCATCCTTGCTCGAGGTGCCGAAATAGAGCCACCAGAGCGCAAGCGTGCCGAGGAAGGTCGCGCCGAGTGCCGAGAGGATCGGACTGCTCCATGCCTCACCCTTCGCCAGCGTCGCGCCGGTCGCGATCAACGTCTCGCCGAGCGCGAGAATGACGAAGAGTTGGCAGCGCTCGGCCAAGTGACCGCCTTCGATCGTCCATTCGCTTGTGAGCGATCGTCCGAGCCCGGGAAAGGCGAAGCCGGTCATCGGCGCGATATATTCGAGGAGAACCGCGATCCCCCAGAGCGCGAGCCGCATCTCGTGCCCGACGAGGGCGCCGCCGATCCAGAAGCAACCCGAGACGGTGAACCACGCCGCCATGCGCCGATAATTGGCAGCAAGCGCCGTGGTGGGGTCGAGCGCAAAGATCACGAACAGCGTGCGCCCGAGCTGGATCGCCACATAGCATCCGGCGAAGACGAGCGCCTTGTCGCCGAATGCGTCGGGGATCGCGGCGGACATCACGAGCGCGAGCAGCATCAGCACGAACAGGAAACTGCGCAGGCGGGGGTTTTCGGGGTCGAACCAGTTGGTGACCCAGCAGGTATATTGCCAGCCGAGCCAGACCGCGAACCAGAGGATCAGCGTTTCGAGCGCGCCGACAAGGCTGAGGTGGTGGAGCAACGTGTGGCTGAGCTGGGTGACCGCGAAGACATAGACAAGATCGAAGAACAGCTCTTCGAAGGTGACGCGCGCATGATGGCCGTCGCGGTCGCGGAGCATCGGGCGGCGCGCGGCGCCGGGGTGCTTCGCCGTCATTGCGCGGTGACCGGCCTGGCGTGCATGAAATTCCCCTTCAAGAATGGATTGCGGCCTGAATATCCCTGCCCCGGCGGCAGGGGAAGATGGCCCATGGGATAGGTCCGGCGGCCGGAGGGACGGCCGCCGGGGGAGGGGTCATTTGGTTGTGTAGCCGCCGTTGACGAGGATCGTCTGGCCGGTCATCCACCAGCCGTCCGACACCAGCATCCGGATCCACGGGACGATGTCGGCGATGTCGGTGAGCCCGGTCTTGGTGAAGGCGGAGAGCGCGGCGGCGGATTTGTGATAGGCCTGCGCATCATCGCCTTCGGCGGGATAGAAGAAGGGGGTGTCCATCGGGCCGGGGCCGATCGCGGTCACCGAGATTCCGCGTTCTCCGAACTCCTTTGACGCGGCGCGGGTGAAATGTTCGACCGGCGCCTTGGTGCCTGCATAAGCGGCGTAGAAGGGTGTGTAGGCGCCGAGCAAGGAGGTGACGAGCGTGCACACCTTGCCATTGTCGTTCACATGTTTGCCCGCCTCTTTCAGGAAGAAGAAGGCGGTCTTCGAATTGACCGCGGTCATCTCGTCATATTCGGCTTCGCTGATGTCGGTGAAGGGCTTTTTCAGTACCTTGCCGACGGTGTTGATCGCGATGTCGGGACGACCGATCGCGGCGATCGTGTCGGCGAAGAGCTTCTCCATCGCGCCGGCCGTGGTGAGGTCGGCCTGGAAGGCGACGGCTTCGGCGCCCGCGGCGCGGATCGCGGCGAGCGTTTCCGCGGTTTCGGCGGCCGCGGCGGCGCTGTTGTAGTGGATCGCGATCGCCCTGGCGCCCTGCGCGGCGAGGTCGCGTGCGATCAGCCCGCCGAGATTCTTGCCGCCCCCGGCGATGAGGACGGTCTTACCCTTGATGCTGTGATCGGTCATATTGGTCTCCTTGGTCGTTGATTATCCAAGGCTAAGGCGCTTTCGCCTTGTCCGCTTTCAAATTCCGGCGCAATTTTCGAATATTGTCTTGGGCGAGTCGTGGGGGCTCGCAAGGTGGGTGATTGACCGAAGCCGCAACCGTCTGGGATGGCATCAGGCCGCGATCGGGGCGCGACGTCGTCGCGCGGCATCAGGCGCGGATCGGCCAGCTCGGCGTGCTCGCGGCCACCGAAAATCTGGACGCGCCGACCGATTGGGCGTTCGAGGAAGATCATCATGTCATCGTCGTCCATCTCGGCGGCCGGCTCGACCGGATGGAGTGCGAATTTTCGGTCGGGCCGTCGGGGCCGGTGCTGCCGTCGCGCGGCGACGTGTGGATAGTCCCCGCTGCCTGCCGCTATGCCGCGCTCGCGCAGGGGGAGCGGGCGGAGTTCGTCGAGTTCGCCGTGCCCACCGCGCTGCTGGCCGACGCGCCGCTCGCCGCGCGGGTTTGCCATCGCGACGAATTTCTCTTTGGTGCGGCGGCGCGGCTTTTCGACCTGATGCCGCTCGTCGACGACGATCTGGCGCGGATGGCATCGCACGAGGTGGGCGACGCGCTCGAACGGCATTTATTCCATCAATATGGGCGTCGCGACCCGAGGCCCATGCGGCGGGCCTTGTCGGCATCGGACCGCAACCGGCTGGTCGATGCGATTCGCGGGCAGCTCGATGCGGAGCATAGTCTTGCCGCACTGGCGGCGTTGGTCGGGATGGATGAGCGGGGCTTCACCGGCGCCTTTCGCGCCGCGTTCGGCGTGTCGCCCTGGCAATATGTAATGCGCGCGCGGCTCGATGAGGCGGCGCGGTTGCTATGGTATGGCGCGGAGCCGGTGACCGAGATTGCCCTTGCGACGGGCTTTGCCTCGCCGAGCCATTTTGCGACCGCCTTTGCGCGGCGCTTCGGGGTGCCGCCGTCGCGCTATCGTGCCGCGGCACGTTAGCGCGACGGCGGCTGACCGTCAGAACTTCAAACGCGCCCCGACATAGAATTGGCGGCCATTGTCATAGATTGCGCGCGGGCGGGCGCGGGTGCCCGAATATTGCACGATCTCTTCGTTGGTCAGGTTGATCGCGTCGGCGGTGAGCGCGATATTGTCGGTGATGTTGACGCTGACCGACGCATCGAGCGACGACAGCGACGCCTGGTTGAGCGGCGCAGCGCGGTCGATGTCGATGAAGAATTTCGACCGGTAATTATACGACAGCCGCGCGCTGATCAGGTCATTTTCGTAATATCCCGTCAGATTGAGCGAGTGCTTCGAATTGCCGGGGATCGGATCGCCATTATCCGCCTTGGCGTCGGAGTAGGTGTAGTTCGCCACCGCGCCGAAGCCGCCCCAGATCGGGCGCGACACCTGGAATTCGAAACCCTGATTGCGTCCGCCGTCGCCGTTGCTGCGGCGGTTGATCTGATAGGGGCAGTTGAACAGGTTCGGATTGCCGCCGCCCGCCGCGACGCAGCCCGCGGGCTCGGACCCCGGCACGAACACGCTCGGCAGGATTTCGGTCGAGGTCGTGTTGACGATGTACGACTGGATATCCTTGTAGAAGGCGGCGAGCGCGACGATCGTCTCGCGGTCGGGATAGAATTCGATCGACAAATCATATTGGTTGGCGCGGTACGGATCGAGGTTCGGATCGCCGCCGCGCCCGGTGAGCAAGGTGCCGTTGAGGTCGACGCCCGGCGTGATGTCGACAAAATCGGGGCGCGTCACCGTCTTGCCCGCGGCGAAGCGCAGCACGACCTGGTCCGACAGGTCGACCGAGAGGTTCGCGCTCGGCAAGATGTCGGTGTAGGAACGTTTCGCCCGCGACGGGGTGAAGCCGCCGAATGGATTGGTGAACTCGGGGTTGGTGCCGCCGATGATGAAGCCGTCGGAGGTCTGGTCGGTGGTGATCACGCGCACGCCGACATTGCCGCGCCAGCCGTCGCCGCCGAATTTCGCGAGGCCATAGCCGCCCCACGCCTTTTCGTTGATCGAATAGGTGTTGCCGGGGACGAGAAAGCGGTCGTTGCTCGGCGACGTCGACGCGCCATAGATCGCGCGCAGCTTCGCGGGATCGACGCGCCAGTAATCGGTGAGCGTGCCGGGGGCGGCGATATTATCGAGGAAGTCGCCGGGCATGCCGCTGCCGGTCGCGAAATCGGCCGAGGTGCAGGGGGCGCCATTGCAGCGAAGTCCGGGGGTGAAGACGCCGCCATTGGTCGCGAAGCGTTCGGCGACGCGGTCGTGGTCGGTATATTTGACCCCGAATTTGAGCGCGGTCATCGGGCCCCATTCGACCTGTTTTTCGACGTCGAGGTAGAAATATTTCTCTTCATCTTCGTTGGTGACCGATTGCATGCGCGCAAAGTCGGGCCGGATGCCCAGCGGGTTGAGCGGGTCAGGGTTCGAGAAGCTGACTTCGGGACGGCCGCTGGTGAGGTCGTAACTGAAAGCGCCGGGGCCGGCGAATTCGATGAAATTCTCGTTGCTCGTGTCGCCGTTCGCCCTGGTCCAGCCGCCCTTGAAATGCACCGACAGGCTGTCGGTCGGTCGGTAGGTCAGGTCGAAGTCGGCCGAGACGGTCTTGGCGACCGCCTGACGGTCGATAGCGTCATAGACGACGCCGAAGCCCGTCGTCCCCCCCGTGGCCGAGGCGATATTGCCCGACACCGCGACACCGTCGCGCACCACGGCGTTGGTGATCGTGCCGCCGCCGCCGAGCGCCTGTTCGCCCCATGCGATATAATTCTGGTTGAAGTTGTCGGCGTTGAAGCGCGAGTAGAGCCCGGTGATATTGATCTCGAGCGCGTCCGACGGGCGGAACTGGATGCCGACATTGGCGCCATAGCGTTCGCGGTCCTGTTCGAACAAGGTCGAGCCGATCAGCGTCGGGACGAGCGCGTCGCCGCCGCCGACGGGGAAGGAGCGATAGCCGAAAATCTCGAGCCCGTCGCGGCGCGTGCGGCGCTTCTGGTAGATCGCGCCGACAAGTACGCCAAAGGTCTCGTCTTCATTCTTCCAGCTGACGAGGCCCGACACCTGCGGATCGACCTTGCCCGAGAGGTCCGAATAGGCCGCCTGCACCGACGCCGAGAGGGTGAGCGGGTCGAGGTCGAGCGGGTTGCGCGTGATGACGTTGATCGTGCCGCCGACCCCGCCTTCCTCGACGTCGGCCTGCGGGCTCTTGTAGACTTCCAGGCGGCCGATGATCTCGGCGGGCAGCGTCAGATAGTTGAAGCTGCGCGTCGAGGCGACCTGGTCGAGAATGAACCAGTCGGCGGTCGCAACGCTGTGGCCGTTGAGCAGGGTCTTGGTCAGGTTCGGCGCGGTGCCGCGCAGCGAGACGCGCTCGCCCTCGCCGAACTCGCGGTTGACGACGATGCCGGGGACGCGCTGGAGCGCCTCAGCGACATTCTTGTCGGGGAATTTTCCGACATCCTCGGCGGTGACGACGTCGGCGATCACTGACAGGTCGCGCTTGGCGTCGATCGCCTCGCGCAGCGATCCGCGGATGCCGGTCACGACGATTTCGCTCTCGGCCGTGTCGGCGGCGGGCGCGGTGGTGGAGGTCTGGGCGTGGGCCGCGCTAGCGGCGAAAAGCAGCGTACCAATGCTGGCCGAAGCGAGCAGATATCTTGCATTGGTCATGTTAAGTCTCCCTCTTTTTGATCTTAGATCATGTTTTGCTCTAATTTTGAGGGAAATTTATACATACCAATCTATCCGTCAAGCGGATTTTGACGCGATTAATAGCGCGTCCGCGCGATGTATGCGGAATTTTGGTACTTTATTGGTATTGTTTGAGGGTCGCTTAGTTCCCTAGCCGATCCTCGTGCGCGAGTCGCGCGCCACCCACCGGGCTAGAAATCGGGAAGCGTCTGGTTCGCAAATCCCCAGCCCTTGAGTTCGGGGCCGACGGCGCGGGCGAGCAGCTCGTCGCTATCCTTAATCGTCCACTGGCCGGCCTTTTCGACATCGGCGAGCGCGTCCCAGCCGATCGGGACGGCGACCGGCGCCTGTTCGCGTGCGCGCGCCGAATAGGGCATGACCGCAGTGCTGCCGCGCTGGTTGCGGAGGTAATCGATGAAGATCTTTCCCTTGCGCTTTGCCTTGCTCATCGTCGCGATAAAGCGGTCGGGTTCGGCCATGCTCAGCGCCTCGGCAAAGCGTTTCGAAAAATCCTTGTGCTTGTCCCAGCTGTGCCCCGGATCGAGCGGGACGACGACATGCACGCCCTTGCCGCCCGAGAGCATCGCGAAGCTGACGAGCCCGATGTCGGCGAGCTGGCGGCGGATATCGAGCGCGGCTTTTTTGACGTCGGCGAAATCAAGCCCTTCGTCGGGGTCGAGGTCGAACACCATGCGGTCGGGCTTTTCGAGGCTATCCACATGGCTGCCCCAGCCGTGGAACTCGATCGTCCCCATCTGGACGCAGGCGAGCAGGCCGTCGGCATCCTCGACATAGAGATAATCCTCATGCCCGCCGTCCTTTTCCTTGATGGGCACGTGGAGCACATGGTCGCCGAAGCTGCCCGAGTCATGCTTCTGGAAAAAGCATTTCTTGCCGCGCCCCTGCGGGCAGCGGACGAGGCTGATCGGGCGGCGCGCGGCGTGCGGGAGCATGACCGGCGCGATCGCGCCGTAGTAATCCGCGAGGTCGCCTTTGGTCGCCTTTGCCTCGGGAAAGATCACGCGGTCGCGGCTGCTGATCGTCACGTCGCTTTCAGGCGTAGGGGTGGGCTGTTTCTTTTCGGGGGTCACGTCTTTTGCCTCCTTGTCGCTGCGCAGGCCAAGAAAGCTCGCGTGGCGCACCGACCCGCTCGCGGTGAATTCGGCGAAGGCGATCTCGGCGACGAGTTCGGGCCTCAGCCAATGGACCTTGCGCGCGGCAGCGGCGTCGACGTCAAGCGGCGCGGTCTTGCGTTCGAGCCTTGCGAATTTCTTCGCGAGGTCGGCCATGGTGTCGCTGTCGAAGCCGGTGCCGACATTGCCCTTGTAGATAAGCGTATCGCCCTCGCGCTGCGCGAGGAGCAAGGAGGCGAAGGGGCGCGCCTTGGCCGACGACGGGTTCCAGCCGACGAGAATGAACTCCTGCCGCCGCGTGCATTTGACCTTCAACCAATTTTTCGAGCGGCGGCCCGAATAGCCGGCGTCGGCGCGTTTCGAGATGATGCCTTCCTGCCCCGCGCGGCACATCGCTTCGTAGAGTTTTTCGCCCGCGCCGATGACATGATCGGCGACCGCGATCGGCGCCTTGGCATCGCGGAGCAGGGCTTCGAGGCGTTCCTTACGTTCGAGATTTCCGAGATTGGCGAGCGATTTGCCGCCCAGTTCGAGGAGATCGAAGGCGAAGAGATGGAGCGCGGTGCCCTCGTCCTGCGCGCCATGGCCGCGCTTGAGGACGGCTTGCAGCGAGGAGAAGTCGGGATTGCCGTCCTTGCCATAGGCGACGATTTCGCCGTCGATCAGGCAGGGCGGCAGGTCGAGCGCGGCGATGTGGCGGACGAGGGGCGCAAACTTGTCGGTCCAGTCGAGACCGTTGCGGGTATAGATGCGGACGTCCGATCCCGCGGCGGCGATTTCGGCGCGGTATCCGTCGTACTTGATCTCGTGGAACCAGCCGTTGCCGCCGGGCACGGCGTCGACGAGCGTCGCGAGTTGGAGCGGACGGAATTTGGGGAGCTTGCCCTTGGCGGCAGGCTTGGCGATTTTCTTGTTGTGCGCGGCGGCGTCGGCCATCTTCTTTGCGAAGGTCGCGCCCTTGGCGCCCTTCAACGATTGCTCGCCGCCTTCGTCGCCCGCGATTTCGGCCATCGTGCGGCCGGTAAGTATGCTCGTCAGCTCGCGGCCGACAAGATCGTCGGTGCCGCCGGCGAAAGCATCGTCGACTTTGCGCAGCAGCCAGTTCTCGCGCTTCTCGCCGGGGCGCGGTTTCATGCGGACGAGCAGCCATTCGCCCTTCATGCGTGTCCCGTCGAGGGTGAAATGGAGATGGCCTTGGTCGATATCCTTGGCGCTCTTGCCTGCAATCGGCGCCCAGGTGCCGCGATCCCATAGCATCACGGTGCCGCCGCCATATTCGCCCTTGGGGATGCCGCCCTCGAAATCGGCGTAGCTCATCGGATGGTCTTCAGTGCGCACCGCGAGGCGCTTGTCGGCGGGGTCGGGGCTCGGCCCCTTGGTCACCGCCCAGCTTTTGAGCACGCCATCGACTTCGAGGCGCAAGTCGTAGTGGAGCCGCGTCGCGTCATGCTTCTGGACGATGAAGCGGTTGCCGGCGCCTTTCTCAACCTTGCCGGCGGGTTCGGGGGTCAGCGCGAAATCGCGCTTGGCGTTATATTGCGCGAGCGGGTCGGCGGCGCGGGGCATCAGAACCGGACCATTCTGTGCCCCTGCGAAGGCAGGGGCCCATCACCTGATTTGTCGAAATCGACCGAACGGATCGGGAGCGACGATGGTCCCGGTGATGGGCCCCTGCCTTCGCAGGGGAACGAGGGAGAGAGGCAAGGCGCAAACGCCATAGCGCTAAGCCCGCTTGCGCGCCGGCTGCTTCTTCGCCGGGGCCTTCTTGGCCGGCGCCGCCTTCGCGGGCGCGGTCTTCTTGCCGTCGACCGACGCCTTGAGCGCCGCCATCAGGTCGATGACGTTCGAACCGCGGCCGGTATCAGCGGGTTCCTCGACATCTTCGAGGACGCGCTTGCCCTTGGCCTTCGCTTTCTTGGCAATCACGCGTTTGAGCGCGTCGATATAATGGTTGTGATAGTCGCTGGCGTCGAATTCGCCGCTCTTCTTGGCGATCAATGTTTCGGCAAGGTCGAGCAGGTCGGCATCGGGCTTGTCATTGCCGACGTCGCGGAAATAATTTGCCGCCTTGTTCACCTCGTCGGCGTAGCGCAGCACTTCGAGCACGAGGCCGCGCCCGCACGGGCGCAGCGCGACAAGCTGTTCCTGTCCGCGGAGCGATAGCTGGCCGAGCCCGACCTTCTTGGTGCGCTTCAGCGCTTCGCGAAGGACGATATAGGCCTCTTCGGCGAGCTCGTCGGCGGGAACGACATAATAGGGCTTGGTATAATAGAGGACGTCGATCGCGTCGGTATCGACGAACTGGACAAGCTCCAATGTGCGCTTGCTCTCGAGCTTGACCGCCTCGATCTCCTCCTCATCGAGCAGCACATAATTGCCTTTCGACAGTTCGAACCCCTTGACGATCTCGTCATGGTCGACCGCGCCGATGCCGGGCACGATTTTTTCGTATTTGATCGGCTTGCCGCTCGGTTCGTGGATCTGGCGAAAGGTGACCGCGGCGCCCGATTTGGTCGCCGAATAGATTTCGACCGGAATCGACACCAAAGCGAGCCGGATCTGACCCTTCCAATATGCACGTGCGGCCATCGGTTTTCCCTTTCGCTATCCCGAGACACAATGGACAAGGCGGCGGGCGGTTCCCGGTATGAGCCCGTCGTGCGTTTCGATATTATCCAATATCAATTTGCTTTCCGATTGCGGTGCCTTAAAAATGGCCGTGAGGGACCGCTCATATCGCTGGAGGTGTCATGCCGCTGAGCCGCGAAATGGAGCGACTGCGCGCCGAACATGCGGCGTTGATCGCGCTGGCGCGGATCGTGACCGAATTGCTCCAGGCGCCGGGGCCGGCGCGGCTGGCCGAACTGGCGTCGGCGCGCGCGCGGCTTCGCGAGACATTGGTCCGCCATCTGAAATGCGAGGACTGGATCCTCTATCCGCGCCTGCGCGCGACGGGCGACGCCGACCTGATGCACATCACGTGCGAATTCGAACTGGAGATGGGCGACCTGGCGGCGGAATATGTCGCCTATGACGATAAATGGACCGCTGGGCGCGTCGCTGCCAAATGGACCGAATTCTGCCGCGAGACGATAGAGGTCTTCGGCTTGCTGGCGACGCGGGTCGAACGCGAGGAGCGCGAACTCTATCCGCTCGCCGACAAGCTCTATGCGGCGGCATCGGCGCTTGGCCCACCCATTACGGACGCAGCGACAATTTCCAGCTGAGCGCGACGCGCCAGTCCTGATCGTAACCCGGCACCGGCTGGTTCCATGCGTCGGCGAGTTCGAGGCCGATCGTCGCATTTTCGGAATAGGATAGGCGCACCCCGCCGCCCCAGCTGCCGAGCCGGAAGTTGGTTTCCGGGATCGCGGTGCGCGCGAATAAAGTGACGTCGGCATAATCGACAAAGCTGTAGATCTCGCTCTTCGCCAATTTGCCGCTGCGCAGCGGACGGAGCGCGACTTCGCCGAAGGTCGCATAGCCGCGGTCGCCATTGACGAGTCCGTCGTCGAAGGCGCGGCCAAAAGTGGCGCCGCCGACGCTGAAGCGTTGCGCCGCGGGCAGGCGGTCGCGCGTCCAGCGCCCCGTCGCGGCGGCGCGAACGACGAGTGCCCTGCCGATCGCCTGATTTGCCTCGATGCTGGCGTCGGCATAGAGAAAGCCGACCTCGCCGACACCGGGGTCGACGCGCGCGCCAGCGAAATCGAGGCCCTTGGCGCCGGCGATCCGCGCGCCCACGACGGTGCGGTCTTCGCTGAGACGGAACGCGAGGCTGCCGTTCGCGGTCCAGGTCCTTTCGGCGGCGATCGTCGAGCCGAAGAGCGCATTTTTGGAATCGAGATAATCGATCCGCGCCGCAGCAATCAGGTTCCGCCGCGTCGCGCGGATCAGCGGGTGCGTGACGCCGAAGCCCGCGCTCCACGCCTCGCCGTCGAGCGCGAGTCCGCTGGGTTTCGTGCGCAAGGCCGCGCCCGAGATTTCGGCGCGCGTACCGCCCGCACCGATCGGCGTCGAATGGCTCGCGGCGAGGTAGAGCAGGGATTTGAGGTTCAACGCCGCGGCGCCGGTGAGCCGCGTTTCGTCGCCGCTGCGCAGCAGGCTGGCGCCGCGCGCGTTCGCTTCGACGATGCCGTCATTGACGAACTGGCTCGTGCGCGTCGTGAAGCCGAGCCCGACGGTCGGCTTCTTTGCGTCGAGCGCGAGGTCGAGCGCGACCGCGCCTTGTTCGCCGCCGAGCGCGAGCGAGGGGGTGACGGTGACTCCGGGAATATCGGCGATATTGCCGAGCGCGCGTTCGAAACGTGCGCGGGGCAGCGGCCGTTGGCCTGCGAGGGGCGCGGCCATCTTCCCCACGAGCGGCACGGGTCCGCTCTCGCTCTCGCCGCTCAGCGTGACCGATCCGATATATCCCTCGGCCGAGGCGACGGTGACGATGCCGTCCGCCAGATCCTGTTCGGGAATGACGAGCGTGAAAAGCGCGACGCTCGACCGGTTATAGGCGCGCGTCATCGCGGCGGCGAGTTTCGCCAGATTGTTCGCCGATGCGGGCTTGCCGACGAAACGTTGCGCCGCGCGGCCGACATTGGCGGGCACGCCCGCGCCGACGAAGCGAATTTCGCGGATGGTGACATCGGGCCGTGCGCCGAGTTCGACCTTGCCGAGCGAAAGCGGTTTCGCCTCGGGGTCGGGAAGCGGGTCGCGGCTGCGGTCGGGGGCGAGGGGCGGGCGGCCGTCGAGCGGCGTCGCCGCGGGCTGGGCCGCGAGCGCCGCGGCGGGAAGGAGCAAGGCTCCCGCCACCGCCGCGGCACAGGCGTAGCGCAGATTGCGCATCGGGTGCGGCCTCAGTTGCCGCGCTTCGGTTTCAGGCCGCCAAGGACGCCCCCGACGGTGCCGGTGACCCCGGTGACAAGGCCGGTCACGGGATCGGTTGCCGTGCCGCCGCCCGTTGTGCCTCCGGTGACGCCGCCGCCGACTTGCGCGAGCGCGCCGGTTGTCGTCGTGACGACGTTGCTGACCAGCGCGACGGGCGATCCGGCGGGGCTACCGCCCGTCGTGCCGCCGCCTGTCAGTCCGCCCGTGACGCCGCCGAGCAGGTTGCCGCCGGTGCCGGGCTGGAGCGTAACAAGCTGTCCGCCCGACCCGACGCCGACCGTCAGCAGACTGCCGTTTTTCTGGCCGGGCGAGAGGATGCTTGCCCCGATCAGTGGCGAGGCGGCGGGACTGCCGATTGCGGTCGCCTTGCCGATCGTCGCGGTGATCAGCTGGCCGGGCGCGGCGGTCAGGCCGTCGACCAGATATTGCTGGCCGTTGCCCGTCTGGACAAGCGCGACGCCGGTGCTTTTGACGACACCGACGACCGTGCCGACGAGGTTGGTGTTGCCGGGCACCTTGCCGTCGACCGCGCTGGCGAGGAGCAGACCCTTGTCGGCGATGACATTGACGAGGCCGCCCGTCTTGACGAGCACGCCGCCGATCACCGGATTGACGTTGGCGGGATCGCCGGTGTTGGCAAGCAGGCCGGTGCCGGCGACGCCGCCGGGACCGACAAGGCCGCCGACCGCGAGCGCGCCGGCATCGCCCAGGCCCAGCGTACCGCCCGGCGCGCCGGCCGGACCTGCTGGACCTGCCGCGCCGGTGGCGCCGGTGGCGCCGGCCGGGCCCGTGGCACCGGTTGCTCCGGTCGCGCCGACGCTGCCGACGCGGTAGCTGCCTGAGGATTCGCAGGCCGCAAGCGCGAGGCACGCGGGAATGAGAAGGAGATGAGTTGGGCTAATTTCAAGACGGAGGAAAGACATGAGACGTCCCCTTGGTACATGATCTGGTCCCTAAGCGTGAGATTCACGAACGACCGACAAGTTCCCCCTTATGTTGAAATTAATTGATATTAACCTCAGTTGTAAATTAGTAACTTAGGCGAAATGTACGGATTTCGTCTAATCCAGTATAAAATGATTAACTATATTATTTCTACGCTTATTGGATTGTCATCTTGGTCCATTTGAATTTCGATCAGAAATGGGGCAAATCTTTCTTAAATTGATTTGAATTAAAGGTTCCCGCGACCGCGCGTCGGTATTGCCGCCGATTCTTCATTTTTCCGTCATCGCGGCGTCACGCCTTCGCCGCAGCGCAGCAATATCGCCCGCCTAATGCCCCCGCGATCCCGGCGCCATTTCGCTGTCGGGGAAAGGGGATTCATCCATGACCATTCAGTTGAGGAACCGCCTGCGGGCCGGGGCTGCCTTCATCGCCGTGCTTGCCGCGACGCCTGCCTTTGCCGAGGAAGCCGCGGTCGATGCGACCGATAGCGGCGATGTCGAAGAAATCGTCGTGCTCGGTCAGGGCCAGGCACGCCAGGTACAGGAACTGGGCGCCGCCGATATCGCGCTCGAAGTGTCGGGGATCAGCCCGCTCAAGGCCATCGACAAGCTGCCGGGGGTGAATTTCCAGGCCGCCGACCCGTTCGGCGCCTATGAATGGTCGGCGCGCATCTCGATCCGCGGTTTCAGCCAGAACCAGCTGGGGTTCACGCTCGACGGCGTGCCGCTCGGCGACATGAATTACGGCAACCATAACGGCCTGCACATCAGCCGCGCGATCATCAGCGAAAATGTCGGCCGCGTCGAAGTCGCGCAGGGCGCGGGCTCGCTGGGCGCGGCGTCGACGAGCAATCTCGGCGGCACGATCGAATTCTTCTCGCGCCAGCCGGCCGAAGAACTCGGCGTCGAAGTGTCGGGCACCTATGGCAGCGATGAGACCAAGCGTATCTTCGCGCGAATCGACAGCGGCGAGATCGCGCCCGGCGGTCCGCGCCTGTCGCTGAGCTATGCCTGGGCCGATGCCGACAAGTGGAAGGGCAATGGCGTCCAGCGCCAGGATCAGGTCAATGCGCGGATCGTCCAGCCCGTCGGCGACGGGCAGTTCTTCGGCTTCGTCAACTATTCGAACCGCCGCGAGAATGACTATCAGGACCTGAGCGCCGACATGATCGGCCGCCTTGGCTATCAGTGGGACAATTATGCGAAGAACTGGGACCTCGCGGTCCAGGTCGCCAAAGTCTATCAGAATCAGGTCGCCCGCGCGGCTTATGACGCGGGTGTCGCGAATGGCAGCCTGCCGCTCGGCACGCCCTTCACCGCGCCCTATGCCGGGGTCGGTCTGGCCTTCCCGGCGCCCGTCGCGACGGTCGACGATGCCTATTATGACGCGGCGGGTCTGCGCAAGGACTGGCTGGCCGGGGTCGGCGTCGAGGCACCGCTTGGCGAATATTGGACGCTGAAGGCGATGGGCTATTATCATGGCAACAAGGGCCGCGGCCTGTGGTTCACGCCCTATGTGACTACGCCGGGCGGCGCGCCGATGACGATCCGCACCACCGAATATGATATCGAACGTTATGGCATCGTCACCTCCAGCCTGTTCGAGGTCGGCGACAACAAGTTCGAAATCGGCATGTGGTACGAGGACAACGCCTTCAACCAGGCGCGGCGCTTCTATGGGCTGGCCGACACGACGGGCGCGCCGAGCCGCGGCAGCCTGAAATTCCCGAAGGATCCGCTGGCGACGCAGTGGGAGTTCGATTTCAACACCCAGACGCTGCAATATCATGTGCAGGACACACTCGACCTCGGCAGCTTCCAGATCAATGCGGGCTGGAAGGGGCTGCGCGTCACCAATCGCGCGACCCCGGTCGTCAGCGGCGGGCTGGCGTCGGGGACGACCGAGGCGAAGGACTGGTTCCTGCCGCAGGCGGGCCTGCTCTATCGCCTGAACGACGATAATGAGCTGTTCGCGAGCTATACCGAAAATATCCGCGCCTTCGAATCGTCGGCGACGGGCGGACCCTTTGCGACGACGCAGGCGGGCTTCGACGCGCTCGACCTGAAACCCGAAACTTCGACCACTTACGAGCTTGGTTTCCGCACCAAAGCGTCGCGTTTCCAGGGCGTGATCGCGGGCTATTATGTCGACTTCAAGGACCGCATTATCGCTTTCGCCAACGGGTCGGGCATTCAGGGCAACCCCGCGATCCTCAGCAACGTCGGCGACGTCCGTTCGTGGGGCGTTGAGGCGGCGGGGACGTTCCGCGTCACCCCCGAACTCTCGCTCTTCGCCTCCTATGCGTATAACGACTCCGAATATCAGGACGACGTCGTGACCGCCGCGGGCGCAGTCGTCGCGGCGACCGCGGGCAAGACGGTGGTCAATTCGCCCAAGCATCTCGCGAAGGGCGAGATCACGTGGGACAATGGCGATTTCTTTGTGCGCGCCGGAGCCAACTACACGTCGAAACGCTATTATTCCTATGAGAATGACGCCGAGGTCGGCGGCTTCGTGATCGTCGATGCCAGCATCGGCTATCGCCTGAACGACCGCATCTCGATCCAGGCGAATGCGACGAACCTGTTCGACAAGGAATATGTATCGACGATGGGGACGAACGGCTTTGCGAACAGCGGCGATGCCCAGACGCTGTTGGCAGGTGCGCCGCAGCAGTTTTTCGTCACGTTGAAGGCCGGGTTCTAGGCTTGAGGTCGCGGCACCGGTCCCTCGGTGCCGCGTCTCAACGATTGACGATGATGGCGCGGTCCAGCTAGGGCCGCGCCATCATTTTTTGGGAATTATAGTCATGACCGATACGCCCCCCGACCGCATGTCGACCAATCCGCGCTCGCCCCATTTCGATATGGAAGTGCTGCAGCGCGGCATCGGAATCCGCTTCAAGGGCAAGGAGCGCACCGACGTCGAGGAATATTCGATCTCCGAAGGCTGGATCCGCGTCGCCGCGGGCAAGTCGAAGGACCGTTTCGGTCAGGCGATGACGATCAAGCTGTCGGGCGAGGTCGAGGCCTGGTTCGAAGACACCGCTGCCGCCGGCGAAGGCGACGACGCCTAAACACACTGCTTCACGGCGCATAAAAGAAGCCCCGGAGGCGATCCGGGGCTTTCTTTGTGCGCGTTGGCGATTGCCAAATGTTGGTGCGGCTTACTGGCCGAGCGAGGCGGCGACGAATTCGAGGTCGTTGCCGGGTTTCCAGTCGTTCTGCGCCCAGACGGGCGCCTTGAAGCTGGGCGCCTTGTTCGGTGCGCCGGCTTCGCCATCGGCATAGATGAAGCCCTGCACCGGGTTGGCGCGCAGGCCAAGGTCGCCGATCGGAGCGTACCAGACGCGGACCATGCTCCAGTCGCCGGCATCGCTAACGTCGACGACGCGGACGTTACGCTCGATTTGGCCGCGGCGGCCGCCTATCGGCGACCAATTGGCATGGTCGATCAGGATTTCGCGGTCGCTGACGATTTTCTTGACGACGGCAACATGGCCCATCGGCATGCCGCCGGTGCCCGCGAACGCCATCACGGCACCCTGACGAGGTTCTCCGCCGCGTTCATATGTGCCGGCCGCCTGCGACCACCAGGTTTTGGCATTGCCGCGGATTTCGACGCCCGATTCGGCGCGGGCGAAGGGGACGCATTGCAGATAGCCCTTTGCCGCGGCGGGGACGCTGGCGAGCATGCCAGTGACCATCATCACAGACGCGATGGCGGCAGCCAGGTAACGACGATAGATCATGAAAAATGCGACCCCCGAGGCTTGTCTTCAAGCGTTGGAGGGTCTTTGCCATGTCCTGCGCCGTCCACCACCCGTCTCGCGACGAGTCGCGTCTGTCATGCGATGGATGGGGGAACCATTTGTTAAGACGTTCAATTCGTCGTGCGGGCGGTTCGCTCCGTCGCCGACAGGCGAACCCTCATTCAACCCGCCGTCAGGCAGCGGCACTGTCCGCGGCTTCGGGCGCACGGAACAGGGTGAGGACGTCGCTCGCGGGCATTGGGCGCCCGTAATAATAGCCCTGGATGTTGCTGCACCCCATCGCACGGATCGTATCGACTTCGAGCTCGGTTTCGGCGCCCTCGGCGGTGGTCGACATGCCGAGGCTGTCGGCGAGCGCGACGACGGCGCGGATGATCGCGATCGATTCGATGCTGCCCTTCGCCGCGCCGACGACGAAGCTGCGGTCGACCTTGATCGTGGAGAATTGCGTCTTTCGCAGATAGCCGAGCGACGAATAGCCGGTGCCGAAATCGTCGAGGCTGAGACGGATGCCGAGCCCGATCAGCTGGTCGAGCAGCTGCGCCGCGCCGCCGCCGTCGCGCAGGAAGACGCTTTCGGTGACTTCGATTTCCAGTCGCTGCGGCGAAAGCCCGCTCTGCGCGAGCGCCGAGACGACGACCGAGGCGAAGCTGGGGTCGGTGAGCTGGTCGGCCGAGACGTTGATCGCGACCTTCAGGTTCGACGGCCATTTCATCGCTTCGTGGCACGCGGTGCGGAGTACCCATTCGCCGATCGGCGAGATCAGGCGCGCATCTTCGGCGAGCGGGATGAAGCGGCCGGGCGAGACATTGCCGAGCTTCTTATTCTGCCAGCGGATCAGCGCCTCGAAACCATTGAGCGTGCCGTCGGCCGCGGTCACCACCGGCTGGTAATAAAGTTCGAATTCGCCGCGTTCGAGCGCGCCGCGCAATTCCTGCTCCATCACGCGCCGTTCCTCGGCCTGCGCGTGCAAGGATGCGACATAGCCGGCGACGACGTTGCCGCCCTTGTCCTTGGATTTATAGAGCGCAAGGTCGGCGTTGCGGGTGAGCGTTTCGACCGTCGCGCCGTCCTGCGGCCCCATCGCGAAGCCGATGCTGGCACCGACGAAGAGCTGGTGATTGTCGACCACATAGGGCCGGCTGATCGTCGTGATCAGCCGCTGCGCGAGCTCTTCGGCGGCATCCGCCGACGCGACATTGTGGAGCACCACGGCGAATTCGTCGCCGCCGAGGCGCCCGCATGTCATGCCGCGTTCCATCAGGCCCTTGAGCCGCGCCGCGACCTGCGCGAGCAATTTGTCGCCGACGGGGTGGCCCAGCGTATCGTTGACCGCCTTGAACCGGTCGAGGTCGATCATCAGCAACGCGCAGCGCGACTTGGCGTCGAGCGCGTGGTTCAGCGCGCGGGCAAGGTCTTCGTTGAGGCTGAGGCGATTGGGCAGGCCGGTCAGATTGTCGAAGCGCGCCATCTTCGCGATCTGTTCGGCGGTCGCACGCTTTTCGGTGACGTCCGAACCGACGCCGCGGAAGCCGAGGAACTTGCCCGTCTCGTCGAGGCGCGGCGAGGCGGAGAGTTCCCACCAGCGCGGCATGCCGCCGATCGTCACCGGCACGATCAGGTTCGAAAAGCTTTCGCGACGCTTCATCCGTTCGGCCATGTCGTGCAGGCTTTTGGGGAAGAGGCCAGTTTCCCAGGCATCGCCCGACAGTGCCTGCAACAGCGGGACGCCCTCGAGCCGTTCGGCAGTGCCGCCGAGTGCAAAGGCGAGGCGCGGCGAAACATGGACGAGGCGGCGGCTGTTGTCGGTCTGCCACAGCCAGTCGGCCGAGGTTTCCTCGAATTCGCGCAGCAGCAGGCTCACCGTTTCGGTCTTTTCGTGCAGCGTCTCCTCTGCCCGGCGGAAGCGGATATGGCTCTGCGCAAAGCGGACGCAGAAGGCGCAGAGCAAAAGCCCGGCGACCAGCGCCACGCCCGCGAGCTGCGGCGCCCCGGCGCGCACGAGCGCGACCGCCGCCGACAGGGTGACGGGGGCGATGAACAATACGCAGGCTAGCGGGACGCTGTGCGCGACGATCGACAGCGTCACCATCATCAGCACCGCGATCGTCCACATCGACAGCACATGGTCGAGCGTCGGCGACAACCCCTGCAGCCAGAAGGGCGAGCCCCAGAGCACCGCCGAATAGAGCGCGTGACGCGTACACAGCCGGTGTTCGGCGACCCCCGAAAGCTTCGGGTCGCCGAATGGCATATTGCGAAACTGGTTGAACGACCACAGGCCAAAGAGCAACGCGGCGCCGAGCCAGCCGGCCGCGACGGGCAACGGCACGCTGAGGATCATCGTAAAGGCCGCGACCAGCGCCATCCCCATGCCCATGACCAGGCGCAGCGACCCGCGGCCGCGAAGCGGCGCGAGCTGGAGCTGGCGGAGGTTGCCGATGTCCTGATTGCGCGGTCCCAGCCCCAACAGGGTCCGCGCAGGAATGACTTCGGCATCGACAGGATCGGTCAACAGGCTTTTCACGCGCCCTGTTTAGCGCGCGGGTATTACCCGAAGGTAACTATCGGCCCTTTTCCAAAGGCGTTTCTGTCGCGCGGCCGGACGGGAAAATCGCTGCCGTTCAGCGTGTTGATCAGGCCGCTATCGCGAAAGGCTGAATTTCCCCGGCCAGATACTGCGCGCGCGCCTTTGATCGGCTGAGTTTGCCCGAACTGGTCCGCGGCAGCGTGCGCGGCGGGATCAGTTCGATGAGGCAGTTCATGCCGGTGATCGCGCGAACGCGGTCGCGAATCGTTTCGCGCAGCGCGAGGCGTTCGGCGTCGTCGCTGGTGCGGCACTGGACGAGCACCGCGGGGGTTTCTTCGCCGCCAGGCGCGGTGATCGCGAAGGCCGCGATATCGCCCGATTTGAAGCCCGGAAGCTGCTCGACGGCCCACTCGATATCCTGCGGCCAGTGATTCTTGCCGTTGATGATGATCATGTCCTTGGCGCGGCCAACGATATAGATGTAACCATCTGATAAATAGCCCATATCGCCGGTGTCGAGCCAGCCGTCCTTCATGCAGGCGGCGGTCGATTCGGGGTCGCGAAAATAGCCGGTCATCAGCGACGGGCCGGTGCACCACACTTTGCCGACGGTCTGGTCGGGCAGCGGCTTGCCATTTTCGTCGCGGACCTCGATCACCATGTCGCGCGCGGCGCGGCCGCAGTTGACGATCGCGCGATAACGCGTCGGGCGGCCCGAATCATTCGCGGCGCCCGACAGCTCGGTTTCCTCGACCAGTTCGACGACGATGCCTTCGCCCGGCGGCATGATGCTGACCGCAAGCGTCGCTTCGGCGAGGCCGTAGCTTGGCAGAAAGGCGCTGGCCTTGAAGCCCGCGTCGGCAAAGGCGTCGACGAAGCTTTGCATCACGTCGGGGCGAATCATATCGGCGCCATTGCCCGCGACGCGCCAGCGCGACAGGTCGAAACGGTCGGCGACATGCGTCTGGCTCGACACGCGGCGCGAACAGATGTCGTAGCCGAAGGTCGGCGAATAGCTGAGCGTCGTGCCTTCGTTCCGGCTGATCAGGTCGAGCCAGGCGAGCGGACGGCGGGCGAAATCCTCGGTCTTGAGGTAATCGACCGACACCTGGTTCGCGACGGGCGAGAGCAGGCAGCCGACAAGGCCCATGTCGTGGTACCAGGGCAGCCACGAAATGCAGCGGTCGCTGTCCTGAAGCTCCATGCCATGGCTGTGCGCGGCGAGATTGTTGAGCAGCGCGGCGTGGGTGACCGCGACGCCGTGGGGGAAGCGCGTCGAGCCGCTGCTGTACTGGAGATAGCATGTCTCATCGGATTTCTGCTCGGGCAAGTCGGCGACGGGCGCCGGACGCGCGGCGAACTCGCTCCAATCCATCGGCGCGACGCCTTCCTTCTCGGCCGCCTCGACCGCCATCGCGGCGATTTCGGGCGGGAAGAAGAGCATCGTGGGGTCGCAGCTCGAAAGCTGGACGACGAGCTGGCCGACATAGCTATCGCGGCCGCCGAAGCTGGTCGGCAGCGGCAGCGGCACCGGCCATGCGCCGGCGTAGATGGTGCCAAAGAAGAGCGCGGCGAACTCTGCGCCGGTTTCGGCGATCAGCGCGATGCGGTCGCCGGGCTTCACGCCCGCGGCGATCAGGCGATAGGCGGCGCTGAGCGAATCGGCCTTGAGTTCGCTGTACGGATAGGGGCGCACGAGTTTGCCGCGCGGATCGTGGAAATTCAGCCCGCGCGTGCCCTCCGCGGCATAGTCGAGCGCTTCGCCCACGGTGGCGAAGTCCGAAAAGCGGCGCGGCTGGGCGCAGAAGGTCGGCGTCGACGTCAGTTCGTCGGCCGGTGTTTCGATGATCTGGGTCATAGGGGGTGCGACATCCCTTGAAACGGGCCGCGCGGCAACAAGCATGTCATCTTTTGAAGCCATAGGATGTGCGCGAGCCCTGAGTTGTTAGAACAATCGCCCATTTCCGGGCCTTATGGCCCGATATGGCGGTGTTGATCGTTCTCAATCGGGCCCGACTGTGGCACAAACATGGCATATGGCCAACCGCCGCGCCCCATCCGACCGATCGAAAAGGCCTCTCGGCGCCGCGCGGCTCGACGAATTGGCGCTCGCCTATGTCGCGCGATTCGCGACGAGTCGGGCGAAACTGACGCGCTATCTTTCCAGAAAAGTGCGTGAATCCGAATGGATAGACGAAATTGACGCCATGGCGGCGTGCGAAGCGGTGGCCGACCGGATGGAACAATTGCGTTATCTCGACGACCGCCAATATGCCGCGATGCGCGCGGGCGCGATGACGCGGCGCGGCCTGGGCGTGCGGCGCGTCAAGGCGCAGCTGTATGTCGACGGAATTGCCGCGAAAGACAGCGGCGAGGCGATCGAGACGGCGAAGGGGGCCGCGATGACGGCCGCGATCGGATTCGCCCGGCGCCGACGGTTCGGTCCCTTTGCCGTCAACGCGACCGACGATCCGAAGCTGCGCGAACGGCAAATCGCCGCCTTTTTGCGCGCGGGGCACAGCATGACGATCGCGCGGCGCATCCTCGCCGTCCCGCCCGGGGACGAGGCGGTTCTGGCGATGCTGGACGATGAAGCAATGCTCGATTAGGTCCGGCAAATTCACCGGACAAGGATTTGACGATGCGTGCCCTCTTAATCGCCCTTGCTGTGTCGCTCGCGCTGCCGATGGCGGCGTGCAGCAGGGATGTGAGCGAGGAGGCGGCTGTCGCGACGATCGCGGCGGCGGGCACAACGCACAAGTTCAACGTCGAGGTCGCGCGCACCGAAGAAGAACAGGATCGCGGGCTGATGTTCCGCACCAGCCTGCCCGCCGACGGCGGGATGATCTTTCCGTTAAAGAAGCCTCGGATTGCGACCTTCTGGATGAAGAACACGCTGATTCCGCTCGATATGATCTTCATCCGAGCCGACGGTAGCATCGACCGTATCGCCGAAAACACCATCCCCGAATCGATCGAGCCCGTGGCGAGCGGCGGCGAGGTATCGGCGGTGCTCGAACTGCCCGGGGGCACCGCGGCGCGGCTCGGGATCGACGAGACGTCAAAGATCACCTGGAAAGATACGAAATAGCGGTGCGCCGCGCGGTTTGCGGCTTGCGGACCGCGCGCCCTTGCCTGTAAACGCCACGGCCATGAGCATCTTGGGCAAGATTTTTACCTGGTGGGACGGTGCGACCGTCGGCACCCTGCTGAACAGCTGGAGCACCGGCACGAAGGTGGGCGAGGACAGCCTCGGCAACCGTTACTTCCGTGCGAAAAAGGGCGGCCGTCGCTGGGTGCTCTATAACGGATCGAACGACGCGAGCCGCGTGCCCCCCGAATGGCATGGCTGGCTGCACGGCACCTTCGACGAACTACCGACCGATATGCTTCCCGCACCGCGCGCGTGGGAGAAGGAACCCACCGCGAATATGACCGGCAGCACGGGCGCCTATCGCCCCGCCGGCGCGCTCGAGCGGGGTGGCCAGCGCGCCGCCGCGACCGGCGATTATGAGGCCTGGCGGCCCGGCGCCGAGTGAGCGCTGCGGTGCCCAGGCTGACCGCGACGCTGGGGCTGGCGGCGATGGCCGCCGCCACGCTCGCTGCCTGCGACCGGACGCCATCCAACAACGTCGGCGGTAGCGCGAAGGCGCCGCAGATCGCCAAATCCGAACGGGTGCCGCAGGAAGTCGGCGGCATCGAGGGGGCGACCCCGATGGCCGATCGCGTCGCCGTCGTCGGCCTGCTCAACAAGCGCAACGGGCTGGTCCGTGACATCGAAATGAAGCCGGGCGATGTCGCGCGGGTCGGCCGTGCGATCGTGCGGCTGCGCGCGTGCGAACAAACCGCGCCATGGGAAGATCCGCCCGAGACGGGCGCGTTCGTGCAGTTGACGGTGCAGGATCAGCGCGACGACAAATGGCGCCGCGTCTTTTCGGGCTGGATTTTCCGCGAACGGCCCGACCGCAATGTCATCCAGCACCCGATTTATGACGTCTTCGTCAAAAGCTGTGCGATGACATATCCGGGCGGCGAACCCGTCGCGCGTTCGGCGCCGAAGGCGGGTGCGGCGGCGGCGCCCAAGGCGTCGAGTGCACCCCAGTCGCCCGCGACGAATGGCGGCGAGGGCGCGGCAACGCCCGTCGCCCCGCCGGTCGTTCCGGCGCCCGCGGCTGCGCCATCGCCTCCCGCCAACACCGAATAGAGTCGCGCAAGATAATCGGCCTGGCGGATTTCGATCGCGCCGAGGCTGGCGAGGTGCGCGGTGATGAACTGGCAATCAAGCAATTTCCAGTCGCCGGCGATCAGCCGCGCGACGAGGTGCGCGAGCGCGACCTTCGATGCGTCGCGCGCGCGGCTGACCATCGATTCGCCGAAAAAGGCGCGGCCGAGTGTGACGCCGTAAAGCCCGCCGACAAGCTCGTCGCCCTGCCAGCATTCGACGCTGTGCGCGTGGCCAAGCTGGAACAATCGGTCGTAGCTCGCGCGAATCACCGGGTTGATCCACGTCGTCGGCCGGTCGTTGGCGGGCGCGGCGCAGAGCGCGACCATCTCGGCGAATGCGGTGTCGGTGGTCACGCGAAAACGGTCAGACACGATCACCTTTTTCAGGCTGTGCGAAAGGTGAAAGCCATCCAAGGGCAGGATGGCGCGCAGCCGCGGTTCAACCCAATGGACCGACGGGTCATCCGCCCCGTCGGCCATCGGAAAAATGCCCTGCGCATAGGCGCTGAGCAGCAGCGCCGGATCGATGGAATCGAAGTGTTTCAGCTCGCGGGCTTCACGAATTTCAGCGTCATACGGTCCGATTCGCCGATCGCGACGTATTTTGCGCGGTCGGTGTCGCCTTCGGTCAGGTTCGGCGGCAGCGTCCAGACGCCCTTGGGATAATCCTTGGTGTCCTTGGGATTGGCGTTGATCTCGCTCTCGCCCGCCAGCTTGAAGCCCGCGGCTTCGGCGAAAGCGACGATCGAGCTTTTCTTCATATAGCCCGACTTTTCTTCCTTCGCGCTATCGTCGCTTTCGTTCAGCCGGTGCTCGACAACGCCGAGCGTGCCGCCTGGCTTCAGCATCGCGAAGATTTGCTTGAACGCGTCGGCCGCCTTGTCGGTGCCACCGAAGCGCCAGTTGTGGACGTTGCGGAAGGTCAGCACGACATCGGCGCTGCCGTCGGGAACCTTTGACCCCGCACCCGTGCCCGGAAACTCGGCGAGCTTGACCGCGCCATAGGTGGCCGCGTCGGCGGTCTGCTTTTCCTTGATCCGATTGAGGCCGCGTTCCCACGGTGCCGCGACATAGAGCGTGCCGCCGCCGGACTTGGCGAGCGGGGCGAGGATTTCGGTGTACCAGCCGCCGCCGGGCCACAGTTCGACCACCGTGTCGCTGGGCTCCACACCGAAAAAAGCGAGCGTTTCGGCGGGGTGGCGATATGTGTCGCGCGGCGTGTTTGTTGCCGTGCGGGTGGGGGCGGCGACGGCGGCGGTGATGGCATCGTGCGCCTTGTGGTTCGCGTGCGCGTCATGCTGCATCGCGGCAGCGGGGACGGCGATCAGGGCGGCGGCACTTGCAAGCAATAACAGGGAACGCATATGGGCACCTCTCTCCAGGGGAAAGCCCTGTTTGCGAAGGGATGCGCGGTAATGCAAGTGTCCATGCTGGTTGGTATCGGAGCCGCAGTGCTGTTCGGCATTGCCGAGGTTGCCAGCTGGCGCCGCAACAACCGCCGCGACGTCGACAATGTCGGATTCATGCCGTGGCGCGGGATCGCGCTCGCGTCGGCCGCCGTCGCGCTGTTCGCGACGGCGTTCTGGCTGGCGGGGAAATAAAAACCTTCTCCCCTTGAGGGAGAAAGACATGGAGCCTTGTCGCGAAGCGATCAGGCGGAGTGGGATGATGGTCTCTGCCGCAGCTTTCGCGCGCTACGCCCCGAACCCTCACCCAGCTTCGACTAGGCAGCAAAGCTGCCAAGTCTGCGCATCCCTCTCCCCCAAGGGGAGAGGGTTCGAGCTTACAGGCACGCCTCGAGATAGGGCTGATCGAAGCCATATTGGCGCGCTTTTTCCAGCGTATAGGGACGCAGGCCCATCGCGCGATATTCGCCGACGATCTTGCCGTCCTTGTCCTCGTCGAGATATTCAAACTTGAAGAGTTCCTGCGTGACGATGACGTCGCCTTCCATACCGATCACCTCGGTGACGTTGGTGACACGGCGCGACCCGTCGCGCAGGCGCTTGATCTGGACGATCAGGTCGACCGAATCGGCGATCTGTTTCGAGATCGCTTCCTTCGGAATCTTGATGTCGCCCATCAGCACCATATTCTCCATACGGCCGAGGCATTCGCGGGGCGAGTTGCTGTGGAGCGTACACATCGAGCCGTCGTGACCCGTGTTCATCGCGGCGAGAAGGTCGAAACACTCCGCGCCGCGAACCTCGCCCATGATGATGCGGTCGGGGCGCATACGCAGCGCGTTCTTCACAAGGTCGCCCATGTGGATCGCGCCATTGCCCTCAAGGTTCGCGGGGCGCGTTTCGAGCGGCAGCCAGTGCGGCTGTTGCAGGCGAAGTTCGGCGGCGTCCTCGATCGTCAGCACGCGTTCGCCGGGGTCGATCATCTTCGACAGCGCGTTGAGCATCGTCGTCTTACCCGAACCCGTGCCGCCCGAGATGACGATGTTGAAACGGCTGGCGCCCGCGATTTTCAGCGCGGTGCACATCTTCTGGCTCATCGCGCCCCATTGGCAGAGCATGTCGAGCGTGATCGGCTTGGCCGAGAATTTACGAATCGAGATCGCGGTACCGCGCAAGCTGAGCGGCGGGACGATGACGTTGACGCGGCTGCCGTCCTTGAGACGGGCGTCGGCGAGCGGCGTGGTCTGGTCGACGCGGCGACCGACGAGGTTGCAGATGCGCTGTGCGATCTGGAACAGGTGCTGCTCGTCGCGGAACTGGATCGGCGCGATGACCAGCTGGCCCTTGCGTTCGATATAGGTCTGATACGGTCCGTTCACCATGATGTCGCTGATATCGGGGTCGGCGAGCAATTCCTCGAGCGGCCCGAAACCGAGCAGTTCGTCGACGAGCACCTTTTCAAGCGCGAATTGTTCGCGGCGGTTTAGAGTGATTCGCAGCTCAGCGAGCACTTCGAGAATGATCGGACGGAATTCCTCGGTCAGCTCGTCCTTGTTGAGCGTCGCCGCGGCTTCGGGGTCGACGCGTTCGAGCAGGCGCGGCAGCACCTGTTCCTTGATCTTGTGGACGCTGGCTTCGAACCCTTGCGCTTTTTCGGGCTCCATCGCCTCGGCGGTCGAACGCTGGTTCAGTCGCTCCATCGCCTCTTCTTCGGGCGTCATGTTCGACGGCATCTGCGGGATTTCGACGGGCGTCTCGATCGCGGGGAACTGGTTGCCGCCGGGCACGCCCGATCCACCCTGCATCGGCTTGGCCACGCCAAAGGCGGGGCGGCCAGCGGTTCCGGGTCGGCGTCCGAATGCACTCATCGGTTTATCCTGCTTCCATATCTCGGAGCCTCGCCGCTTTCTGGCGAGCCCCCATCCGATACGGTGAATAAACCGGAAACTTTGACATTGTCCTAATGCGCCGGGCCAATGCGCGCCGGGCATAAAAAAAAGCCCGCATCCAGAGGGATGCGGGCTTTGATCGCCGTGGACGGCGGAAGCAATCAGCTTGCGATATGCTCGGCCAGAACGGTCAGGCCGGCCTCGTTCACCTCGGCAAAGCCGCCCTCGACCTCGATCACCTCGGGCGCGGCGCCCGCGGTCGCATAGATGGTCAGCGGCCCGTTGCGCAGCGTCGCCATGAACGGCGCATGGCCTTCGAGCACCGAAAAATCACCTTCGCTGCCAGGTACGGTGACCATATGGACGTCGATCGACCGCTCGAGGCGGGCGGGGGTGACGAGTTCGAACTTCAGGGCCATCTTCTATTCCTCAAACCCCTCCCCAGAAGGGGAGGGACTTAATCACTTATGCGTCTTCGGCGAGCTTCGCGGCCTTGGCGACCGCTTCGTCGATGCCGCCGACCATGTAGAAGGCCGCTTCGGGCAGATGGTCATATTCGCCATCGACCACCGCCTTGAACGATTTCACCGTGTCTTCGATCGCCACGAACTTGCCGGGGATGTTGGTGAAGACTTCGGCGACGTGGAACGGCTGCGACAGGAAACGCTGGATCTTGCGCGCGCGCGCGACGACCAGCTTATCTTCTTCCGAAAGCTCGTCCATGCCGAGAATCGCGATGATGTCCTGAAGCGACTTATACTTCTGCAGCGTTTCCTGAACGCGGCGGGCGGTTTCATAATGCTCCTGGCCGACGATCGCGGCGGTCAGCACGCGGCTGGTCGAATCGAGCGGATCGACCGCCGGATAGATGCCGAGTTCCGAAATCGCGCGGTTCAGCGTCGTCGTCGCGTCCAAGTGAGCGAAAGAGGTCGCCGGCGCCGGGTCGGTAAGGTCATCCGCGGGAACGTAGATGGCCTGCACCGAGGTGATCGAGCCCTTGTTCGTCGAGGTGATGCGTTCCTGCAGCGCGCCCATGTCGGTCGACAGCGTCGGCTGGTAACCCACGGCCGACGGAATACGGCCGAGCAGTGCCGACACTTCCGAACCCGCCTGGGTAAAGCGGAAGATGTTGTCGACGAAGAAGAGCACGTCCTGGCCCTCCTGGTCGCGGAAATATTCGGCGATCGTCAGGCCCGAGAGCGCGACGCGGGCGCGGGCGCCCGGGGGTTCGTTCATCTGGCCGAACACGAGCGCAACCTTTGAACCCTCGGGGGTCGGGTTGCCGTCCTTGTCCTTGGCGATAACGCCGGCATCGAGGAATTCGTGATAGAGATCATTGCCTTCGCGGGTGCGTTCACCGACGCCCGCGAACACCGACGTACCGCCATGGCCTTTGGCGATGTTGTTGATCAGTTCCTGGATGAGAACGGTCTTGCCGACGCCAGCGCCGCCGAACAGGCCGATCTTGCCGCCCTTCGCGTAAGGCGCGATCAGGTCGATGACCTTGATGCCGGTGACAAGGATGCTGCTTTCGGTCGACTGGTCGACGAATTCGGGAGCCTTGGCGTGGATCGGCGCGGTGGCGGTGGCGTTCACCGGGCCGCGTTCATCGATCGGCTCGCCGATGACGTTGAGGATGCGGCCGAGCGTCTGCGGGCCGACGGGCACCGAAATCTGCGCGCCGGTGTCGGTGACGGGCTGGCCGCGGGTCAGGCCGTCGGTTGCGTCCATCGCGATGGTGCGAACGGTGTTCTCGCCGAGGTGCTGCGCGACTTCGAGGACAAGACGGTTGCCGTTGTTGTCGGTTTCGAGCGCGTTCAGAATCGCGGGCAGCGTTCCGGTGAACTGGACGTCGACGACGGCGCCGATGACCTGTGCGATGCGGCCCGTGGCGGTGCCGGTGCTGGCAGCCTTGGGAGCGGCGGCCTTCTTCGGCGCAGCAGCCTTGGGGGCAGCGGCCTTCTTGGCGGGTGCCTTCTTCTCGGCAGAGGGTGCGGTTGCCATTGGTTTCTTCCTTGCTTGGATAGCTTACAGCGCTTCGGCGCCAGCGATGATTTCGATGAGTTCGGTCGTGATCGCCGCCTGACGCGTGCGGTTGTAGATGATGGTCAGCTTGTTGATCAGGTCGCCCGCGTTGCGCGTTGCGTTGTCCATCGCGGTCATCGACGCGCCCTGTTCGGACGCGGCGTTTTCAAGGATGCCCTTGAAGATCTGGATGGTGATGTTGCGCGGGAGCAGATCGGCGAGGATCGCTTCTTCGTCGGGTTCATATTCGACCGCGGCGCCGCCGGATGCCGGAACGTCTACAGGCGCGGGAACGGGGATCAGCTGCTGGCCGGTCGCGACCTGGAGGAGCGCCGAGCGGAACTTCGAATAGAAGAGATGCGCGACGTCGAACACGCCGGCTTCGTACATCTCCATGACCTTGGCCGAAACCTCGTGCGCCTGGTCGAAGCCGATGTCGCGGATGCCGGTTGTCTCGTAAAGTTCGGTGATCTGACCCGCGAACAGGCGTGCGATGACCGGACGGCCCTTGCGGCCGATCAGGTAGAAGAGAACCTTCTTGCCCTCGGCCTGCAGCTCGAGCGCCTTGTCGCGCGCTGCCTTGACGATGTTCGAGTTGAACGCGCCGGCGAGGCCGCGGTCGCTGTTGAGCACGACGAGCAGGTGCGTGTCGCTCTTGCCGGTGCCCGCGAGCAGCTTCGGCGCGCTGTCCGACCCGCCGACCTTCGATGCGAGGCTGGCGACGACGCCTTCGAGGCGTTCGGCATAAGGACGCGCGGCTTCGGCAGCCGCCTGCGCCTTGCGCAGCTTCGCGGCTGCGACCATTTTCTTGGCCTTGGTGATCTTCTGGGTCGATTTGACCGAGTTGATCCGCCCTTTGAGTTCTTTCAGGTTTGCCATGAAGGCCCCTATATTTCGTCGTCCCGGCCGAAGCCGCGACGACGTAAACCTTTAAGCGAAAATCTTGGCGAACGCGTCGAGCGCGGCAACCAGGCCCTTCTTGGCGTCATCGCCAAGATCCTTCGTGTCGCGGATCGTCTTGAGCACGCCGGCGTGGTCGCTGCGCAGATAGGCGATCATCGCCTGCTCGTAGCGCGAGACGTCGGTGACCCCGACATTGTCGAGATAGCCGTTGGTGCCGGCAAAGATCGACGCGGTCTGCTCTTCGAACGGCATCGGCTGGAACTGCGGCTGCTTCAGCAGCTGCGTCAGGCGCGCGCCGCGGTTGAGCAGCTTTTGCGTCGACGCGTCGAGGTCCGAACCGAACTGCGCAAAGGCTTCCATTTCGCGATACTGCGCGAGCTCGAGCTTGATCGAGCCCGACACCTTCTTCATCGCCTTGGTCTGCGCGGCCGAGCCGACGCGCGACACCGACAGGCCGACGTTGATGGCGGGGCGGATACCGGCGTTGAAGAGGTTGGTTTCGAGGAAGATCTGGCCGTCGGTGATCGAAATCACGTTGGTCGGGATGTACGCCGAAACGTCGCCCGCCTGCGTTTCGATGATCGGCAGCGCGGTCAGCGAGCCCGAACCATTGTCGGCGTTCATCTTGGCCGAACGCTCGAGCAGGCGGCTGTGCAGATAGAAAACGTCGCCGGGGTAAGCTTCGCGGCCCGGCGGACGGCGCAGCAGCAACGACATCTGGCGGTAAGCGACGGCCTGCTTCGAAAGATCGTCATAGACGATCACGGCGTGCATGCCGTTGTCGCGGAAATATTCGCCCATCGTGCAGGCGGTGTAGGGCGCGAGGAACTGCAGCGGAGCGGGTTCCGACGCGGTCGCGGCGACGACGATCGAATATTCCATCGCGCCATTTTCTTCGAGCTGGCGGACGATTTGCGCGACGGTCGAACGCTTCTGGCCGATGGCGACATAGATGCAATAGAGCTTCTTGCTCTCGTCATCGCCCGCATTGGCTTCCTTCTGGTTGATGAAGGTATCGATCGCGACGGCGGTCTTGCCGGTCTGGCGGTCGCCGATGATCAGTTCGCGCTGGCCGCGGCCGACGGGGACGAGCGCGTCGAGCGCCTTGAGGCCGGTCTGGACGGGTTCGTGGACCGAGGTGCGCGGGATAATGCCCGGCGCCTTCACTTCGACGCGCATGCGCTTCTCGGCCTTGATCGGGCCCTTGCCGTCGATCGGATTGCCGAGGCCATCGACGACGCGGCCAAGCAGGCCCTTGCCGACGGGGGCGTCAACGATCGTGCCGGTGCGCTTGACGGTGTCACCTTCCTTGATCTCGGCGTCCGAGCCGAAGATCACGACGCCGACGTTATCGGCCTCGAGGTTCAATGCCATGCCCTGCACGCCGTTGGCGAATTGGACCATTTCACCGGCCTGGACATTGTCGAGACCATAAACGCGGGCGACGCCGTCGCCGACCGACAATACCTGACCGATTTCGCTGACCGTTGCGTCGGTGCCGAAATTGGCGATCTGGTCCTTGATGACCTTGCTGATTTCAGCGGCGCGGATTTCCATGGTTTAGCCTTTCATCGGGCAAATTGGGCGTACGGGCTTTTCAGCCCTTCATCGCCTGGGCGAAACTGTTGAGACGGGTACGGATGCTGCCGTCGATCAGCTGGCTGCCCAGCTGGACGACGAGACCGCCAAGGATGGCGGGGTCGACGGTCGCGGCGACGCTGACGTCGCGCCCGACACGGGATTTGAGGTTCGCGGTCAGCTCTTTCAGCTGTGCGGCGGAAAGCGGATGCGCGCTGGTGACCTTGGCGGTCACTTCGCCGCGATGATCGGCGACGATCGCGTCGAAGGCGTCGATCATCTTCGGCAGATCGGCGAGGCGGCGGTTCTCGGCGAGGACGCCAAGGAACTTTGCGGTCAGCGAATCAAGCTTCATCGCCTTGCCGACCGCTGCGATGGCGTTCGCGGCATCGGTGCGGCCGACGACCGGGCTGGAGACCAGCGCCGTCAGGTCGGCCGATTCGGCGAGGCCGGCGCGCAGGTCGCTGAGGCTCTTGGCGACCGCGTCGATCGCGTTCGATTCGCGGGCCAGATCGAACAAAGCCACTGCATAACGGCCCGCGAGGCCCGCCGTGATGTTGCCCTGAATGCCGCCGGAATTCTCCACGCGTGAAAGTCCTTTGTTGCTATCCCGTGGGGGATGGGTCGCGCGCTTTTCGGGGATATTCGACGAATGCCCCCCCACGCGAAGTCGCGGCGCGCCTAGCAACGATTTTGCTGCAATGCAAGGCGGGCGGGTGATTGCTTTTGCCCCTTCGTGCGATAGGGACGGGCTAACCAAAAAATATGACCTCGAAGGGAAGGTGCAAGATGGGCGAGATGATCCGGATGACGATGGACGATGGCGCCGAGATCGCGGTCTATCACGCCCGGCTCGAAGGCGACCGCCGCGGTGGGTTGGTGCTGATCCAGGAAATCTTCGGGGTCACCGATCATATCCGCGAGATGTGCGACGAATATGCCGCCGAAGGCTATGAGGTGCTCAGCCCCGCGCTGTTCGACCGCGAGCATCCGGGTTTCGAGAGCGACTATTCGGGGCCGCAATTCCAGCGCGCGGTGCAGCTGGCGCGCGAGCTCCACCCGTTCGAGCAGAGCCTGAAGGATGCGCAGACGTGCATCGACGCGCTCAAAGGGAAAGGCCCGGTCTTCATCGCCGGCTATTGTTACGGCGGCTCAGTCGCGTGGCGGATGGGGCAGATCAGCCCCGATCTTGCCGCCTCCTCGGCCTTTTACGGCAGCCTCGTCCCGACAATGTTCAAGGATGAGGCGCCCGCCTGCGCGACAATCGCCCATTTCGGCCGCTTCGACGACGGGATCCCCATGGCGGGCGTCGAGGCGCTGATCGCGAAGGATCACCCGACCGCACAGATTTTCGTTTATGAGGCGGGGCATGGGTTCAACAGCGACCGGCGCAAGGATTATCACGAGGCGAGCGCCGATCTGGCGAAAGAACGGACACTGATGCTGTTCAAGGCGTGCGGGGGCTGATCCGGCTTCGGTTTCCTGCGCGTTATCGCCTCAAGGCGCGGCGGCCGGTTTGACCGCCGACCCCGAAGCGGGCTGGCAGCGATAGACGAGCCGCTCGTTGGGGGTGGCGGGAAGCGCGCTGCGGATCGCGTCCTGCTGCGCCGCAAGCCCGGCGAGTTCGTCGGGGTTGGCGGTGCAGCTTTTCAACGTATCCGCCGCGCGCGTCTCGCGCGCCTTCGTCATCGTCTCGGCATCGAGCAGATACCGCTCGACGCGATACTCGCGCCCGGTCGAATCGATCGACGCGACGGTGACCGTCGCCTCCTCGTTTGGCACGAGAATGCGCTGCCAGCGGTCGTCGGGCCCCCTCGTATATTGGGTGCGGCCGTTGACGCAGCCGTCCTTGCCGATGGTGATCGGGACGTCGGTCGTCGCCGACACGGTGATGCGGCTGCGGTCGGTGCGGATCGTGCAGAGCAAATTGCCCTGCGCGAGTTTGGGCGTGGCGGTGGTGGCGACAGCGGCGGCCTCTTGGGCAATCTCGGCGTGCGCGTCGGGGCGCGTTGCGAACAGGATGGCGGCGCCGAACATCAGCACCACGCCCGCGCCGCCCGCGATCTTGGCATTCCGGATATTCTTTTGGTTGTAGAACAGCAGACCCGCGCCCGCGGCGAGCGCGCCGATCACGAAAAACACACCCGCGAGCGCGATGCGGTTCTCGCGCGAGGCGAGCGCATCTTCCTCGGCGCGCGCCTGCCTGAGGTCGCGGTCGAGCCGCGCGGCGGCATCCTTCGCGGCATTTGCCTCGGCGCTTGCGCGCGATTCGGCGTCGATTGCGGCGCGGTCCCGCGCGTCGGCCTCGGCGAGCGACAGGCAGGGGGTGCCGACGCTGGTATATTGCTGGCCCGCATCGGCGAGGAAGCGCATGAGCTCGCGCCCGGAAATCGCAAAAGCGAAGGGCGAATCGCCATCGTCGGCGCGCGTGATCGCGGTGTTGATGCCGGTGATGCGCCCGCACTGGTCGACGAGCGGCCCGCCCGAATTGCCGCGCGAAATCTTCGCGGTGTGGATCAGCATCGCGACGCCGTCGACCGCCTGCGTGTTCGACAAATTACCCTCGCTGCGCGTCGGGGTGCGCGGGGTGATATAGTCGTTGGCGCTGCGCGCGGTCGCGAGGTCGACATTGCCCGGATAGCCCAATGCGACGACATCGGCGCCCGATTCGAGCGGGCCGGTGTAGATGGCGGCGGCGGGCAGGCGGCCCTCGGTAATCTCGATCAGCGCGAGGTCGCGCGCGGTGTCGATCGCGATCAGCTTGCCCGCAAAGCTCTTCTGCCCTTCGGACGGGACGACGCCGAGCGCGACATTGTCGGGATATTTGGCGGCCGATTCGACGACATGCGCGTTGGTGACGATGCGCGTCGGCGAGATCGCGATGCCGCTGCCATGGCCGAAACCGACGACCTCGCCATCGACCATCGCGACGGTGACGACGCGCACGACGCTGCGCGACGCGGCGCTGATGTCATCGGCGGCATGTGCCGGAAGCGAGAGGGTAAGAAGGGCGAGCAGCAGCGCAATGAGGCGGGTCATGGCGCGCACACTAGCCAGCCGTGAAGCGAAGGCAAGCGACCTAGATGTACGGCCCCCACATCATCATCCATGCGCCAGCACTGCCCGCGAGGATGACGAGGCCGCTGACGCCGAGCAGCGCGGCGGTGGCCTGCCGCGCGAGCGGCGTGCCGTGGGCGCCGGCACGAAGATAGATTTCGGCGATCGCGAGCGGCAGCAGCGAATTGGCGAAGGCGAGGAAGATGTCGAACGGGCCATCCATCGCCTTGCCGATCCCGGCGCCGCCGGTCGCGAGCCCCCACGCCATATAGCCGACGCGCATGAACCAGACTGCGCTCGCGACCGCGAACAGGCGGATCGCCCAGCGGCGATGGTCGGCGAAGCGGCGCTGGCGTGCGGCTTTCCAAGCCAGCGCGGCGAAACCAACGATCAGCACCGCGTCGAGCGTGATGCCGATCGCGCCGATATGGTTCAGCCAGGTGCCGCGGCCCCATGTCATCCACAGCCCGCCCAGCGCGAGGGCCAGCGCGCACAGCATATAGAGTCGGCCGTTCCAGCGATGGAGCGCGGGCCAGCGGTTCCGGATCGCCGGGACGAGCTGGACGAGGCCGCCGAAGGTGATCACGGCCGCGAGCAGCACATGCACCGCGAAGAATATATTGCCCGCGGTGTCGCCCGCCACAAAGCCCTTGATGATCGGCTTGTTGTCCCAAGCGGCGAAATTGCCGGTCAGCGTCGGGGGATAATAATAGAGCAGGATGAAGGCGACGAAGAGCAATTGTCCCGCGGCGATAGCGAGATAGCAGAAGATCGCGCTCCGTCCCAGCCAGTCGGTGCGGCGTGCGGGCCGTGCAGGTGCGATCGATGCGTCGATGGTGGCCATGGCGGTTTCCCCGATTATGACCGGAACGTGCGCCTTTCGAGTTAGTGAGTCAATGATATAATACAGTAATACACTAAAGCCGGAATGTTTGAACGCAAGCATCGGGATGCGGCACGAATCGCGTCGTGGCAGGGGATGTCCGACAGTCGAGAAAGGATGTTCGGATGACCTATTGGATCCGGGGACTCAGCCCCGAAACTTTTGCGCCGCTCTTTGCGCTCGACGATGCTGCGCTTGCCGGAATCAACGCGCGCCGTGTGATTGCCACCGCCGATCGCGGCTTCCCGTGCCGCGTCAGTCTCGACGATGCGAAGGCGGGCGAGGAACTGATCCTGCTCCATCACACCAGCCATGATGTCGAAACGCCGTATCGCAACGCCTATGCGATCTATGTGCGGGCGGGCGTGACCGCCGCGATGTACCGCGACGAATTGCCGCCGGTGTTCGAGGGGCGCCCGCTCGCACTGCGCGCCTTCGATGCCGAGGGCATGTTGCAGACCGCGCGGCTTGCCGGACCGGGCGAGGCCGATGGCGCGATCCGCGACCTGTTCGCCGACGAGACCATATCCTATATCGATGCGCATAACGCCGCGCATGGCTGCTTCGCCGCGCGGATCGAGAGGAATTGACCATGGACTTCGGGGCCATGACCGACGACGCGCGTTGGGAAGCGGTGCAGGCGCGCGACAAGGCGCAGGACGGCCGCTTCGTCACCGGGGTGCTGACCACGGGCATCTACTGCCGGCCCAGCTGCGCCGCGCGCCATCCCCTGCGCGAAAATGTCCGCTTCTTCGCCGACGGGGATGCGGCGCGCGCGACGGGCCTTCGCCCCTGCAAGCGCTGCCTGCCCGATGATGTCGCGCGCGACGAAAATGCGGTGATCAAGGCGATTGCGGCGATCAAGCAAAGCGAGGAGCCGCTGGCACTCGCCGACCTTGCTGCGCGCACCGGCTATTCGCCGACCCATTTCCAGCGCGTCTTCACGCGCCATACCGGGCTTTCGCCCGCCGCCTATGCCCGCGCGCTCCGCGACGAACGCGCGCGGCAGGCACTGAGCGAGGGAAGCCGGGTGACCGATGCGATTTACGACGCGGGCTTTTCGGGACCGTCGCGTTTTTATCAGAATATGGAGGGGCGCATGGGCATGACCGCGTCGGCGTGGGTGAGCGGCGGCAAGGGGACGACGATCCACTGGGCGGTCGTGCCGACCAGTCTTGGCGACATGCTCGTCGCGGCGACCGAAAAGGGCGTGTGCCGCCTGAGCTTCGATGAAGGGCGCGAGGCATTGGAAGAGCGTTTTCCGGCGGCGGAGCTGGTCGAAGGCGGCGAGGAATTTGCGGCTTTGCTCAAACAGGTCGTCGAGGCGGTCGAAGCGCCGGTGAACGGCTTCGACCATATTCCGGTCGACGTGAAGGGCACCGCCTTTCAGGAAGCCGTGTGGCGGGAGCTGCGCAAGATCCCCGCGGGCGAGACGCGGAGCTATGCCGATATCGCCGCCGCGGTCGGCAAGCCCAAGGCGGTGCGCGCGGCGGGAAGCGCGAACGGCGCAAATAACGTGGCAGTGCTGATCCCGTGCCACCGTGTTGTACGCAGCGATGGCACGCTCGGCGGCTATGCTTACGGCCTGCCGATCAAGGAAGAATTGCTCAAGAGGGAGAGTTTTTGATGTCCGATAAAGTCGCCATGTTCCGCGCGCTGCACGTCCCCGGCGATCCGCTGATCCTGATCAACATATGGGACGCTGGGAGCGCGAAGGCCGTCGCGGCAGCGGGGGCGAAGGCGATCGCGACGGGCAGCTTCGGCGTCGCCGGCGCGCAGGGCCGCGCCGATGGCGAGGACTTCCCGCTCGAGGAGGTGTTCGAAAATCTCGACCGCATCCTGTCGGTCACCGACCTGCCCGTCACGATCGACATGGAATCGGGTTATGGCGCCAACCCGGCGGCGGTCGGGGCCTCGGTCGGCCACGCGAAGGACGCGGGCGCGGCGGGGATCAACATGGAGGACCGGCTGCCCGGGCAGTCGGACCTGCTGCCGATCGCGGAAGCGGTCGCGCGCTATCGCGCCGCCGCCGACACCGGCATCTTCGTCAACGCGCGCTGCGACACTTTCCGTGGCGCCGATGCGGCCAAGGAAGGCGATGCCCTCGTCGCCGCGACGCTCGAACGCGCGCGCGCCTACGCCGACGCGGGCGCTGGGTCGCTGTTCGTGCCCTTCCTGCTCGATCCGAAATGTATCGGCGCGATCTGCGACGCCTCGCCGCTGCCGGTGAACATATTGCGCGGCAACGGCGGCCCGACGCACAAGGAACTCGCGGAGCTCGGCGTCGCGCGGATCAGCCACGGGCACCAGCCCTGGGCCGCGGCGATGGCCTGGCTCGCGGGGCAGGCGAGCCAGGTGATGGGCGGCGGCGAGCCCGATTATTGAACGTCGCCGGACGTCGGAGGCCGACCGACGGCGTCCTCTCCGGCGTCGCTGCTCCTTTCGCGCATCGTTTCGATCTGCGCCAGAATCTGCTCGCCCTGACCGCTGTTATGTGGGTCGAACGCGACAACTTTGGCCAACCGGGTTGCGCGATCGAAGTCGCCATCGCGTGCGAGGGCGAAAGCATAGGCGATGCGGGCACCAATGCTTTCAGGGCCGAGCGCAAAGGCGCGTTCGAGCCCGGTGACCGCAATCTTCGGCGGTGTGATGCCTTGCTGCAGGAAGCTGTCATAATAGGCGTAGAGGGGCACAGGATCGTCGGGGTCGGTGCGGTTCGCCAATATGATCGGCTTTCGCGCCGCGGCCCAATCTTCGGTCGAGGGATCGTTCTTCTTGCCCAAGTCGTGGATCATCATTTCGCCGAGCAGCACATTGGCGCGGACATGTTTTGGATCGATCGCTACGGCCCTGTCGACGGCGGCCCGGGCCGCTGCGGCCTCGCGCTTTTCGTCGCCCAGATCCCATTCGGCGCGCGCCAGTTCGTACCAGATGTTGGCGCTGTCGACATATTCGGCGGTGAGCGCCTTCAAGCCGTCGCGCACCTCGGCCAACTGTTCGCCGTCGCGGGCACTCCGCCGTTCGAGCCGCCATTGCACTAACGCCTCCTCGGCATAGGGGAGCGGCGCAACTGTGATCGTTCCGTGAACCGGGATGGGGGCGGCCGATGTCATGTAAGTGAGCGGCCGCCCGAGATAGCGCTGGAGGTCGCGATCAAGTGCGGCAAGGTCGCCGAAGGCTGCGACTGCCGCCTTTTGGCCTTCTTCGCCGCGATTGATCGCGTCGATATAGGCGGTGAGCTGCCCGGCGCGATCGGAGTTATAATATAGCATGTGGGTCAGCAGCCAGGCGCGACCATAATAAACGTCCATCTGGCCGGAAGAACGCATTTCGCGCGGCTGCTGAAGGAGCAGCTTTTCGACCGGAATGCGGGGCATGTTGACCAGCCCGTGCGCCCGGAAGTAGGCGGGACGGCCGACCTGATACTGGCCCTTGCCGGTAAAATCGGTCGTCGAGTAAAATTCAGCGAATCCCTCGATGAACCAGGCGGGAAAAGCGACGCCGAAATAGCGCTTCATGAAATGATGCGTATATTCATGAAACAGGGTTTGCTGCGACGAGGACGCCCCTTTGAATTCGACCACCTCGCGATGCGAGACGGCGAAGCTGCCATCGAGGTCGGCGCTGTAGAAGCCGGCAATCGACGACCCGGATTTGCCCGACGCCAGCCGCCCGGCATCGGTGGCGCGTGGGACCAGATAAATCGTCAGCCGGTTGGGCTCTTTCCCGGCCGGCACCTTGAGCCGCAGGCGCAGTGTGGCGTCGAAGCGTTGCAGATTTTCTGCGAAGCTGCGCAACGATCTTTCGCTGCTCTCGCTATAGATGATGAAATTATCGGTATCGGCACGCAGCCATTTCGCCTGCGCCTGCGCCGGCGTCGCCAGCGCGGCAAGCGTCGCCAATATCGTAGTGCGAACCCCGTGCATCCCGCTGCTCCCCCCGTCGTCACCCCGCGACTTGCTGCCAGCGCGTCACGGAACTGTAAAGCCCTGTTACGCTTACACAAAGCTATAGGGGTCGATATCGATCGCGAGCCGCGCCTTCGTTGGCCAGTCGATGCTGCCGACCCAATCGCGGATCGTCCCCTGCAGGTCGAAACTGCGCGGCGCGTGGAGCAACAGGCGGAATCGGTGCCGCCCGCGCAGCATCGCGAGCGGGGCGGGGGCGGGGCCATAGACGGCGAGGCCTTCGGCGACCGGGGCCTTGTCGCCCAGCCTTTTGGCGACGCCGCGCGCGACGTCGATATCTTCGGACGAGATCACGAGCGCGGCGAACCGGCCATAGGGCGGCGCGCCCGCAAATTTCCGTGCCGACGCCTCAGCCGCATAGAAACCGTCGCGATCGTTGGCGACGAGCGCCGCCATCACGGGCGCTTCGGGCACGCGCGTCTGGATCAGCACTTCGCCGGGCTTCACCCCGCGCCCGGCGCGCCCCGCGACTTGCGCGATCTGCTGGAAGGTGCGCTCGGAGGCGCGGAGGTCGCCGCCGTCGAGCCCGAGGTCGGCATCGACGACGCCCACCAAGGTGAGATTGGGGAAATGATAGCCCTTGGTGACGAGCTGGGTGCCGATGATGATGTCGACCAGCCCGCCTTCGACATTGTCGACGAACTCAGCGGCCTTCGCGGGCGACCAGAGCGTGTCCGAGGTGACGATGGCGACGCGCGCCTCGGGAAAGCGCAGCGCAACCTCGTCGGCGACGCGCTCCACGCCAGGCCCGCAGGCGACGAGGCTATCCTCATCCTCGCATTCGGGGCAAAGGCGCGGCGGCGGCATCACATGCCCGCAATGGTGGCAGGCGAGACGGTGGACGAGGCGGTGCTCGACCATCCATGCGGTGCAGTTCGGGCACTGGATGCGGTGGCCGCAGGTCCGGCAGAGCGTCAGCGGCGCGAAGCCGCGGCGATTGAGGAAGAGCAGGCTCTGCTCGCCCTTTTGCAAGCGGTCGGCGAGTGCATCGACAAGCGGCGGGGCGAGCCAGCGGCCGCGGTCGGGCGGGTTCTGCCGCATGTCGATCGCGGCAAGGTCGGGCAGGGTTGCGCCGCCGAAGCGCGCGGGGAGCTGGATATGGCGGTAGCGTCCCGCCTCGACCATCGCGAGGCTTTCGAGCGCGGGGGTGGCGCTCGCGAGGATGACTGGCAGCCCCTCGAAATGCCCGCGCATCACCGCGACGTCGCGCGCGTGATAATGGACGCCATCCTCCTGCTTGAAGCTCGTCTCATGCGCCTCGTCGACGACGATGACGCCGAGCCGCGCGTAAGGGAGGAACAGCGCCGAGCGCGCGCCGATGACGATGCGCGCGTCACCCGAGGCAATCGCGTGCCAGGCGCGGCGGCGCTCGGCCGAGCGCAGCCCCGAGTGCCAGGCGACGGGCTCGCAGCCAAAGCGCGCGGTAAACCGCGTCAGCATCGGTTCGGTCAGCGCGATTTCGGGGAGCAGGACGAGCGCCTGCTTGCCCGCATCGATCGCGGCGGCGATCGCCTCCATATAGACTTCGGTCTTGCCCGATCCGGTGACGCCGTCGAGTAGCAAAGTGTCGAATTTCTCGGCATGCACCGCGTCGCGGAGCTGCGCGGCGGCGGCGGTCTGTTCGTCGGAGAGGTCGGGTGGGGCAAAGCCGCTGTCGGGTTCGGGATAGGGTTGATCGGCCGACACGTTGACGGCTTCGAGCGCGCCCGTATTGATCAGCCCGCGGATCACCGCCTCGCTGACGTCGGCGAGCGCGGCGAGTTCGCGGACCATGCCCTGCCGGTCGCCGATCGCCTCGAGCGCGACCGTCCGCTGCGGTGTCATGCGGGCGGGGAGTTCACCGGTGGCGCGATATTCGACGATCGGACGGCGCGCGTCGGCAAAGGCGACCCCCGGCAGCACCATGCGGAGGACTGCGCCGGGCGGGGCCAGATAATAGTCGCTTGTCCATTCGACGAGACGGCGGAGCGGGGCGGGCACCGGCGGGACGGGCACGACTTCGTAAAGATTGCGCAGCCGATTGTCGCCGACCGCCTCGGGCGCGCCGAAGCTCGCGTCCTCCCACACGACGCCGCCGAGGCGCCGGGGGCCGAGCGGCGCGATAACAACGCTGCCCAGTGGCGCTTCGCTTTCGCGCGGGACGCGATAGTCGAGCGGGCCGAGAGCGGCGGTGAGAAGGAGGACGCGGGCGCGGGTCATGGATGGGGCAGGATATAGGGCGGCGGGTAAAATAGGAAAGCGGCGCTAACGGGGCTTCCCATTCTTTCGTCATGCCGGACTTGATCCGGCATCCATTCCTGCGCTCGCCGCCTGGACCCCGGATCAAGTCCGGGGTGACGAAGGCGGTCAGGTGGACGCCAGCGCCGCCTTCTTCACCCGCCGCTTCGCCGGCTTCGGGCGCTTGAACCAGAAGGTCCAGACGGTGAGGCTGCCGAGCAGGGTCAGCGACAGGCCCGAGACCGTCAGCACGGTCCGCCAGACCCAACCGCCGACCTTCGACGCGTGGATCGGGAAGGCCATGTTGAACGCCTGCGCGCCGGGTGCGAGCTTCAGCGCATCGCGCGCGCCGAGCACTTCGCCTGTGGCGGCGTCGAACCATAGCGTCGAGCGGCCATTGGGCAGCCATTCGGCCTGCTGCCGCATTCGCAGCATGATCGGATCACCCGATTTGCGCGGCAGGCTGAGAATGCGGAATTCGGCATCGGGGAAGCGGCGGCGCGCTTCGGTCAGCATCGCGGCGTAGTCGGGTTTTTCGCCGAGCGGGCCGCCCTTATATTTTGGTGGATCGAGCGCCCTGGCGGTCTCGGCGACCGGGCCGAAGGGGGAGACGACGCCGAGCGCGAACGGGCGAAAGATCATCATCGTGCCGGTGACGACCGAGATCAGCAGCAGCGGCGCGACTATGATGCCGAGATCGCGGTGGTGCATGACGATCGACGGACGCGACAGGCGCTTGGGCCACAGGCGCAGCTGGAAGGTCCGCCGCGTTCGCCACCACAATATGACGCCGCTGATGATGAAAAAGAGTCCGCACAGCCCTGCGATGCCGATCACCCACTCGCCGCTGTCGCCCGCGAACAGATGATGGTGGAAATCGAAGATCCACAGCTCGGGCCGTTCCCACTGGCTCGCCCAGCGCGCGACGATCTCGCCCGACTGGCTGGCATAGGCACCGGCGCCGTCACCGAACCGCATCTGGTGCAATCCGAACCGCTCGTCGGCATAGATGATGCCCTGCGCGCCGGGCGCCGCCATCAGCTTCTCGGTGGTCGCAGCGACGGTGGCAAGGTCGCCGCGCAGCGGGTCGCCGGTGCCCGGCACGCCGATCCACAAATGCTCATAGAGCAGGATCGTGCCCGACAGGCCGAGCAGCGCGAGCACGAGGCCGATAAGGCCGCCGGTCCATCGGTGCAGCGTGTCGAGCAGTTTCATCATTTTAGAAACGATAATCCCACCCAAGCGTGAAGGTCCGCCCGCGCCCTGCGAAATAGGATAGCTGGTCCCTCGGCAGCCGCGTGTCGCTCGAATAGTCGATATATTGTTTGTTGAAGAGATTCTGCACCGACAGGCTGATGCCGCCGATACCGGTCTGGTAACGGGCCGTGGCGTCGGTCAGCGTATAGCCGCCGAAATCATTGTCGTCGAGCTGGAGCGGACCCCCGTTGGCATCGTCGGCGGCGCGCGCCTTGCCGTCGAAGCGACGCTTCAGATAGACCTGCGTCTGGACGCGCGCCGAGAAAGGCCCGTTGGCATAACTCGCCGCGAGGTTGATGCGGTCGGGCGAGATGTTGACGCCGTCGAGGTCGCTGTCGACCTTGCCGTCGGGCACCGCGTCGCTGTCGAAGCGGCCGACCAGGTGGGCGTAGCCGACGTTGAGCTTGAGCCCGTCGATCGGCGTCTGGACGCCGAGGTTGACCTCGAGCCCCTCGATCTCGACGCGCAGCCGCTGGACGTCGAACATGCGGTCGGCCCCGGTGACGAGCAGCTGGCCCTTGTCGCTCGATGACCAGAAATAGGCGGCGCTGGCGTCGAGCGGCCCGCGCTTCACTTCGAAACCGATCTCGCGATTGTTCGACACGACGGGCGAAATATCGAGGAAATTGTCGATATCGACCCCGGTGGCCTTCACCGAACGCGTGATGCGTCCGATGTCGGGAACGGTGAAGCCCTCGGCATAGCTCGCATAGGCGCGGATGCCCGCCCAGGGTTCGACGATCACGCCGCCGTTGATCAAAAGGTCGTCGAACTTCGGCTTGCCGCCCGCGACGTCGACGCCGGCATAGGTGGACGGGCCGCAATTGGTCGTGACGGTCGCCGAGCAGGCGACGAAGGTGGTCGAGGCAAGCGTGCGGAAATCGTCGATCTTGATCGTCACATTTTCCCAGCGCACCCCGCCGGCGAGGCGGACGATGCCATCGAACAATTTCAAATTCGCCTGCCCGAAGGGCGCGAGGCTCTGGAAATCGCTCGGCGGCACCCACACGCGATTCGTGGCGATCAGCGCCTGTTCGGTCTTGTCGACGAGCGCGTCGAACCCGATCGTCAGCGTCAGGTCGTCGAAGCCCGGCACCGCGCGTTCGTAGCTGAACTTGGCACCCAATTTGCGGCTGCGGTTCTGCGATTGGTCGAACAATGTGCCAACCGGCGCGATTGCCGGGTCTTGGAAGGTCGCGATCGGATTGATTTCGCCGCCGAAGGTGTCGCGGCTGCGGTTGAAGAAGATCTGGCTGACGAAATTGCCGCCCCACAGGTCGGTGTCGGTCAGCGACAGGGCCACGCTTTCGGTGCGGTTGGCGGCCGGCGCTCCCGGCGGGGTGCCCCGGACGGCACTGGTCGGCAGGCCGGTCGCGCGGTTGCCGGCAATCGCGACATAATCGCCGTCGCCCTTCAGCTCGAAGCGGCTCGCGATCAGGTCGAGCCGCGCACTGGGCGACAGCTCATAGCCAAGGCGCGCAAAGAAGTTGGTCGCCTTGCTGTCCTGCGTTTCGCCCTGCGTCAGGTTGAGCCCGAGCGGGCGGCCCTTGGCGTCCGAAAAGACGCCGCGAATGTCATAGGTCGCGCCGACGGTCGCGTCGAACCGGCCCGCTTTATATTGGACGAGGCCGCCGGCCTTGCCGCCCATGCCCGCCTTCGAAAAATCATTGTCGGCGGTGCCCTGTAGCAGGAAGCGGCCCGAAAGCCCCTCTTGGGTCGGCGCGCCGACGGTGACCTGGTTGACGATGCCGCCGGTGCCGCCGATCCCCTGCAAGGCATTCGATCCGAAGATCAGCTCGACCCGGTCGACGAAAAAGCCGTCGATGGTGAAGCCGTCGCGGCTGCCGTCGCGCATCGGGGTCGATTGCGGGATGCCGTTGATCGCATAGAGCGGCGAGCGACCGCGCAAAGATTCGCCCGAGCCCGACAGCTTCTGCCGTGTCGGCGAGAAGCTGGGGGTGAGGTTCGCGACCGCATCGGTGACCGAACCCGAAATCGCAAGCTGCTGGTCGAGCGCATCCTTGCCGATGATATCGATCGTCAGCGGCAGCGCATTCGGCGGCAGGATCGTGCGCGCCGCGGTGACGATGATCGCATCCTCGCCTTCGGGCGCCGCGGTCACGGGCGCAGAGTCCTGCGCGAAGGCGGGCGAGGAAAGCGCCGTGCAGACGAGCGCGGCAAAGGCGAATTTGCGATTCATGATAGCTCCTGTTCGGAGCGGGCGCTAGTGCGACACATTCTCAAAAGCAAGAATTTTCGACGGGTGTACTTGGCGACCAACGGCTTGCAATCGATAGTTGCCGCGCAGCTTCCCTTACTTCGTCATTCCCGCGAAAGCGGGAACCCAGGGTGGGATCAGCCTACGCACGCTCTGGGTCCCCGCTTTCGCGGGGATGACGAATATTGGTATGGCCGCTCTCCACCTCAATGCCGACACATCGGAGAGGGGGACAGCACCCGTAAAGCACGCTATCGTCTTCGCAATGCGGGAAAAGGAACTACGCTTCGCCCTGATTTGCTACGGCGGCATCAGCCTCGCCGTCTATATGCACGGCATCACCAAGGAAATCTGGCGGCTCGCCGCGGCATCGCGCGCCTTTCACGACGGCGAGGCGGTTGCGGGATCGGGCGGAGTATACCGCGACCTGCTCGCCGCGATCGCCGAGCATGGCGGCGTCAAGTTGCGTGTCCTTCCCGATATCATCGCGGGAGCGAGTGCGGGCGGGATCAACGGCATCTTCCTCGCGCGCGCGCTCGCCACGGGCAAGTCGCTCGATCCGCTGACCGAGCTGTGGCTGGAGGATGCCGATGTCGACAGCCTGATCGACCCCGATGCGCGGCCACTCTCCGCCATGACCAAATTCTGGGCGGTGCCGATTGCGGGCTGGGCGATGAAGCGGCGCGGCAACGCCATCGACCGCACCGTCGGCGAGGATGCACAGGACGAAGTGCGCGCCAAGCTGTCGCGCTTCGTCCGCGCGCGCTGGTTCGAGCCGCCCTTCGGTGGCGAGACCTTTTCGAACCTGTTGCTCGATGCGTTCGACGCGATGGACGCGGGACCGCAGGGGTCGCCGCTCGTTCCGACCGGGCAGCCGGTCGACCTGATCGTCTCGGTGACCGATTTCGCGGGGCACCGGGAGCAGCTGACGCTCAACAGCCCGTCGCGCGTGACCGAGCAGGAGCATCGGTTGATGATGCATTTCCGGCAGAATGGCCGCGCGGGCAGGCGGCTCGACGATGTGCCGGGGCTGGTTGCCGCCGCCCGCGCGACCGCGAGCTTTCCGGGCGCCTTCCCGCCCTTCACCTTGCGCGAGCTCGACGCCGCGCTCGAAAAGCGCGGCGTCGCATGGCCGGGGCGCGACGCCTTCATTCTCGCCCAGCTGCCGCGGGTGCCCGACAGCGACCCCGCCGACCGCGTGCTGATCGACGGCGCGGTGCTCGCGAATGCGCCCTTCCGACCGGCGATTGCCGCCTTGAAACAGCGCCCCGCACGGCGCGAGATCGACCGCCGCTTCATCTATATCGATCCCAAGCCCGACTATAAGGCGATCAGCATCGGCAAGCCGGGCGAGCCCGGCGAGGAGGGGCAGCTGCCCGGCTTCCTCCCGACGATCCTCGGCTCGCTGTCGGCGATCCCGCGCGAACAGCCGATCCGCGAGAATATCGAGATGATCGAGAGCATGTCGCGCCGTATCCGCCGCATGCAGCATATCATCGACGCGATGAAGGTCGAAGTCGAGGAACAGGTCGCGGCGCTGTTCGGCACAACCTTCTTCCTCGACACGCCGACCCCCGCGCGGCTGGCGAAATGGCGCGCCAAGGCGCAGGACCAGGCGGCGGCGCGCGCGGGTTTCGCCTATGCGCCCTATGGCCATCTCAAGCTGTCGGCGGTGATCGACGAGATTGCGAATATCGTCGACCGCCTGGTCCCGCCCGAGGGGCCGGTGCATGTCATCAACCGCCGCATCGCGATGTGGACCGAGGCGCGCGCGCGGGGTCTCGACCGGATTTCGGGCAAGCGCGGCACCGGCGCGAGCAGCGAAGCGATCGACTTTTTCCGCACCCACGACCTCGGTTTCCGCATCCGGCGGCTGCGCTTCCTCGCGCGCGAACTCGACACCGCGGTCGAGGCGACGCGCGAGCGGCGCGATCCGGTGTGCGAGGATATGCGCGAGACGATCTTTGCCGCGCTCGGCCACTATCTCGAGCGCGAGGGCGATGCCTGGCTCGCTGATCTCGACGTGCCGGCGGATACCGAACCCGGCCAGTGGATCGACGCGATCGCCGCGCGTCGCGACCTTGTCGCGCTCGATGCCGAAACCGATGTCGTGATCGCGGCGGCGCTCGGAAAGCTGCCCAAGGACGATCGGCGGACGATGCTCTTCGCCTATCTGGGCTATCCCTTTTACGACATCGCGACCTTGCCGCTCTTGCAGGGCGAAGGGTTCGACGAATTCGACCCGATCAAGATCGACCGCATCTCGCCATCGGACGCGACCGCGATTCGCACCGGCGGCGCGGCGGCGATGCTGAAGGGGGTCGAATTCAACAGCTTCGGCGCCTTCTTCAGCCGCACCTACCGCGAAAATGACTATTTGTGGGGCCGCCTCCACGGCGCCGACCGGCTGATCGACATCGTCGCGAGCAGCGTGGGCGGTGAGGGCGCGATGTCGGCAGACGAACTGAAGGCGCTCAAGCGCCGCGCCTTCCACGCGATCCTCGACGAGGAGGAGGGTCGGTTGCCCAAGGTGAAGGCGCTGATCGACGAATTGCGCGGGGAGATTGGGCCATAGCTCCTTCTCCCCTTGGGGGAGAAGGATATGAAGCCTAGCGCCGAAGGCGCTAGGCGCAGTTGGATGAGGGAAGCGGCAGCAAACGGTCGTTGCGTTTCATACCCTCACCCCGCTTCGGCCAGGCGGCAGAGCCGCCGAGCCTTCGCAAACCTCTCCCCCCAAGGGCAGAGGGATCAATCCGTCAAATCGTCCCACATTTCCTTGATCCGGCCGAAAAAGCCCTGGCTCGCAGGACATTCTTCGCCGGTTTCGGTCTCGCGGAACTCGCAGAGCAATTCCTTCTGCCGCGCCGACAGCCGGGTCGGCGTTTCGACGTCGATCTGGACGACCAGGTCGCCGTGGCCGCGGCCGTTCAGCACCGGCATGCCCGCGCCGCGCTGACGGAGTTGCTTGCCCGACTGGATGCCCGCGGGGATGGCGATGTCGTGCATCCGGCCGTCGAGACCGGGGATACCGATCTCGCCGCCGAGCGCCGCGGTGGTGAAGCTGATCGGCGCGCGCGTGAACAATGTCGTGCCCTCGCGCTCGAAGACCTTGTGCCGCGCCATGTGCAAGAAAATGTAGAGGTCGCCCGGCGCCGCGCCGCGCGCGCCGCTTTCGCCTTCGCCCGACAGGCGGATGCGCGTGCCTTCGTCGACCCCTGCGGGGATGTTGACGGTCAGCGTCTTGCGCCGGTCGACGCGGCCTTCGCCGTGGCACGTGTTGCACGGGTCGGCGATAACCTCGCCCGCGCCCTGACAGGTCGGGCAGGTGCGCTCGACCATGAAGAAGCCCTGCTGCGCGCGCACCTTGCCGTGGCCGGCGCAGGTCGAGCAGCGGTTGGTCTGTGTGCCGGGCTTCGCGCCCGATCCGTCGCACGTGTCGCAGCGCGCCGCGACGTCGACCTGGATCTCGCGCGTGATGCCGGTGAAGGCGTCCTCGAGCCGGATTTCCATGTCGTAGCGCAGGTCCGCGCCGCGCGCGGGGCCGCGCTGCTGGCGTCCCCCGCCGAATGCCGAGCCGAAGATCGATTCGAAAATATCGCCGATGTCGCCGAAATCGGCGCCATTGCCGCCGCCGAAACCGCCAGCGCCGCCATTGACGCCCGCCTTGCCGAAACGATCATAGGCCGCGCGCTTCTGCGGGTCCTTCAGGCAGTCATAGGCTTCGCTGATCGCCTTGAAGCGCGCTTCGCTGTCGTCGCACCCCGGATTCTTGTCGGGGTGATATTTCATCGCAAGCTTGCGGTAGCTCGCTTTCAGCGCGGCATCGTCGGCCGTGCGCTCGACTTCCAAGAGTTCGTAATAATCGATGTCGAGTGACATAGCGTTCAACCCATAAATAGGGACTGTCCCTATTTATCCCCTAGTTCCACAGGCGACGCAGCCGTCGATCCGATAAATAGGGACAGTCCCTATTTATGGAACGACGGCGCGTTCGCATCTTACTTCTTGTCGTCTTCGACTTCGGAGAATTCGGCGTCGACGACGTCTTCGTCGCTCTTCGCCGCACCGGCATCGTCATCGGCGCCGGGGGATGCGGCCGACTGCTGCTCCTTCTCGTAGATCGCCTGGCCCAGCTTCATCGCGACCTGCGCGAGCGCCTGGCTCTTTTCGGTCATCGCGGCGGCGTCGCCGCCTTCGACCGCACTCTTGGCTTCGGCGACCGCCGCTTCGATTTCCGACTTCAGGCTCTCGTCGACCTTGTCGCCATGCTCGCGAAGCTGGCTTTCGGTCGAGTGGATCAGGCTTTCGGCGTTGTTCTTCGCCTCGGCCGCCTCACGGCGCTGCTTATCCTCTTCGGCGAACTGCTCGGCGTCCTTGACCATCTGGTCGATGTCCGCGTCGCTGAGGCCGCCCGAAGCCTGGATCTTGATCTGCTGTTCCTTGCCGGTGCCCTTGTCCTTGGCGTGGACCGACACGATGCCGTTGGCGTCGATGTCGAAGGTCACCTCGATCTGCGGCACGCCGCGCGGTGCGGGCGGAATGCCGACGAGGTCGAACTGGCCGAGGATCTTGTTGTCCGCCGCCATTTCGCGCTCGCCCTGGAACACGCGGATCGTCACCGCCGACTGATTGTCGTCGGCCGTGGAATAGACCTGCGACTTCTTGGTCGGGATCGTCGTGTTGCGGTCGATCATCTTGGTCATGATGCCGCCCAGCGTCTCGATGCCGAGGCTCAGCGGAGTCACGTCGAGCAGCAGCACGTCCTTGACGTCGCCCTGCAGCACGCCCGCCTGGATCGCGGCGCCGATCGCGACGACTTCGTCGGGGTTCACGCCGGTGTGCGGTTCCTTGCCAAAGAAATCCTTCACGACTTCGCGGACGCGCGGCATGCGCGTCATGCCGCCGACCAGCACGACTTCGTCGATGTCGCTCGCCGAAATGCCGGCGTCCTTGATCGCCTTCTTGCAGGGTTCGAGCGTGCGCTTGACCAGCTCTTCGACCAGCTTTTCGAGGTCCGAACGGGTGATCGTCTTGACCAGATGCTTCGGCCCGTTGGCGTCGGCGGTGATGAAGGGCAGATTCACTTCAGTGGTCGCGGCCGACGACAGTTCGATCTTGGCCTTTTCGGCCGCTTCCTTCAGCCGCTGGAGCGCAAGCTTGTCGCCGCGCAGGTCGATGCCTTCGTCCTTCTTGAAGCCGTCGGCGAGATATTCGACGATCTTGCTGTCGAAATCTTCACCGCCCAGGAAGGTATCGCCGTTGGTCGACTTCACTTCGAACACGCCGTCGCCCACCTCGAGGATCGAGATGTCGAAGGTGCCGCCGCCAAGGTCATAGACCGCGATCGTCTTGTTCTCGGTCTTGTCGAGACCATAAGCGAGCGCGGCCGCGGTCGGCTCGTTGATGATGCGCAGCACTTCGAGGCCCGCGATCTTGCCCGCGTCCTTGGTCGCCTGGCGCTGCGCGTCGTTGAAGTATGCGGGAACGGTGATCACCGCCTGCGTCACGGTTTCGCCCAGATAGCTCTCGGCGGTTTCCTTCATCTTCTGAAGGATGAAAGCCGAAATCTGCGACGGCGAATAATCTTCGTTGCCGGCCTTGACCCACGCATCGCCATTGGTGCCCTTGACGATCGTGTAAGGAACCAGCTCGGTGTCCTTCTTGGTGATCGGATCGTCGAAGCGGCGGCCGATCAGACGCTTCACCGCGAAAACGGTGTTTTCGGGGTTGGTGACCGCCTGGCGCTTTGCCGGCTGGCCGATCAGGCGTTCGCCATCCTTGGCGAAGGCGACGATCGACGGCGTCGTGCGCGTGCCTTCGACATTTTCGATAACCTTGGGTTTTCCGCCTTCCATCACCGCGACACAGCTGTTCGTGGTACCGAGGTCGATCCCGATCACTTTGGCCATTGGTATTCAGTCCTTGTTGCTTCTGTGGCGCCCTGAAAAGGCACGCCGTCCGTTGAGTCCCTTGGGGGTTTATGGGGGCGATATAGGTGCGCTAATCCTTGGCACAAGGGCTTTCAGGGCTTATCGGGGAGGTGAAATGCTGCGCTTTTACGGAGTCCTCCCAAAATGAAACCTTTTGCGATCCTTGCCCTCGCCGTCCCCGCGCTGACCCTGACGGCCTGCGGCGATAATCTGGTCGCCGCCAAGCCGCTCAACGTCGTCAGCGGCCATATCGTGATGGGCGCGACCCCCGACCGGCCCGCGGTCGGCTATTTCCGCGTTCAGGGCGGGCCGCAGCCGGTCCAGCTCGTCGCGGTGACCGCCGACCTCGCGCAGCGCGTCGAGATGCACGAAAGCGTCAAGGAAAATGGCGTCGTGACGATGAAGCCGCTGCTTCGCGCCGATGTCCCCGCCAAGGGCGAACTGGTATTCAAGCAGGGCGGCAAGCATCTGATGATCTGGGGCATCAACGGCGCCGCGGTGCGCGCGGGCAAGCTGCCGATGGCGTTCGTCTTTACCAACAACAATAATGAACGCATCCTGTTCGACATGGTGATCAAGCCCGCCGAAGGTGGTGCCGCGGCCGATCATGGCGCGATGGATCATGGATCGATGGAGAAAGCAGCCCCGGACGCGGCCAAGAAGTAAAGACGGGTGCCGCGTCCGTCGCGACCTTTAACGACTGGCGAAATTGCGCTTGCCCGGACGGTGTTCGGGGGCGCGATCGCTTATGACCGCGTGCGGGTGAACCACCATAAGTGGATTTTCTTCCAGCCGCGCCACATCGTCATGGCGCCGATGGGCAGCCTGCATTTCAACCCGCATGGCGAACTCTATTGCGACGATTTCAGCGCGGCGTCGCAGCGATTGCAGGGGCTGTTCATCCACGAGATGACGCATGTGTGGCAGTCGCAAACGCGCGGGCGCTGGTATCTCGTCCTGATGCGCCATCCGTTGGCGACCTATAGCTACAGCCTCAAACCCGGCTGGCTGCTCGAACGCTACGGCCTCGAACAACAGGCCGAGATCGTGCGCCACTACTGGCTGCTCACCCAAGGCATGATCGTCGGCGGCGCGCCAGGGATCGAGGCTTATCGCGCGATCCTGCCATCGTCATGGGACATGGCATAGATGGATGATTTCGAGTTCGTCTTCGCGCTCTACAGCCTGCTACTGGGCCTTTCGATGGTCGAGCTGCTCGGCGGGCTCGGCCGCGCGATCGAGACGCGCTTTGCGGCCGAAGCCGAGCGCGAGGCGTTCGCGATCGGCTGGCTGACGCCCTTGCTAGCGATCTTCGTGATGCTCGACCTGCTCTCTTTCTGGAGCGCAGCGTGGCTCGCGCGCGGCGATATTGCGGTGTCGAGCACCGCCTTGCTCGGCGTCGCGGCGTTCGCCAGCGTCTATTTCCTCGCGGCGCGGCTGGTCTTCCCGTCGCATCCCGAGGGTTTTGCGAACCTCGACGTCCATTATTTTCGTGTCCGCCGGATCGTGCTGGGGCTTTTGCTCGTGCTGCTGGCGGCGCAGCTTGGCTATTACGCGTCGCAGCCCAATCTGGCGGCGGCGCTCGCGCATCCGGTCGCGTGGGTCATGACGATCGTGCTCGTCGCGCTGATGGCCGCGGCGATGTGGGTCAAGGATCGCCGCTGGAGCATCGCGATCCTCGCCGCGCTGATTGTGCGCTACGTCGTCATCTATCTGCTCTGATCCGAATTAGCGGCTAGCCAGACGGGCGTTGTTCGTCCTATGTTCCCGCCATGGATGGAAGCTCGCTCATTGTCGCCCTTATCGCCCTCGCCGCCGGTGGCCTGATCGGCTGGCTTTTCGCCGGTCGGCAGTCGGGGGCACTCAAGGCCGAGCGCGACGGATTGTCGGAACGGTTCAAGGCTGCGGTCACCGACCTGGCGACCGAGGCCGAGGCCCGAAAATCGGCGGATATCCAGCTTGCGGCTTTGCTCAGCGAACATCGTGCGCGCGATGAGGCGCATGATGCCCAGATCGCACAGCTCAGGGATGCGCAGGCGGCGCTCACCGCGCAGTTCCGCGAGGTCGGGCAGGTGATGCTCGATGGCGCGCAAAAGGCGTTTCTCGAACGCGCGGACCAGCGCTTCAAGCAGAGCGAAGAGACAGCGGGGCAAAAGCTTTCTGCGCTGCTCAATCCGGTCCACGAACGTTTGCAAAAATATGAGGAAGCCGTCGGCAAGGTCGAGGCCGAGCGGCGCGACGCCTTCGGCCTGCTCCACGGCCAGATCGCCGCGATGCGCGAGGGCACCGAGCGCGTGTCGAGCGAGGCCGCGAAGCTCGTCAACGCGCTGCGCAATGCGCCGAAGGCGCGCGGGCGCTGGGGCGAGCAGCAATTGCGCAACGTGCTCGAAAGCTGCGGCCTCTCCGAACATGCCGATTTCCAGACCGAGGTGAGCGTCAACGACGGCGACGGCGGGCGGCTGCGCCCCGACGTCGTGGTGCGCGTTCCCGGCGGGCAGAATCTCGTGATTGATGCCAAGGTGTCCTTGAACGCCTATCAGGATGCGTTCGGCGCGGTCGAGGAGCGCGAAAAGGCGGCGCATCTGGTCGCGCATGCCGCGGCGATGAAGGCGCATGTGAACACGCTCGGCGCCAAGGCCTATTGGAACCAGTTCGACGATACCCCCGATTTCGTGGTGATGTTCGTGCCGGGCGAGCATTTCCTTGCCGCCGCGCTCGATCAGGATCCGGGGCTCTGGGATTATGCGTTCGAGCGCAAGGTACTGCTCGCGACCCCGACCAACCTGATCGCGATCGCGCGCACCGTCGCGGCGGTGTGGCGGCAGGAAAAGCTCGCCAATCAGGCGCGCGAGATCGCGGCGCTCGGCAAGGAGCTGTACGCGCGCATGTCGGTGATGGGCTCGCATATCGCGAAGGTCGGGCGCAATCTCGATCAGGCGACGGGCGCGTACAACGCCTTCGTTGGCAGTTTCGAATCGCAGGTGCTGACGCAGGCGAAGCGCTTCGAGGCGCTCGATATCGAAACCGGGGACAAGGAAATCGCGTCCTTGCCGGTGGTCGAACAGGCGTCGCGCCCGCTCGCAAAGCTGGCGGCGGCGCCTGCGGCGGTCAACGACGCGGGCGAATAGCATATCTTCAAATCCGTTCGCATCGAGCGAAGTCGAGATACCGCGATGTCAAGCGGAGCCGGTGGGTGTCTCGACTTCGCTCGACACGAACGGAGGAATGGGCTGGCTCAAATCACCCGCCGCAGCACCGCCGTCTTGCCGCCTTCGCCCGTCAGAATCAGCGTCCCGTCGTCGGCAAAGGTCAGGCTGACCGGCGAAGCCATCAGTTTGAAGAAGGCCGCCTCCTGCGTCATGCCTGCGCCCGGACATGCCATTTCGGTCGCCATCAGCGGTCCGGCCTTGAGTGTCACGCCATCGACCGAATAGCCGCCCGAAAAGCGGTTGCAGCCCGCGTTCCCGCTTAGCCGGTTGCCGTCGAATTGCAGCGACGTCGGCCGGTCCGCCGCGACCGCGACCCCGCCGATCGACACGAAGGTCCAGTTCGATCCCGCGAGCGTGTCGGGCGGCAATATCTTGCCGCCGCAGCCTTGTACGGCCTTGCCGTCGGCGACGACGCGGACGGTATCGGAATAGCGGCGGTCGCTCATCCCGTCGCTGCACGGCTTTTGCTCGACCACGGCCGACAGGCGGTCGGTGGCATAGGTTCGCCCGTTCGTCGATGGCTTCGCGCCGGGGTTCGGGACCATGATCTTCGTCTCGCCATAGTCGCCATCATAGTTGAGCCGCGACGGCGTGATCTCGAGCGTCCAGCCGGGTTCGGTGCCGAGTGCCATATAGGCGGCGGGCTGCTCGCCGGGGCCCTGCGGCGGCGTTTCAGTTGGGGGCGCGCAGGCGGCGAGCAAGCAGCAAAGCGGCAGGGTGGTCAGGAGCATATGGCGAAGCATCAGCGATTTCCTCCATTCGTGATGTTGAACTTGTTTCAGCATCCATGGCCCACCTTATCTTCCAGCGCGGCGCCTAGGGAAAGGTCCGGCCATGGACCCTGAAACAAGTTCCGGGTGACGGTGTTTGGCAGATAGATTGTGGCCGCCGCCCTATGTCGTTCCGGTGAAGCGCTACCGATGACGCCGCCGCTGGTTCAGCACCTCATACGCCATCACCGCGGTCGCGATCGCGGCGTTGAGGCTGTCGGCCTTGCCCATCATCGGCATCTTCACGCGCACATCGGCGGCGGCGGCATATTCACCGGGCATGCCCTGCGATTCATTGCCGGTGAGGATGAAGGTCGGCGCGGTGTAGCGCACCGCCTGATAATCCTGCGTGTCGTCGCCAAGCCAGGTCGCGACGAGCTGGCCCGGGCCTTGGCGGAGCCAGGCGAGGAATTCGTCCCACCGCGCGACCACCAGCTTCTGCGTGAAGATCGCGCCCATGCTCGCGCGCACCGCCTCGACCGCATAGGGGTCGGTACTCTCGTCGAGCAGGATCAGCCCGCCCGCGCCGACCGCATCGCCGGTGCGCAGCATCGTGCCGAGATTGCCCGGATCGCGCAGCCGCTCGGCGACGAGCCAGATCGGCGCGGTATCGCGGTCGAGGTCGGCGAGCGTCGTTTGCGGTTCGGCATAGATGCCGACGACGGTCTGCGGATTGTCCTTGCCCGACAGTTTGGAGAGGATCGCGCCTGTCGTGTCGATCACCTCGCCGCCCGCCGCGAGCGTGTCGGCGACCAGCGCCGCCGCGAGCGGGTGCGTATCGCCCTCAGGCCCGAGGAACAGCCATTGCGGGAGAACGCCCGCCTCGCGTGCTTCGGTCGCGATGCGCAGCCCTTCGGCGAGAAACAGCCCTTCGGTGCGGCGATGGCGCTTTTCCCGCAGCAACCGCATCCGCTTCACCAGCGGGTTCGACAGGCTCTCGATGGTGGAACGGCGGCCCGGCTCGGTCATGGCCGTCAATCCTCGCCGAAGCTGTCCTTGACCAGCCCGACGAGCTTGAGGAGCGCCGCGTCGGCGCCGTCGCCCTTGGTATGGATCGTGATCGAATCGCCCTTTGCGGCGCCGAGCATCATCAATCCCATGATCGACGTGCCGTTGACGCGCGATCCGCCCTTTTCGACCTCGACCGACACACTTTCGGGCAGGCGGCTGACGAAGGTGACGAATTTGGCGCTCGCGCGTGCGTGCAGCCCGCGCTGGTTGGTGATTTCGACCGTCTCGCTATTTTCGTTCAAGGGCCCACTCCCAGCATTTCCGACGCGACCGAAATATATTTCTGGCCGGCTTCCTTGGCGGCGATCACCGCGGCGCGGAGTTCCATCGTCTTGCGCGCGCTTTCAAGGCGGATCAGCATCGGCAGGTTGACGCCCGCGATCACCTCGGTGCGCCCCGATTCGAGCAGGCTGATCGCGAGGTTCGACGGCGTGCCGCCAAACAGGTCGGTGAGCATGACGACGCCGCGGCCTTCGTCGACGTTGCGAATCGCGTCGGCGATTTCCTTGCGGCGCATCTCCATATTGTCATTGGGTCCGATGCACACGGTCGCGATCGCCCTTTGAGGGCCGACGACATGCTCCATCGCACGCACCATTTCCTCGGCAAGGCGGCCGTGCGTGACGAGCACCATTCCCAGAAGCGGCAGAGCCTTATCGTTCGGCATGCGTTCGTCGACCCTTATCTTTTGCCGCCGGGCGCGGAAGCCGCGGGCGGGGGCCTGCCCTCAAGCCCATCTTGCGGGGCAGAGTCAAGATTGCGGTGGGTCAGCACTGGCTCATATCCGGATTCGCGTAGCGTTTGGGCAACACGCGCCGCGACATGGACCGACCGGTGCCGCCCGCCGGTGCAACCGAACGCGACGGTGACATAGCTTTTGCCCTCGGCGCGATAGCGCGGCAGCAACGTCAGTATCAGTCGCTCGATCTGCGCGACGCTGTTTTCATAGGCCGGATCGGCCATCACATAGGCGGCGACGTCTGTGTCGAGCCCGGTTCCGGGCTTCAGCTTCGGGTCCCAATGCGGATTGCGCAGATAGCGCATGTCGAACACCAGGTCGGCGTTGCGCGGCAGGCCGCGCGCGAAGCCGAAGCTCAGGACGTTGAGCACCGGCTCGCCGTCGCCCGCTTCGCCGAAGCGCTGGCGGATTTCCTGCTGCAGGTCGTTGCTGCTGTAATTGGTCGTATCGACGACATGTTCGGCCCAGCGGCGGAGCGGTTCCATCATCTCGCGCTCGCGCGCGATCCCGTCGGCGGCGGGGCGATCCTCGGCCATCGGATGGCGCCGCCGCGTTTCGGAAAATCGGCGCTCAAGCTCGGCGCCGGCGCAATCGAGGAATAAGGTCTGGATGTCGCGCCCGCCGCCTTCGCGCAGCTCCTTGATCCGCCGCACGAGCAAGGCGGGGCGGAATCCCCGGCTGCGGCTGTCGATCCCGATCGCGAGCGGACGCCCGGCCTCGCCGCGCTTCACCGGCGCGTCGATCAATGTTTCGAGCAGCGCGAGCGGCAGATTGTCGACGACCTCCCAGCCCAGGTCCTCGAGTACCTTGAGCACGGTCGACTTGCCTGCGCCCGACAGGCCGGAGACCAGCAACAGGCGCGATTCGGCGGCCGAACTCATCGATGGTGCGTCATGCGGCGGGCGCCAGCCGTTCGAGCGCGAGCATGATCTTGATCGGTGCCGACGCCTCGAACGCCGGCAACAGCAGCGCGGGCAGCGGGTGGCCCGCGACGGTCTCGAACTGGTTGACCGCCGGCATGCGGTCGTAGCGGTCGGTCAAACGCACCGCGAGCGCCAGCGGCACGGGCGCCGTCCACGGGCGCTCGATGATTCCGATTCCGCGCACCTCCAGCTTGCCTGCCAGATTTTCGGGCGGGCGGCACCACAGGCGGCCGCGGTCATACCAGATGTCGCAGCGATCGTCGGCGACCAGCTTGGCGCCGCGATCGATCAGCCGCAGTGCGAGGTCCGATTTGCCCTGTCCCGAATTACCGAGGATCAGCACCCCGCCATTGCCCGCCGCGACGCAGCTGGCGTGGATATTGACGATATCGGTTCTGGTCCGGCTCGGAAGCATGGCGCATGGCTTACCGGCCACGATGCGGGGCCGCAAGGCGGCAAACCGATCCTCCCTGTGCCGCAGGCATGGGGAGGTGGCAGCGCGAAGCGCTGACGGAGGGGCTAACAGTGCAACGTCGCTGCCCCGCCGCCACGCGCTTCGCGCGCGGTACCCCTCCCCATCGCTGCGCGACACGGAGGATTACTCAGCCGGTTTCGGTCGCGCCTTCGCGCGCGGGCAGGGTAATCAACATGCTGGCGCCGGGCTTGCCGTCGTCGCGATCCTTGGCGTTGATCGTCCCGCTGTGCCCCTCGACGATCGTCCGCGCGATCGCGAGGCCGAGCCCGCTGTGGCGGCCAAAGGCTTCGCCGGCGGGGCGTTCGCTGTGAAAGCGGCGGAAAATGGCGTCGCGCTGGGCCGGCTCGATCCCGGGGCCGTCGTCGTCCACCTTCACATGAACCTCATCGCCGAGCCGCGTTGCCGAAATGCAGACAAGGCCGGTCGCGGGCGAAAAGCTGATCGCGTTGTCGATCACATTGTCGATCGCGCGTTCGAGCCGGTGGCCGTCGCCCATCACGACGGTCGTGCCCTTGCGCGGGCGGGCGAAGGCGACGCGCGGATGCGGCGCGCCCGCATCGACGCGCGCCGCGCGCGATGCGAGCATCGATTCGATCATGATTCCGACGTCGATCGGTTCGAACAAGGTGCGCGACAGCTGGGCGTCGACGCGGCTCGCTTCGCTGATGTCGTTCACCAGCCGGTCGAGCCGCCGCACATCCTCGTCGGCGATGGCGAGCAGCTGCGCCCGCTGCTCGTCGCTTTTGACGTGCCCCAGCCCCTCGATCGCCGAGCGCACCGAGGCGATCGGGTTCTTGAGTTCGTGCGTCACATCGGCGGCGAAATGCTCACCCGCGTCGATGCGCTCGCGAAGCGCTTGCGTCATGTCGCTCAATGCGCGCGCGAGCGTTCCGATCTCGTCGCGGCGGCTCGGCAGCCGCGGTACGACGACTTCGCGCGCGCGGCCGAGCCGGACGCGGACCGCGGCGCGCGCGAGTCGCCGCAAGGGGCGGACGATCGTGCGCGCGAGAAAGAGCGACAAGAGGGTCGAGGCGAGCAGCACCATCGCAACGACGATCGCGATGCGTAGCCGTTCGGCGCGCACGGTGCGCGTGATGTCGCGCGCGTTGAGCGTCATCAGCACCGTCTGCGGGGTTTCGAGGTCGACGACGCGCGCGGCGCTCAGCAGCGGGGTGCGTTCGGGGGCGTAGCGGAAACGGCTTGCCGCGACGTCGCGGGTTTGCGCCTCGACGACTTCGGGCCACGCCTTCGCATTGTCGACGGGCGGCTCTTCGAACTCGGGATAGGCCGGGGCGCCGACGACCCAGTCGATGCCGCGGTCCATCGCGCGCGCGGCGTCGCGTTTCCACGGCTGCAGGTCGGGGTCGCGCAGCGTATAGGTCGGGGGACCGGTCTCGAAACTGTCGGAAATGCGATGGCCGTCGGCGGCATAGAAACGCAGGCGCGATTCGGTCGCGGCAGCGAATTCTTCGATCAGCCGCGTCCGCTCTTCGGGGCGCGCCGCCTCGAGCGCGCTGTCGAGCATCGCGAGCTGATCCTTCATCACCTCGATGCGCGTATCGACCAGGCGGCTGCGATAGGTGTCGAGATAATAGAAACCGCCCGCGAGCAGCGCGACGGCGAGAATGTTGACCGCCAAGATGCGCGTTGTCAGCGACCAGCGCGCCGACCAGACGAGCGGCGATTCCTCCTGCTCGGCGATGCTGGCGTCGGGTTTCAGGTCAGCTGTCATCGGCAAAGCGATACCCCGCACCATAGAGGGTCGCGATCGCGTCGAATTCCGGATCGACCTCGCGGAACTTGCGGCGCAGCCGCTTGATGTGGCTGTCGATCGTGCGGTCGTCGATATAGACGTCGTCCTGATAGGCGGCGTCCATCAACTGGTTGCGGCTGCGCACGATGCCGGGGCGGCTGGCGAGCGTTTCGAGGATCAGGAATTCGGTGACGGTCAGCGTGACGTCCTTGCCGTCCCATTCGACCTTATGGCGCGCGGGATCCATGCTCAGTCGTCCGCGGGTGATCGGATCGGCGACGGGTTCGTCGCCCTCTTCGGCGGCATTTTTGTTGAGCTCGACGCGGCGCAGTATCGCACGGATGCGCGCGATCACCAGGCGCTGCGAGAAGGGCTTGGCGATATAATCGTCGGCGCCCATTGCAAGCCCCAGCGCCTCGTCGATCTCGTCGTCCTTGCTGGTCAGGAAGATGACCGGAAGCTGGCTCTTTTCGCGCAGCCGACGCAGCAGCTCGAGCCCATCCATGCGCGGCATCTTGATGTCGAACACCGCCAGGTCGGGCGGATTGTCGATGAGCGGCTTCAGCGCCGCTTCGCCGTCCGAATAGACGCGCGTCACGAAGCCCTCGGCCTGCAGCGCGATGGACAGGGATTGCAGGATGTTGCGGTCGTCGTCGACCAGCGCGATGGTTGCCGTCATGCTCTTTCCGTTGGCGAGGCTTGACGCAGAGCTAGCCGATCCGATCCCGACCGACAACCGCCACGGATGGCCGCGCCGTCCCGCTGGAATCTTTTGACCTCATCCCGCATCCTCGCTAACGCGGGCCTCAATCAACGGAATCGGCGTCACGTCGGCACCCATGCGAATGCGGGCCTGCCCTTTTGTTCGGCAGGTTTTGCATACCTATGCAATGGGCGGCGTCGCCAAGCGTGAAAGGCAAGGCAATGACGAATATCGTGATCGGCAACAGCAGCGTGGAAACGCAGGCGAATGTTGCGGAAAACTGGGGCACGTCGGCGCTGATCGAGGATGCGGTTCGCCACGGCGAGGGCCTGCTCGCAAAGGACGGCCCGCTCGTCGTCGCGACGGGCAAGCACACCGGCCGCAGCGCCAAGGACAAATTCATCGTCCAGGACGACGAGACCGCCAACACGATCTGGTGGGGCAAGACCAATGTGCCGATGACGCCCGATCATTTCGCCGCGCTCAAGGCCGACTTCTTCGCGCACCTCGCCGAACGTCCGCGCCTCTATCGCCAGCAGCTGTTCGGCGGCTCGCAGGCGGAGCACCGCGTCGCGGTGCAGGTCGTCACCGAATTCGCCTGGCACAGCCAGTTCATCCGCACGTTGCTCGTTCGCCCGACGGCCGAGGAACTGGCGGCGTTCGCGGCCGAATATACGATTATCGACCTGCCGAGCTTTCGCGCCGATCCCGCAAAACATGGCACGCGGACCGAGACCGTCGTCGCGGTGAACTTTACCGAAAAGCTCGTGCTGATCGGCGGCACCGCTTATGCCGGCGAGATGAAGAAGTCGGTTTTCGGTATCCTGAACTATCTGCTCCCGGTGAAGGGCGTGATGCCGATGCACTGTTCGGCGAACATGGGACCGGCGGGCGACACCGCGGTCTTCTTCGGCCTCAGCGGCACGGGCAAGACGACGCTGTCGGCCGACGCCTCGCGTACGCTGATCGGCGACGACGAACATGGCTGGTCGGACACCGCGGTCTTCAATTTCGAGGGCGGCTGCTACGCCAAGATGATCCGCCTGTCGCCCGAGGCCGAGCCCGAGATTTTCGCGACGACGAAACGCTTCGGCACGGTGCTCGAAAATGTCGTGATGGATCCCGAAACGCGCGAACTCGATTTCGACGACGCGAGCCTCGCCGAAAACAGCCGCGGTTCGTACCCGATCGATTTCATTCCGAACACGTCGGAAGCGAATATGGGTCCGGTGCCGACCAACATCATCATGCTCACCGCCGATGCCTATGGCGTGCTGCCTCCGATCGCGAAGCTGACCCCCGATCAGGCGATGTATCACTTCCTCTCGGGCTACACTGCGCGCGTCGCGGGCACCGAAATCGGCGTGACCGAGCCCGAGGCGACCTTTTCGACCTGTTTCGGCGCACCCTTCATGCCGCGCCATCCGTCGGTCTATGGCAATTTGCTGAAAGAGCGCATCGCCAAGGGCGGCGTCCAGTGCTGGCTCGTCAACACCGGCTGGACCGGCGGCATGGCGACGATGGACGGCATCAAGCGGATGCCGATCAAGGCGACGCGCGCGCTGCTCAATGCCGCGCTCGACGGCAGCCTCAACAACGCCGAATTCCGCAAGGATCCCAATTTTGGCTTCATGGTCCCTGTCGCAGTGCCGGGTGTCGACAGCGCCTTGCTCGATCCGCGCGAAGCCTGGGCCGACAGGGCTGCCTATGACCGCACCGCGCAAACGCTCGTCGGCCAGTTCATCGACAATTTCGCGCAATTTGCGGACCATGTCGACGAAGGCGTCCGCCAAGCCGCGCCGCAGGCGGCCGTCGCAGCATAATTTGCCCGGATAACTTCCGGGTGGCAAATCACCCGGAAGGACCGGACAATGACTACCGAATATAAACCGCGCCTGTTCGAACGCGACGCCGACATCCGCGCGCTCGGCGAAGGGCTGCTCGCGTGCACGCTGCCGCGCGAGGCCTGGACGCATGAAGCGCATCTCGGCGCTTGTCTCTGGCTGCTGACCGAGCGCCCCGACATCGACGTCGATGCCGAGATCGCCCCCATCATCCGCCGCTTCAACGAAAGTGTTGGCGGGGTGAACGACGATACGCAGGGTTATCACGACAGCATCACCCGCGCCTTTGTCGCGGCGGTACGATCGTTCCTGTCGGGGACAAACGAGACGGGGCTGGCGGCACGCGTCAACGCGATGCTGCTATCGGACGTCGGGCGCCGTGACTGGCCGCTGCGCTTCTACAGCCGCGATCTGCTGTTTTCAGTCGCGGCGCGGCGGGCGTTTGTTGAGCCGGATTTGGCGCCATTTCCTTAGCTTGTCATTGCGAGCGAAGCGGGGCGGAAGGCGGCCATAGGCCAACCAATCCAGAGCGAGTTTAGGCCCGCTCTGGATTGCCGCGTCGCCTTCGGCTCCTCGCAATGACGCAGGAAGGAACTACCCCTTCGCCCCGGCCACATACTCCGCAACATTCTGCGCCAGCACGTCGAGCGGCACATTGCCGCCCTCGACCACGACATTGTTGAAATCGCGCAGGTCGTATTTCGACCCCAGCGCCGCCTGCGCCAGCCCGCGCTGCCGCACGATCTCGCTGTGCCCGACCTTGTATCCGCAAGCCTGGCCGGCCCAGCTGCAATAACGGTCGACCTCACTCGCGACCTCGAGCGGGTTTGAGCCATTTTCCTTGACGAAAAATTCGACGCCCTGCTCGCGCGTCCAGCGCTTCGCGTGGATGCCGGTGTCGACGACAAGGCGGCAAGCGCGGAAGGCGAGCGACTGGAGATAGCCGAGCCGACCGACCTCGAAATCATCATAGAGGCCGAGTTCGTCGGCAAGCTGTTCGGCATAGAGCGCCCACCCTTCCGAATAGGCATTGAACGCCAGCATCGTGCGGATCAGCGGCATCTGGTTGGCATATTCGCCCTGCCAGACATGGCCTGGGATCGCCTCGTGCATCGCGAGGTCGGGAAGCGAATATTTGCTGTGGAGTTCGGTCGTGCGCAGGTTGATCCAGAACTTGCCCGGAACGCTGCCGTCGATCGACCCGGCGCCGCCATAAGCCGCGGGCGCGCCGGGTTCTTCGGCGAGCGGCAGGCGTTTCACCTCGACATTGCCCTTCACCAAAGTGCGGAAGGCGCGCGGCAATTGCGCGCGGATCTTGCCGAGCCAAGTCTGGATGTAAGCGACGATCTCGGCGCGGCCGGCATCGTTGTCGGGGAATTTATACTTGGGATCCTTGGCGAGCGCGTTCATGCGGTCGCCGACCGAACCCTGGGTAAGCCCAAGCTTTTTCAGGATCGGGTCCATCCGGCCATGGAGTTCGGCGAGTTCATGGCGGCCCATCTGATGAACTTCTTCGGGGGTCATGCGCGTCGTGGTCGAGGCGCGGAGGCCCCACGCATACCATTCGTCGCCGCCCGGGCGCGCCCACAGGCCCGCGTCCATCGTCGCCTTCGCGCGCTGCGCCTTCATCTCGGCAAGCTGGCGTTCGAGCGCGGGAACGACCGCGCCGCGCGTGATCGTCTCGGCGCGCGGCCCCCAATTGCCGGCGATATTGCCCTCGCGCGTGCGCTTGGCGAGGCTCTCGACCAGCCCGCCGCCTTCGCGCGCGTCGGCGAGGCTCGCCTCCATTTGCTTCACCGCCTTGTCGATCAGGAAAGCGGGGGCGATCAGCCCTTGACCGGCAGCGGCTTTCAGCCGTTCGGTCTCGCCGTCGAGCGCGCCGGGAAAGGCGTTGAGACGCGAGAGATAGGCCTCGGCATCGGCGGCATTCTTCACCGGATGGTCGCTGTCGAGGAATTTGGGCACGTCGAGATAGGCGCCGACATTCTGGATCACGACATAGGGCGTGTTGCGCCAGCCGCCGACCGCGACGTCGCCATAGGGGAGGGCGAAGCCGTCGAGCGCAACGCCATAGGCGCTCTCGACGACGGCGAGACTGGTGCGGGTCTTGTGATCGAGCCCTGTCTTGTCGAAGGCGCGGACAGTCGCGAGATCGGCCCGCAGCGTATCGGCGACGGCCTTTTGCCCGGCCGCCGACCGATCGCCGAGCTTGCCGCGCTCGGCAGCCCGCGCCCCGGTGTCGATACCCAGCGAGGTTGCGCCCTCGGGCGACAGCGCGATCAGATTGTCGGCGATCGAGTCGAGCAGTTTCTGCGCATCGCTCTTGGGCGCGGCCTGCAAGGCTGCGGCCGGACCCGCGAGAGCAAGCCCAGCGGTGCCCGCGCCGAGCGTGGCGAGCGTCTGGCGGCGGCTTAGAGGCATGGAAAGCGGATTGGACACGGGCGGCTCCCTCGGCGACTTGTTTCTTGTGAAACCTGTCTAGGCACGCGCGCGCGGCGGTCAACGAAAAGGGAGCGGGAAAGCCGATGCTTACCCGCCCCGGTCGAATTTTATCGGGCGTTCGTCAGTCGGTAAGGTCGGCGGGCACCTTGCCGCCATTTGCCGCCAGTTCGCGCATTACCGCCTTGTGCAGCCAGATGTTCATTTCGGCGCTGCCGTCGAGTTCGCCGGTATAGCCGAGTTCCTGTGCCAGTTCCTTGCGGTTGGCGAGGCTCGAATCGATGCCGAGCAGCTTCATCAGGTCGACGATCGATGTGCGCCAGTTGAGATCCTGGCCCGCGTTGGCGGCCTCGGCGGTGAGGATGGCGTCGACATCGACAGGAGCGGCAGCTGCTGCGGCCATGGCTTGTGTCGCAGCGTCGAGCGCGGTGCCGACGGGGCTGGGCGCGGCCGGGGCGGCCGGCTCTGCGGCGACGGCTTTCTTGCCGAAGATGGCGTCCTTGATCTTGCCGAAAATGCTCATTGTTTAGCTCCCACTTCAAAACGCGGCCCATCCCGAAAAGGGCGAGTCGTATAACCGCAGGCTAGGACTATGCATTTGAGAATGACAGCCAAATGAACGACTCGTCCTCCACCTTCGCGCTGCTATACTCATTCGCGTCGGCGCGGTTCGATCCGCGCCCGAGCGGGAGTATGACGACATGAATCTCACCGACATATTGGCGCAGGCCGGCGGCATCGAATCGATGGCCAAAGAGCTGGGCATCCCGCCCGCTATGGCCAAGCAAGGCGCCGACGCGCTGCTTCCCGCGATCCTCGGCGGGTTCAAGAAACAGGCCCAATCGGGCGGCGGAGTCGAGGGGTTGGGTGGGCTGCTCGGCCAACTGGGCGGCGGCGGCCTGCTCGACTCGGTGCTCGGATCGCAGCCCACGCCAGTGAGCCAGGGTAATGACGTGCTCGGCCAGATTTTCGGGTCAAAGGATGTCAGCCGCACCGTCGCGGGGCAGGCCGCGGCGCAGACCGGACTCGATTCGGGCATCCTCAAACAGATGCTGCCGATCCTCGCGATGATGGTCGCGGGCTATATGGCAAAACAGGGTGGGCAGCCGGGCGAGAGCGGCGGTTTGGGCGGCATGCTCGGCAATGTGCTCGGCGGCGCGATGGGCGGCGGCGCGGCGCCTTCGGCTGGCGGGGTCGGCGGTTTGGGCGGCCTCGGCAAGATGCTCGACATGGACGGCGACGGTAATCCGCTCGACGACATCATGGGCATGGTGAACAAGATGCGGGGGTGACCTAATTCCCCTCCCGAAAGCGGGAGGGGAAGGTCAAGCCGCGATCAGGCGCAATTCCTCGCGGAAATCCTCGTCCACCCCGATGCGGCTTCGCATCGGGGTGACGGTGCTGTCCGTGGCGTCGCCTTCTTCGAACAGCGCGCACGCCGCTTCGCCGCCACGCGCGAGGCTGTAACGCTGCGCGATCTTGCCGGTCGGCTTGAACCCGAGCTTGCGCAGCACCGCGCCCGACGCCGGATTGTCGAGGAAGTGGCCCGCCGACAGCTTCGGCAGGTTCATCGCGCGCGCGATATGAAGGAGCTGCCGCCCGGCTTCGGTAGCGAAGCCGAGGCCCCAATAGGGCCGCGCGATCCAGTAACCCATTTCCAGACCGTCTTCGGGGCTCGGCGAAATGCCGCAGCCGCCGACAAGGCGCGGCGCGCCGCCGGTGCGGGCGAAGATCAGGAACCGGGGCTGGTCGGGATTGACCGGCAGGCTCAGGAACTTCTGCGCTTCCTCTTCGCCATAGGGCCAGGGCGCAGTCGCGAGATTGCGGACAACCGCCTCCTCGCCGATCGCCCGGGCTAGCGCCGGGGCGTCTTCCTGCCAGCCGGGCCGCAGCAACAGTCTTTCGGTACGCGCGAACATGTCTTCTAACTCCCAGTGCCTGTCGCCTTGGCGCCAGATGGTGACGCTTTGACGACATTCGATATGGAGGGAGATGGACGGCCCCGTTTTCGCGCCCGTTCGTCACAAGTGACGGATTTTGGACAAGAAAAAAGGGAGATCGGGGGTGACCCGTCTCCCTCTTTTCGAACTTTGTTTCCGCTTGGCTAGCGGAAAGGACCGTTCCGGGTCATCCCTGTGGACGACCCTGGAAGATCGTCCTTATTCTGCGGCTTCCGCCATGGCGTCGACCGACACATATTTGCGGCCAAGCTTGCCATCGTGGAATCGGACATGGCCTTCGGCGGTTGCGAACAGCGTGTGGTCCTTGCCCATGCCAACGTTGACACCCGGGTAAACCTTGGTGCCGCGCTGACGCACGATAATGTTGCCGCCGATCACTTCCTGACCGCCGAACTTCTTCACGCCAAGGCGGCGGCCGGCTGAGTCGCGACCGTTGCGCGAAGAACCGCCTGCTTTCTTATGTGCCATGACTGATGCTCCTTAATTCGTTCGTTCGAGAGGCCGAGCCGCGTTGCCGCGCTCAGGCTTCCTTCTTGGGGGCTGCCTTCTTTGCAGCGGGCTTCTTTGCGGGCGCTTCGGCGGTTTCGGCCTTGGGGGCTTCGGCCTTCGGAGCAGCAGCCTTCTTGGGGGCGGCTTCCTTGGCGGGTGCAGCGGCCTTGGCTTCGGCAGCCGGAGCAGCCTCTGCCTTCGGAGCAGCTTCCTTCTTCGGCGCGGCCTTCTTGGCATCGCCGACCGCGAGGATACGCAGCAGCGTCAGCGACTGGCGGTGGCCGTTGCGACGGCGATAGTTATGCCGGCGGCGCTTCTTGAAGACGATGACCTTTTCGCCGCGCGTCTGGGCGATGATCTCGGCCGAAACGACGAGGCCGTCGGCGCTCTTCACTTCGCCGCCGTCACCGGCCAGCAGGATGTCGCCCAGCGACACGGTGTCGCCAGCTTCGCCGTCGATCTTTTCAACGGCGATCTTGTCTCCAGCGGCGACGCGATACTGCTTGCCGCCCGTGCGCACGATTGCGAACATGGTCTTCCATCCAATCAGAAACTAAAACACCCACGCTGCCAGTCACCCGCCAAAGCAGGCGATTTTCCGGCATGCGGGAAAGTCAGCGCCACTAGCGAGCCAAGTCGTCGCTGTCAACCGCCAAATCCCGCGCTTTTTGTCCAAAAGCACGGGGCGGGGTCGATTATCGCCCGCGCCGCCGATTCGGTGCTTGCTGCGCCGTCGGTGCGCCCATATCAGGGGCAGCGATGAAGCGCGCCCTTCTTTTTGCCCCGCTGCTCCTGCCGCTGCCGGCCTGCGCCGGGACGCAGGCCAATGACGGACCCTCGCTGGCGAAACGCCCGGTCGAGGGGCGATTCGATGTTGCGCCGCCCGCGCCGGTCGTCGCGCCGCCGGGGCCGCTGCCGACCGACCTTGCCGGCCGGCTCGCGCGCTGGGAATCGGATGGCGCTGCGGGCCAGCAAGCCTTTGCCGCCGAACGCAGTGTCACCGCGTCGCTCGTCTCGGCTGCGGCGGGCGCGCCCGTCGCCAGCGAGCGCTGGGTCGTGGCGCAGCAGGCGATCTCGCGGCTGACCGCGGCGCGCGCGCCCGTAACCGGGGCGCTCGCCGATATCGACCGGCTCTATATCGAACGCAGCGTCGACGAGCAGGTCGACGGCCTGCCCGACATCTATGCGCTGCGCGACCGCCTCGCCGACTTGGTGTCGACGCAGGATGCGGTGATCGAGGCGTTGAGCGCCCAGTTGCCGGGGTAGTAAGGCTCGATCGCCCTTACTGATTCAGCCCGTGCTTCTTCAGCGCGTGGCGAATCTGGTCATAGCTCAGCCCTAACGCCTCGGCCGCGACCTTCTGGTTGAAGCGGCAGCGCGCCATCGTGTCGGACAATATCTGCCGTTCATAGGCGTCGACCGCGGCGCGCATATCGCTGACCGGGCCTGAGGGAGGCGCGGCGGGCGCGACTTGTGCTGCGTCGTTCGCGGGAGCCGGCGTGGATGTGTCGGGCTTGGGCGGCGCTTTGCGCGACACCGGCTGCCACGGGCTCGCGAACGGATCGAAACTCACGGCATCGACCGGTTTTTCGGGGTCGGCCCATCGATAGATGGCGCGCTCGATCACATTGCGCAGCTCGCGGACATTGCCCGGCCAGTCATGTCCCTCCATCGCCGCAAGCGCGCGCGGGCCGAAGCCCGGCCATTCGTCCCAGCCGAGCACCGCCGCCATGCGCTGTCCGAAATATTCGGCCAGCACCTCGATGTCGCCTTCGCGCGCGCGCAGCGGGGGCAGGGTGATGACCTCGAACGACAGGCGGTCGAGCAAGTCGGCGCGAAAGCGGTTCTCCTCGACCAGCGCGGGCAGATGTTCGTTCGTCGCTGCGACAATGCGCACGTCGACTCGGATCGGGCGCGACGAGCCGACGCGCGTCACCTCGCCATATTCGACCGCGCGTAGCAGGCGTTCCTGCGCGCCCATCGACATCGTCGCCAGTTCGTCGAGGAACAAGGTGCCGCCGTCGGCCTCCTCGAACCGCCCCGCGCGCGTGCGCGTCGCGCCGGTGAAGGCGCCCGCCTCGTGCCCGAATAGCTCGCTCTCGATCAGCGTCTCGGGCATCGCGGCGCAGTTCATGATCACATAGGGGCGGTCCCAGCGCGTCGACAGGCGGTGGAGGCGTTCGGCGATCAATTCCTTGCCCGTCCCGCGCTCGCCGATCACCAGCACCGGGCGGTCGAGCGACGCCGCCAGGCTCGCGCGCTCCACCGCGTCCTGAAACGCCGCCGATTGGCCTATAAATTGGGTCTCGCGTTCCATTCCCAATCATTGGCAAATTTTCCCGCTGATTGGCAAGCCAATTCGGGCGGGGGGTCTCTTCCAGTGTGAAGTTGGGCGCTTTTCTGCGCCTTCGGACAATTGGCACGCCCCATGCATTGTTTCAGACGAACCGGTGCAAAATGTGCCGGCGCAGCGAAAACCAAAGGGAAGGTTGATCCATGAAAACGAAGTTTGCCCAGGCCGCCACTTTCGCGCTCAGCGCGGTCGGAGCGCTGGCCATCCTCGTCGGCGTGATCGACCAACCCCAGGTTGCCGCCAGTGTCACCGGCACCCCCGCCGGCCCGCTGGTTGCCGCTGTCATGTCCCCGGCGGTCAGCGCTTTGGCCTGACCGGCACTGGTGCCGGGGCACTCTCCCCCCTTGCCCCGCCCCGGCACCAGCTTTTTATAAAAGACACCCCCCAAAAAAGACATTGTGTCTCAAGATTTTCGACAGGAGTTTCAAAATGGGTATTTTTTCACGAACCCGCGACATCATCGCCGCCAATGTCACCGACCTGCTCGACCGGGCCGAAGACCCGGAAAAGATGATCCGCCAGATCATCTTCGAGATGAACGAAACGCTCGTCGAAGTCCGCGCCTCCGCCGCCCGCACGATCGCGGACCAGAAGGAAATGCGCCGCCACATCGCCAAGCTCGAAAGCCTGCAGGACAGCTGGAAGGAAAAGGCCGAACTCGCGCTGTCGAAGGACCGCGAAGACCTTGCCACCGCCGCGCTCGTCGAAAAGCAGAAGGCCGGCGACATGGCCGAGCGCCTGAAAGCCGAAATTGCGGTGCTCGACGACGCGCTGAAGGGTTATGAGGACGACATCGCCAAGCTGCAGAAGAAGCTCAGCGAAGCGCGTGCGCGCCAGTCGAACGTCTCGACCCGCCTCGAAAGCGCCGAGAACAAGTATCGACTGCGCGAAATGACCAATGGCGACCGCGTCGAAGACGCCTTCTCGCGCTTCGAAATCCTCGAACGCCGCGTCGACGAAGCCGAAGGCCGCGCCGATGCGCTAAGCCTCGGCTATAAAAAGTCGCTCGACGAAGAGATCGCCGAGCTGCAGGCCGCCGACAAGGTCGCCGACGAGCTCGCCGCGTTGAAAGCCGCTCAGGCCAACAAATAAGGAGCCGGACCGATGGAAGAAGTCATCATTGTCCCGATCGTCATCGGAACGCTCTTCCTCGGTCTGCCCTGGCTGATCCTCCACTATATTACCAAGTGGAAACAGGCCAAGACGCTGACCGGAGAAGACGAACAGCTGCTCGACGAGCTTTACGATACCGCACGGCGCCTGGAAAACCGCCTGCACACCGTCGAACGCATCATCAGCGCCGACCATCCCGACTTCCGCCCCGCGGTACGCAGCGATGAAGAACTGGCGCAGCTCGAAAATATGACAAACCGGAGGAACTGAGATGTCTGCCAGCCGCACAAAATTCTACCTCGACAAGCAGAACGCCAAATGGAGCGGTGTCTGTTCGGGAATCGCGGATTATAGTGGGATTGACGTCCTCTGGGTTCGCGTCGGCGCGGTGCTGCTGACCCTGATGGGCGGCTTCCCCTGGACGTTAATCGCATATTGGATGGTCGCCTGGATGGGTACGCCGAAGCCGTTCGCGCTCTATGGTTCGAATGAGGAAGCGAAATTCTGGCAGGGCGTGCGCAGCAACCCGACCGCTTCGACCCGCGATATCAAGTCGCGCTTCCGCGACATCGACCGCCGGCTTGCCGACATCGAGCAATATTACACCAGCCACAACCGCCGCCTTGCCGACGAGATCGACGCACTGCGCTGAGCGGGCACCCAACGATTTTGGGGGCTAACAGGGAGGAAGATACATGAATTTCGGTGGCACCACTTTTGTCCTCGCCATCATCGCACTGTCGATCGGCGGCTGGATGTTCACCACCTGGATCCGCGCCAAGCACGGCTATCCCGTTGAGAATGAATGGGGCGGCACGGTTCATCGAACCGACCCCGACGCTGATCGAAAAATCGCCCTGCTGACCGACGACAACGCCAAGCTGGCGGGACAGGTCAGCCGGCTGGAAGAGCGGATTTCGGTGCTCGAACGCATCGCAACCGAGACCAACGGTCAGGCCGCGCAGCTCGCCGACCAAATCGACCGCCTGCGCTGAGAGGAATCATCATGGACAATATGGATCTGATCAAAGTCATCGCGCCGATCGCCACCATTTTGGGGATGCTCGCGATCGGCGGCTGGATCTTTACCACATGGCTCCGCGTCAAGAACGGTTATCCGCTCGAAAACAGCTGGGGTAAGGCGGTCTATCCAAGGACCAGCGATGAAGCGATGGAACGCGTCAAGCTGATCGGCCAGGAAAATGCCCAGCTGCGCGCCGAACTCGGTTCGGTGAAGGACCGGCTCGCGGTGATCGAGCGCATCGTCACCGACGAAGGTCATCGGCTGAGCCACGAGATCGAGGCGCTGCGGCGCCCGTCGAACTGAGGAGACGGAATATGGAAGCCATCGTCATTCTCATCATCGTCGTCGGGCTGCCGGTTACCCTCGGCATCGGCTACGCCGCCTATGAACGCCATCTCAAGTTCAAGGAACGGCAGTTCAAGGCAATCACGAACGAAACCGCCGAAAAGGCCGCGCAATATGCGGCGCAAACCGAACGGCTGGAGGCGCGCGTCCGCGTTCTCGAACGCATCGTTACCGACAAGGGAATTGATGTCGCCGACGAGATCGAAAAGCTGCGCGACGCTCCGCTGAACTAAAATAAAGATATACGGAAAGGATCTTCCCCATGGGCCCGTTTGAAATGGTTATCGGCATCGTCCTGATCGTCACCATCGGCAGCATTGTCCGCGCCAAGCACGGCATCCGCCGCGATCACAAGGGCGGCGACTATTTCGTCGCCACCGACAATGGTGAAACCAAGGCGCTGCAAGCCGAAATCCGCGCACTCAAGGATCGCATCCAGGTGCTCGAACGCATCGCCACCGACCATAACCGCGCGGTCACGCTCGATCAGGAAATCGAGAAACTGCGCGACAGCAGCAAAATCTGAACGCCGGCAAAGGAGCAACGCTCATGGCTTTCATCACCCCCGATTTCATCGCCGCGGCGATCGCGCTTACCGCGCTGAGCATCGTCAGCCTGGTGGCGCTGCGTGGCTGGCGCGACTGGATCCAGCTGAAGCGCGAGGAACTCGCTGCCGGGCATGGGGCCATGGCCCACGACCCGCACGTCCCGCACGCGGGCTCGCGGATCGAGATCGCCGACCTCAAGGAACGGCTGCGCAAATTGGAAGCGATTGCGGCGGGGGTGGACCTCTAATCAAACCCTGATCTGCGCGGCACCGGCCCGCTCCGCTGTCAGTCGCCATCCGTCCGGCGGCTGACAGGGGAGCGGGCCGATGTCGTTTCGGGGCTCTTCCAACTTGGCGCCATCTATGCGAGTGGGCGCGGCCATGCGCAGCCTCACCGATATCTTCGAAGAATATGATTTTCTCGATGGCGACGATCGCTATCGCCTGTTGATCGAACTCGGCCGTGAACTCGAGCCGATGCCCGACGCGCTCAAGACCGATGCGACGCTGGTGCGCGGCTGCAGCGCGAGCGTCTGGGTCTATCCGGTGCCGCGCGAAGACGGCCGGCTCCATTTCCTCGCCGACAGCAATGCCGCGATCACCAAGGGCATCGTCGCGCTCGTGCTCGCCGCGGTGCAGGACAAGTCCGCGGTAGAAGTCGCGGATATGGACGTCGCGGCGGCGCTCGCCCCCTTCGACCTCACGCGCCAGCTATCGTCGAACCGCACGCAAGGCGTCCCGAACATGATCGCGCTGGTGCAGGATACCGCTCGGCGAATCGCTGCGGGCTGACGCATAGCTGCGGCCCGGCGGCGGTTTTCGGGGTGGAATCCCGACATTCGTCACGCCGGACTTGATCCGGGGTCCATGACTTCAACGCCGCGATGGATTCCGGATCGAGTCCGGGATGACGATGACCGATAGGGCAGCCGCCAGTCGCTACCTGACAAAAGAAAAGGGGCGCGGGAGTTGCCTCCCGCGCCCCTTTTTCGTGATCGCCCTGCGGCTTAGAAGCCGACGATGAACGATGCGCTGATCGCGCGCGGCGAACCGAAGTTCACGAACGCCGAGCTGGAGCTAGCGAGCGTATCGAGGCCACCGCTGAACGAGCCGACATAGAATTTGTCGAACAGGTTGCTGATGTTGACCTGAAGATAGCTGTGCTCGAGTCCGGCGCTCGCCAGAGAATAGCGGATGTCGAGATCGACCACCGTGTATCCCTTGAACTTGGCGCCGGGGCCGATCAGTACGGTGTCGCCGTCGCTGTCAACGGCGGTCTGGATGACGCCGTTGATGTCGTTCAGGAAGCGCGAGCTGGTGCGCTTCGCCTGGACGCCGAGGGTGAGGTCACCCAGATTGCCCTCGATGCGACCGCCGTAGAGGAACTTGGGTGCGCCGCGTTCACGCTTTCCGCTGGTACGAAGATAGGCAACGCCATTATCCACATAGCAGAGGTCCGCCAGCTCGATGTCGCTGTCGATTGCGCAGCGTCCGGTTACGGCATCGTCCTGAATCTTCGACTTGATGTATGAACCGAAGACATAGAGCGAAAGCTGCTGGATCGGCTTATAGGCGATGCTCGCGTCGACGCCATATTTCTCGACCGGGCCGAGGTTGGTGACGGTGCCGTTGCCGTCGATGTCGTAGGCAGTGACAAGGCGATTCTTGTACTTCGAGTACCAGCCGGTCAGGGCCGCCTGAACCTGCGACGTCGTATAGCGGACGCCGGCATCGAAGCTGTCCGACGTTTCCGCCACGCGGTATGCAGCGGCGCTGCCGTCCGGGAACGAGAAGGCGTTATAGAGTGCGTCGGTGCCGGGAACCGAGATATTCTTCTTGTAGCTGGTGGCGACACTGAACGCGGGCGTCAGTTTGAAGGCCAGACCGGCCGACGGAAGCAGCTTGTCATAGTTCAGCGTCCGCTTCTGAGGGATGGCCGATCCGGTCGCGCGGCCCGTATCGGGGTCGAACGAATAGGGGTTGGCCGCCATATAGGCCGCCATCTGGTCCTCCGGAACGCAGTCGACAAAGCCGCCCGTGCTGGTGGTGAAGCAGCGCTGGTCAAGTTCGCGCTTGAAGAAAGGCGCCGTCAGGCCGAGCTGGACCGTGAGACGTTCGTCAAGGAACTCGCCGCGATATTCGCCAGCCACCTGATGCAGCGTCGCGTAGGACAGGCGGTCACGCTTTTGGAGAATATTGCCGTCGGGATCGAGGATCGGATCGTTGATTGCGAAAACGTCGGTCGGCTCGCCGTTGGGGAACAGGAAGCCTGCCGCGCCCGTCTGCCGATGCCGCGCGCGATCGAAGCTGTACGACAGGCGAACACGGTTGAAATCGTTGATTTCATAGGCGAGGTTGGCGATCGCGACCCAGCGGCGGGTATTCGTCTGGCTCGGCTGGAGCACGGTTACACGGCCGGTTGTCAAGCCATCGCCATTCAGGTCGCGCCCGAAGTAGAACTGCCCGCCATAGTTTCCGGTGCCGGAGAAGCCGTTCCGCGTGAAAAGGCCCTCATTGGCTGAGGTCGTACCACCGCCGTTGGCCTTCACATATTGCCAGGCGCCATCGAGCGAGAAGGTCAGGCGGTCGGTCAGCGTAAAGCGCGACTGCCAGCGGACGTTGCCGGTGTTCGAGGGGTTATAGCGGCGCTCGAAATCCGTGCCGCAACTGTTCGGGGTGCCCGTTGTGCTGAGCGTGCAGGGATAGCCGCCGCTGATGTCGTAAAAACGGCCGTCCTTCTCGCCGGTGAAGGCATTGGCGCGGAACGGCGAGCCGCCGAAGTTGTTACGATTTTCATTATAGTGGCCGGCGATCGAGATAAAGTCGCCATTGTCGCCGATCGGCTGATAGACTTTGCCGTTATACTGCTGCTTCTTGATGTCGCCATAATTGGCAAAAGCCGCAACGTTGCTCGTCGTCGAGGCCGAGAACCAGGCCTTGGTGCCCCAGGGCGTGAAAGTGCCCGTCTGGATCATGCCGAAAACGCGATGATAGGGACGGTCGCCCGAACCCTTGGCAATGATGTTGCCGTAGGAGGCGCTGATCATCGCGCCCAGCTCGTCGCTCGGGGTCAGGGTGTTGATGTTGACCGTGCCGCCGACCGCAGCAGCGGTGGGGCTATCAACGTCGGTCGAGCCCAGATTGACGTTGATCGTTTCGACCAGCTCGGGATCGACCTGCTGGTTGGTGTAGATCGCATAGTTGCCCGAATCGTTCAGCGGGATACCGTCGAAGGTCTGCGAAATACGATCCGATTCGAAACCGCGAATGGTAAAGCTGCCGCCGCTCGATCCCCAGGGATCGTTGTTGGTGAAGCTGACGCCGGGAACGAGGTTGATGATTTCGTTGATCGACTGACCGGGGCGCTGGCGCTGGATCAGTTCGGCGCCGACGACGACCTTGGCCTTCGGCGAATCAGGGATCTGGATACCGGCGACATCGCGCGAGGCCGAACCGGTGACGACGATTTCATCGTCGAAGTCCGACGAACCCGTCGACTGGGCGAAGGCAGGCGTGGAGAGCAGCGCGACCGGAATCAGCGCAACGCTGGCGGCGAGCGTATGACGGAATTTCATTACAGGATGTCCCCTTTGGTGGTGCATTCGGCGGGCGCGCAAGATGGGCGCGCTTAACCTGCGAGCGCCCCTGAAGCCCGCATGTGGCACGATTGTGACAGCAAATGTGACAGTGCAAGTGGGGAGGGGTGCGCCAATCAGGCGCGGGACGAAAAACCGCTAATTTCCGTCAAGCGCCCGATTTTATCCACAGGCGGGGATGCGTTTTTTCCGGAAACTGTTGCTGCATTGCAACATAAAAAGGGCGCCCCGCGGGGCGCCCCTATGCGACTCAGGCGGCGTCGCCTGCCGCTTCCTTCGCCTTGTCGGCGTAGACGCGCACCGGATCCTTGCGGCCCTCGACGACATCCTTGTCGACGACGATCTCGACCACATCGGTCAGGTCGGGCAAGTCGAACATCGTGTCGAGTAGGATCGCCTCGACGATCGAGCGCAGCCCGCGCGCGCCGGTCTTGCGTTCGATCGCCTTTTTGGCGACCGCGATCAGCGCGTCGTCGGTGAAGGTCAGCACGACCTCTTCCAGATCGAACAGCTTGCGATATTGTTTGACCAGCGCGTTCTTTGGCTCGCCCAGAATCTTGACCAGCGCGTCGATATCGAGATCCTCGAGCGTCGCGATGACGGGAAGGCGGCCGACGAATTCGGGGATCAGGCCGAATTTCAGCAGATCCTCGGGTTCGATATTCTTCAGCACTTCGCCCATGCGGCGTTCGTCGGGGCCGGCGACATGCGCGCCGAAACCGATCGACTTGCCCTGGAGGCGGTCGCCAATGATCTTTTCGAGCCCGCTGAACGCGCCGCCCGCGATGAACAATATGTTCGTCGTGTCGACCTGCAGGAATTCCTGCTGCGGATGCTTGCGCCCGCCCTGCGGCGGAACGCTCGCGGTCGTGCCTTCCATCAGCTTGAGCAAAGCCTGCTGCACGCCTTCGCCCGACACGTCGCGGGTGATCGAGGGATTCTCGGCCTTGCGGCTGATCTTGTCGATTTCATCGATATAGACGATGCCGCGCTGCGCCTTTTCGACATTATAGTCGGACGATTGCAGCAGCTTGAGGATGATATTCTCGACATCCTCGCCGACATAGCCGGCCTCGGTCAGCGTCGTCGCGTCGGCCATGGTGAAGGGCACGTCGAGGAAGCGCGCGAGCGTCTGCGCGAGCAAGGTCTTGCCGCTGCCGGTCGGGCCGACGAGCAGGATGTTCGACTTCGCCAGTTCGACGTCGTCGCCGCGGCCGCTGTTCGCGAGACGCTTGTAGTGATTGTGCACCGCGACCGACAGCACGCGCTTGGCGGTGTTCTGGCCGATGACATAGGCGTCGAGATGCTGGCAGATTTCCAGCGGCGTCGGCACCGCGCCGTCCTTGCGCGCGGCGATCCCGCCCTTGATCTCTTCGCGGATGATGTCGTTGCACAGTTCAACGCATTCGTCGCAGATGAACACGGTGGGCCCGGCAATCAGCTTGCGGACTTCGTGCTGCGACTTGCCGCAGAAGGAGCAGTAGAGGGTGCTCTTGCTGTCCGAGCCGCTCAATTTCGTCATATATCTTCCTCTGGCCGCGCCAAAAGGGCACCGCCGTCTTTATCCTAGCCCCCGGTCACCCAATTACAATATGGCAATTGGGTGACATCGGTTCAATGTTCCGCTTAGCACGAAGGCGCAAAGCGCGCGTCAACAAACGCGGTTACCGCGGATGTGGAGGCCTGACGATCAGGGCGTCGGGCCTTCGCTGATATCCTTCGGCGCGTCGTCGCCGGGCAGGCCCGGACGGCGGTCGAACACCTGGTCAACCAGGCCGAATGCCTTGGCTTCGTCGGCTTCGAGGAAGGTGTCGCGGTCCATCGCTTTTTCGATCTCTTTCAGCGGCTTGCCGGTGTATTTCACATAGAGGTCGTTCATCCGCTTGCGGATGCGCAGGATTTCGCGCGCCTGGATTTCGATGTCCGACGCCATGCCGCGCGCGCCGCCCGACGGCTGGTGGATCATGACGCGCGCGTTCGAAAGTGCGACGCGCATGCCGGGTTCGCCCGCGGCGAGCAGGAAGCTGCCCATCGACGCAGCCTGGCCGATGCACACGGTGCCGACGCGCGGGCGAATATATTGCATCGTGTCGTGGATCGCCATGCCCGCCGTGACGACTCCGCCCGGCGAGTTGATGTACATATAGATGTCCTTTTTCGGATTCTCCGATTCGAGGAACAACAGCTGGGCGGTAATCAGCGAGGCCATCTGGTCCTCGACCTCACCGGTGACGAAGATGATCCGTTCGCGCAGCAGGCGGGAAAAAATGTCGAAGCTGCGTTCGCCGCGGCTCGTCTGCTCGACGACGACGGGAACAAGGGCGGCGAGCGGGTCGATCATTGGGAATTCGTCCTTCATTATCCGGGTTGCCGCGCCGAGAACCGGCGGGCTGCCCCTCCGCCGTCCTACATCGTCGCCAAGCGGAGGTCTTTCAAGGGGGCAAAAAGAAGGGGCGGGAAAGTCCCGCCCCGTTCCGATTGTCTGATTTCGGGTCAGTCGCCCGCGCCGGGTTCGGGCGAGAAGAGCGTCTCAAACTTGTTCTCGACGCCCTTATATTCGTCGGCGTCGGCGGGGGTTTCCTTCTTGACCGTGATGTTCGGCCATTCGGCGCTGAACTTGCTGTTCACCTCGAGCCACTTCTCGAGCCCGCTTTCGGTGTCGGGCAGGATCGCCTCGGCCGGGCATTCGGGTTCGCACACGCCGCAGTCGATGCACTCGTTCGGGTTGATGACGAGCATATTCTCGCCCTCATAGAAACAGTCGACGGGGCACACCTCGACACAGTCCATATATTTGCACCGGACGCAGGCATCGGTGACGACATAGGTCATGGGCTTCGGCTCCCTCAGATGACGGCAATCGGGCCGTCAGGCTCTCAATATGGGCTCGCCTCTATGCCGCGTGACGGCGGCGCGTCAACGCTAAGCGACAGTTGCGAATCACTCTCATTGATTAGGATGGTCGGGGCCTTTGCGGTGCAAAGCATTTCCATCGGCGTCGATAGCCGTTGGTGCCGGCGGCGAAACCGCGGGATCGAGCCGCTTGTAACACGCCTGCGCCTCGGGCGCGGGACCGCGGCGGAGCGGCAAGGACAGCAGGCGCAGCACTTCGATGTGCTCGCCGACGGGCAGGACCAGCGTCGACCCGACGTGCACCGCGCAGGAAGAGCGCGTGATCCGCCGTCCGTCGAGCCTGATATGCCCCGCCTCGACCATCGCCTGCGCGACGCTGCGCGAACGGGCGAAGCGCAGGAACCACAGCAGCTTGTCCAACCGGATGCTTCCCGCGGCGCCGGGGCTCGCCATCAGTCTTTGCGCGCGTCCGCGAGGAGTGCGGCAAGGCCCGCGAAGGGGCTGTTGGGCGACGGCCCGCGCCGTGGCTGCCGGTCCGGACGATCGGGGCGCGGTGGGCGCGGAGCGTCGATGCGGGGTTTGTCCGGTTTGCCGCGTTTGCCCTTCGCCTGGTGCGCGGGTGGGCGCCGCGCATCGCCGTTCGCCGTGCGCGGCGGCGCCTCGGCGTTTTTGCGCTGCGGATGCAGTTTGCGGCGCGGGCGCTTTTCGGGCTTGCGCAGCCCCGACCAGCGCCAGCGTTGCAAATCGGGTTCGCCGATACTGCGGAAGCCGAAACTGCCGAGCAGCGCGCGGCGCGTTTCCTCGTCGAGCCCGAGCGAGGTCGCGAGCGCCGGGTCGATGATAAAGCCGGGCGGGGGCGCGGCGCTGACCCCCTCATGCTCGTCGTTCGGATGATCGTCATGATGATCGTCGCGACCCGCCAGCGGCGCGGTCGGCGGTGCCGCCGCCTGCATCCGCGCGGCATGCGCCTGTCGCGCGAGCTTTTCGGCCATGTCGATACGCAACCAGCCCGATGCGCAGCGCCGGAAACCTGCTATCACCAACCCGGCATGGCTGCCGGTTTTCTGGAGTACCGCGCCGTGGGGCGGCAGCGTGGGCACTGGCGCGCCCTGCTGTGCGGCCATCAGCGCCGCACGCCAGCGCACGGCCTCGGGCTTGAGAAGCAGCGGATGGAAGATATCTAGCGAGCCGATGGTGAAGCCGAGCTTGCGGAGCTGCGGCCGTTCTTCGGGCGTCAGTGCATTGAGTTGATCCTCGACCGCCGCACGGCCGATCATCCCGCTGTTGTCGGTGAGCGCGGCGAGCAGCGCGCGCACGCGCGGTGGGGTGAAGAGGTCGCCCGCGGCCTCGCCCATCGCCGCGAGCGGTCCGGCATGGCGCGCGAGTTGGGCAGTAACAAATCGCTGAAGGCGCTCCGAAATCGCCTGCACTTGATGCAATTCGAGCCGCCGCAGCGACGGGTCGATCTGGATCGTCGGCTGGACGAGCGTCGGCCCGCGGGCGAGCGTCGCGATGGCGTGATCGTGCCAGGCGAGCCGCGGCGCCGTTCCCGGCTCGGCGATCAGCGACAAGGCGCTATCGTCGCCCTCGGCGAGCGCGGTCGCACGGCGCGCGAGTTCGGCGCGCAGATGTTTTTCGGCCGCCGCGAGCAGCATGCGGTGGTCGCTCGCCTTGGCGACCGGATCGACCTTGAACTGGAATCCGTTGAGCGTGCCGATCGCCTCGCCGTCGACCGCGACGGTGCCGTCGGCGCCGACCGCGACGGGCAAGGCGGCATTGCGCTGGCCCGCGTCGCGGAGCAACAACGCGAGCCGCCGGTCGACGAAACGCTGCGCCAGCGCCGAATGCAGTGCGTCGGACAGGCGCGATTCGAGCGCCTGCGTCGCCTCGGTCCATCCCGCGGCGCCGGCGATCCAGTCGCCGCGTTGCGCGATGAAGCAAAGCGTGCGGACCGCGGCGATGCGGCTCGCGAGTTGGTCGATATCACCCTCGACATCGTTCAGCCGTGCGAGGCGGCGCGCGAACCAGTCGGGATCGATCATCCCGTCGCCGCTCGTGCGCCATTGCCACAGCTTGAATATGGTACGGCTGTGATGTTCGGCGCCGAGCTGTTCGAAGTCGGGGAGGCCGCAGACATCCCACAATCGCTGGACCGCGTCGAAATCGCCGCCGCGTGCGCGCACCTCCATATCGCCCGCCAGATGCTTGAGCACCGCGATATCGACCGCTTCGGGCGCGGGGCGCAGCATCGGCTGGTCTGGCGGCTGCGCAAGGTCGGACAAAAGCTGGTCGAGCGAGCCGAAACCGGGAGTCGGGTTGCGCCAGAACAGGTTGGCGACTGGTGGGAAATGATGTCCCTCGATCGCATGGATTTCCTCGGGCGTGAAGCCGCCCTGCGGCAGGCCGACGGTGCCGAAACCGCCATCCTGCTGGTGGCGCCCGGCGCGCCCTGCGATTTGCGCCATTTCCGAAATCGTCAGGCGGCGCAGGCGGCGGCCATCGAATTTCTGGAGGCTTGCAAAGGCGACATGCTGGACGTCGAGGTTCAGCCCCATGCCGATCGCGTCGGTCGCAACGAGATAGTCGACCTCGCCCGCCTCGAACATGGCGACCTGCGAATTGCGCGTCTTGGGGCTCAATGCGCCCATCACCACCGCGGCGCCGCCCGAAAAGCGGCGCAGCATTTCGGCGATCGCATAGACCTCCTCGGCCGAGAAGGCGACGATCGCCGAGCGTTTGGGCAGGCGCGACAGCTTCGACGATCCCGCGTAACTCAAGGTCGAAAAGCGCGGCCGGGTAATGATCTCGGCCTCGGGGACCAATCCCTTGACCAGCCCGCGGATGCTCGCCGAGCCAAGGATCATCGTTTCCTCGCGCCCGCGCGCGCGCAGCAGCCGGTCGGTAAAGACATGGCCGCGCTCGGGATCGGCGCCAAGCTGCGCCTCGTCGATCCCGACAAATGCGACGTCGCGCTCGACCGGCAGCGCCTCCATCGTGCCGAGCAGGTAGCGCGCGTCGGGCGGGATGATTCGCTCTTCGCCGGTGACCAGCCCGACCTGCGGCGCGCCCTTGATCGCGACGACGCGGTCGTAAACCTCGCGCGCCAGCAGGCGTAGCGGAAAGCCGATCATGCCGCTCGAATGGGCGGTCAGGCGCTCGACCGCCAAATGGGTTTTGCCGGTGTTGGTGGGGCCAAGGACAGCCTTGACCGGTTGGGAAGAGGAAGAGGTCATTTTCTTGGAAGCCAAGCTGGCATGCGCAGGGTTCCCGCGCAACAGGCTATCGTCGAAGCGCAGGGTGGAGGCCGATTTTTCCTGCACTGTTGCATAATATCCCAACCCCGCCACGCCTTGCCGCAACGCACCGCGGCAAATCCGCCATTAAATTGACTTTAACGACCTTTCTTTACAGACAACGGCTCGAAAACATCATTCGGCGGCCGGGTATAAGGGAGGCTTGCCGAGCGGGGGTTGCAATTTGTTTCAGCGTCACGAACCGATCGCGGGGATGTCCGGCAACGCCGCCGCCCTCACGATGTCGCAAGCGATCCCGCTGCGGCGCGCCGATTCCGATGTCGAACCACACCTCGGCTGGCGCGACCGGCTGGCGCAGATCGACCTTGTTCCCGACCTTGGCGACAATATTGGTTCGTCCGAATGGTGGCGCGGCCTTGCCACGTTAACCTTGCTGTGCGGAACCGCGATCGCGACCTTCCCGGGTATCCAGCCGCTTCAGGTCGGCGGAGCGCCCGCGCTCGACGCCGCCGATTTCAACGAGGCGCGCGCGCAGATGATCGTTCCGCTCGCATTCGGCGGCGACACCGGACGGCATATGGCGGCGACCGACGCGGTCCGCCCGCTGACGCAAACCCCCGAACGCCCGCAAATCGAACTCACCGCCACCTTGGGCCGCGGCGACAGCTTTGCGCGCCTGCTCGAACGTTCGGGCGTCGGTAGCAGCGAGGCGCAGGCGCTCGCACGCCAGGTTTCGGGCGCGGTGCCGCTCGCCGATATCGCGCCGGGTACGCGTATCGATCTGATCCTCGGCCGCCGCGCCGCGCGCACCATGCCGCGCCCTGTCGACGCGCTCGCGATGCGCGCGCGCTTCGACCTGCGCATTGAGATGGAACGTGTCGGCGGTCAGCTTGTGATGCGGCGTATCCCGATCGCGGTCGACGCGACCCCGCTGCGCATTCGTGGCCGTGTCGGCGACAGCCTCTATCGCTCGGCGCGCGCCGCCGGGGCGCCGCCGCAGGCGATCCAGTCGTATCTGCGCGTCGTCGGCAAACAGCTTTCGGTCGGCAGCGATATTCGCGCGGGCGACGAGTTCGACATCATCGTCGATTACCGCCGCGCCGAAACAGGCGAGAGCGAGACGGGAAAATTGCTCTATGCCGGGCTGATCCGCAGCGGGAAATCGAAACTCTCGATGCTCGAATGGAATGTCGACGGCCGCGTGCAGTGGTTCGAGGCGTCGGGCGTCGGCGAACAACGCGGCGGCATGGCGCGGCCCACCAATGGCCGCGTGACCTCCACCTTCGGCATGCGCCGCCACCCGATCCTTGGCTACAAGCGCATGCACAGCGGCATGGATTTCGGCGGCGGCTATGGCGCGCCGATCTATGCGGTGACCGACGGCGTCGTGACGATCGCCGGGCGCCACGGCGGCTTCGGCAATTATGTGAAGCTCAATCACGGCAATGGCCTCGGCACCGGCTATGGGCATATGAGCCGGATCGCGGTGCGCCCCGGCCAGCGCGTCAATCGCGGGCAGGTGATCGGCTATATCGGCTCGACCGGCCTCTCGACCGGCCCGCACCTCCATTACGAGCTTTATCGCAACGGCCGCGCGGTGAACCCGTCCTCGGTGACCTTCGTCACCCGCGCGCTGCTCGAGGGCAAGGCGCTCGCCGATTTCCGTGCCCGCATCCGCTCGCTGACGTCGATCGCGCCCGGCGCCGCGCTGACCCCGATTGCGCCCAAACAGGTCGAAGGGCCGAAGCTCGGCAGCCTCGCCGACGTCGCCTCGAAACGCGCCGAGGGCGGGATTTAAAGAAACCACGCCCTCTCCTTCAGCGAGACTTGGCACTTGCTGCCTAGTCGCAGCGGGTGGGGTCCATCGGCTTTGCGCGAGGCCGCGAGCCCCCACCCCAACCCCTCCCCTGAAGGGGAGGGGCTTTAGAAGAACCATTTGCCCCGCGCCCGCACCCGGCTATGCACCCCGCATGACCCAAGCCGCTTTTCCCGACCTGCGCCTGCGCCGTACCCGCCGCACCAGCTGGAGCCGCGCGATGGTGCGCGAAACCCAATTGTCCCCCGCGAACCTGATCTGGCCGCTCTTCGTCTGCGACGGATCGGGCACCGAGGAAGCGATTTCGAGCCTGCCCGGCGTGTCGCGCTGGTCGGTCGATCGGCTGGTCGAACGCGCGAAAGAGGCGGTCGCTGCGGGGATCCCGTGCCTCGCGCTTTTCCCCTACACGCAGCCTGACCGGCGCAGCGCGGATGGCGCCGAGGCGCTCAATCCCGATAACCTCATGTGCCGCGCGACGTCCGCGATCAAACAGGCGCTCGGCGACGATATCGGCATCCTCACCGACGTCGCGCTCGATCCTTACACCAGCCACGGGCAGGACGGGCTGATCGACGATGCGGGCTATGTGCTCAACGACGAAACGGTCGAAGTGCTCGTCGGGCAGGCGCTCAACCAGGCGCGCGCCGGCGCCGACATCATCGCGCCCAGCGACATGATGGACGGCCGCATCGGCGCGATCCGGCAGGCTCTGGAAAGCGAGGGCTTCGGCCATGTCCAGATCATGAGCTATGCCGCCAAATATGCCTCGGCCTTCTACGGCCCGTTCCGCGACGCGGTCGGCTCGCGCGGCCTGCTGAAGGGCGACAAGAAAACCTATCAGATGGACCCGGCGAACAGCGAGGAAGCCTTACGCGAAGTCGCACAGGACCTCGCCGAGGGCGCCGACAGCGTGATGGTCAAACCCGGGCTGCCCTATCTCGACATCGTCCGCGCGGTGAAGGACAATTTTGCCGTGCCCGTGTACGCGTATCAGGTGTCGGGCGAATATGCGATGATCGAGGCTGCCGCCGCCGCGGGTGCGGGCGACCGCGATGCGCTCGTCCTCGAAACGCTGCTCGCCTTCCGCCGCGCCGGCGCGTCTGGAGTGCTCAGCTATCATGCACTCCACGCGGCCCGGCTGCTGGGTGCGTGACGGCGTGATCGCTACGTCTTCGCCGCGTCGCTGGCTGTTCGTGCTGACGATCCTCGTCGGCAGCTTCCTGCTCTTTCTCGTCCAGCCGATGGTCGCGCGCATGGTGCTGCCCAGGCTGGGCGGCGCCCCCGCGGTGTGGAACAGCGCGATGCTCGTCTATCAGGCGCTGCTGCTCGGCGGCTATGCCTACGCGCACTGGCTCGGCCGGTTCACCGTGCGGCGGCAGGCGGCGATCCACGTCGCGCTGTTTCTCGTCGCGGCGCTGTGGCTGCCGATCGGCATCGCGCAGATCGGGGCGCCTGGACCGGGGCAGGAGGCTTTGTGGGTGCCCCTGCTGCTGCTCGCCTCGATCGGCCCCGTCTTCTTCGTCGTTTCGGCGCAGGCGCCGCTGATGCAGCGCTGGTTCGCCGCCGATGCGCGCGCGGGCGATCCCTATTATCTCTACGCCGCGTCGAACCTTGGCAGCTTCGCGGGCCTCATCAGCTATCCGGCGCTCGTCGAGCCGACGCTGCCGCTCGCGGCGCAGAGCTGGGGCTGGACCGCGGGCTATGCGCTGCTCGTCCTGCTCGTCGCCGGGGCTGCGGCGGCGCGCTGGCATGGCGGCGCCGAAGCCCATGCGGCCGCCACCGACGAACCGCGCCCGACGCTGCGCCGCCAACTCCACTGGCTGCTGATCGCGGCGGTGCCGTCGGGGCTCATGCTGTCGACGACGACGCACCTCACCACCGACATCGTTGCGATGCCGTTGCTCTGGGTGCTGCCGCTCGGCCTCTATCTGCTCAGCTTCGTCATTGCCTTTTCGACGATGGAGCGGCCGACGCAGATCATCACGCTGATCGCGCCCGTTATACTGCTCGCGGTCGGCGGGCTCGGGCTGCTGAGCTCGGGCGGTGGGTCGATGATGGTTGCGCTCGCCAGCCTCGCAATGCTGTTCATCATCGCGACCGCGCTCCACGGCTATCTCTATCATCTGCGCCCGGCGACGCAGCATCTGACGCTCTTCTACCTCATCATGTCGGCGGGCGGCGTGCTCGGCGGGCTGTTCGCCGCGCTGTTCGCGCCGCTCATCTTCGACTGGGTGTATGAGCATCCGCTGCTGATCCTTGCCGCCGCGATGCTGTTGCCGCTCCCGGCACTGTTGCCTTGGGACAGATGGCTGGGGCTCGAAGCGAAGACCGCGCGTGTCGTGGCCGCGGCGCTCGTCGCGATCGCGGCCTTCGGCGCCTGGCACATGGTGGGCGAATGGACCGGTCGGCTCGACAGCACGACGACGTCGTGGGGCATCGCGATCTTCGTCATCGGCATGCTCGTCATCGGCTGGCGCTGGGCCTATGTGCCGGTGCTCGCATTGCTGATGATCGGCGTCGGCGGCTGGGACACGATCCAGGAAAGCTTTACCGGCGCGCGCGTCCGCAGCTATTTCGGGGTCTACACCGTCACCGACTATCCCGCATCGAACCAGCGCCGCCTGGCGCATGGCACGACGCTCCACGGGCTCCAGCGGACCGACGCCGCGCACCGACGCGACCCGACGACCTATTATGGCCATCAGTCGGGCGTCGGGCTGACGCTCGACAAGGCCAGCGCGCTCGCCGGGCAGAACGCGTCGATCGGCATCGTCGGGCTGGGGGCGGGGACGCTCGCCTGTTACCGGAGGCCTGGCCAGCGCTGGACGATCTTCGAGATCGATCCAGTGATGGTCGACATCGCGCGCGATCCCAAAAAATTCACCTTCCTCTCCGACTGCGCCGGGGACACGTCGATCGTCATCGGCGACGCGCGGCTCCAGCTTGCGGGTCAGCCCGCGGGCCATTTCGACGTCATCGTCATCGACGCCTTCTCGTCCGATGCGATCCCGCTGCACCTGCTGACCAAGGAAGCGATCGGCATCTACGCGCGCGCGCTCAAGCCCGACGGGATCCTGCTCGTCCATATCTCGAACCGTTTCTTCGATCTGGAGCCGGTGCTGGCGGCGGAGGCGAAAGCGCGCGGCTGGACGAGCGCAATCCGAATGGACCCGGGGCCGATCGGCGACGAATATGCCGACCTGACCGGATCGAACTGGGTTGCGCTGACCGCGACGCCGGGGCGGATGCAGAAATTGACCGGCGGCATTCGCCCGCGCAAAGCCTCCTATGCGGACGGCGCGTGGGTGCCGCTCGAGGCGCGGGAGAATTTCGAACGCTGGACCGACGATTATGCCTCGACGCTGCCGGTCCTGATCTGGAAGAATATCATCGGAGGCCGCGACGAATGACTTATCAGGACGTCAGCATCATCAGCGTGAACGCCAAGACGCCCGTGATCCATCCCAGCGCCTTCATCGCGCCCGGCTGCCGGATCATCGGCAATGTTACGATCGGGGCCGATGTCAGCATCTGGTATAATTGCGTGCTGCGCGCCGACGTCAGCCACATCATCATCGGCGCGCGCTCGAACATCCAGGACGGCAGCGTCGTCCATTGCGACGGTCCGATGCCGCACCGGCCCGAGGGGTTTCCGACGATCATCGGCGAGGATGTGCTGATCGGCCATATGGCGATGGTGCATGGCTGCACGCTGGCGGACAGGGCGTTCGTTGGCCTCAAGGCGACGGTGATGAACGGCTGCCGCATCGGCAGCGACGCGATGCTCGCCGCGGGCGCGCTGCTCACCGAGAATAAGGAAATTCCGGACCGCGAGCTATGGGCCGGGGCTCCGGCACGGCGCGTGCGCGATATCGACGACGCACAGGCCGCGGGCATGCAGATGGGCGTCGCCCATTATGTGATGAACGGCCGCCTGCACAAGGCGGCGATCGAAGGCTGATCTACAAGGCCGAGCAGTAAACGGAAAAGGAAAGGGCGCCCCGGTTTCCCGAGGCGCCCCTTTTTAAACGCTGTCGTCAGATCAGCTGAAATTCACCATCGCATAGAGCATCGGGATCGACAGCAAGGTGTTGGTCCGCGAAAAGATCATCGCAGTCTTTGCGGCCTTGGCCTTGGTCGCATCGTCGGCCTCGACGATGCCCAGCGCCTTCTTCTGGTTCGGCCAGATCACGAACCAGACGTTGAACGCCATGATCAGGCCCAGCCACATGCCGACGCCGATCAGCTTGTACGGATCCTGAAGCCCCAGCGCGGGTGCCAGATATTTGGCGTGGCCGGCGATCGCGAGGCCCAGCACCACCGTTGCAGCGGCGGCCCAGCGGAACCAGAACAGCGCGGCGGGCGCGATATGCTTGCCCACGGCGGGTTTCAGTTCGGCCGGGATTTTCGGCATTGTCGGAATCTGGACGAAGTTGAAATAATAAAGCAGGCCGATCCACAGCACGCCGAAGAAAGTGTGCAGCCAGCGCATGATCGCGTTGCCCGCGGCGACCCCGTCCTCAAAATTCTGGCCATTGAGGCACAGCATCAGGATGATCGCGAGCACCAGACCCGCGCCGAGCACGGCGTGCAGATTTCCGAAAAATTTGTCCATTTCTTTCCCCCTGTTTTTCGCGGCGCCGTATGCGACCCGGAGCCGGTGACGCAGCTATGCCAGCACAGCGAGGAAATGCATCAATTTTTGTCGGCCGCCGCCTCGTCGGGAACCGCGAGGCCGTTTTTCAGCATCACGGGAACCTGGCTGAAGGTAAAGAGGAAGGAGAGGGCGGTTACGCCCCAGACCTTGATCGTCAGCCACAGGTCGAAACTCATCTGCTTTGCCTGGATCATCTCGTACATGACATGGTTCGCAATGCCGAGCGCGGCGAAGAACAGCCCCCAGTTGCGTGACAAGAGCAGCCAGCCGCGGTCGGTGAGGCCCTCGAGCGCCGATTGCAGCAGATATTTGAGCATCGGCTTCTTGAACCAGTAACCGCCGAGCAACAGCGCGGCGAAGGCGGCATAGATGATCGTCGGTTTCATCACGATGAAACGCTCGTCGTGGAACCAGATCGTCAGCGCGCCGAAACCGAGGACGAGGATGCTCGACATCCACAGCATCGGTGAAATCTTGCCGAGCTTCCACTTCGACACGGCCATCGCGATGACGATCGCGACCATGAACGCCACCGTGCCCTTGATCGCGGCGGTCGTCGCGGCAAACGCGCCCTCGCCGCCCGACGAGAATTTATAAGCGAGGAAGAAGACGAGCAAAGGCCCGAAATCGATCGCGTAATTCAGCCATCCATTCTTGGCGGGCGGCGGTGCGGGAACCGGTTCGGGGCCGGTGGGTAGCACGTCGCTCATCGGATATTTCCTGCAATAATGGCTGCGATCTCGTCCGCGTCGAACGGGCGAAGGTCGTCGATGGTTTCGCCGATGCCGATCGCGTGGATGGGAAGCCCGTGGCGCTCGGCGGCAGACACGAGCACGCCGCCGCGCGCGGTGCCATCGAGCTTGGTCATCACAAGCCCGGTGACGCCCGCAACCTCACGGAAAACGTCGATCTGCGACAGCGCATTCTGCCCCGTCGTCGCGTCGAGCACGAGCACGACGTCGTGCGGGGCGGCGGGGTTCAGGCGACCGAGTACGCGCTTGATCTTTGCGAGTTCGTCCATCAGCTCGCGCTTGTTCTGAAGCCGCCCCGCCGTGTCGACGATCAGCACGTCGATCCCCGTCGCGGTCGCCTGTTTCACCGCGTCGAATACGATGCCCGCGCTGTCGCCGCCCTCGGGCCCCGCCATGATCGGCACGCCCAGCCGTTCGGCCCAGACCTTGAGTTGCCCGATCGCGGCGGCGCGGAAGGTGTCGCCCGCGACCAGCATCACGCCATAATCCTGTTCCTGGAACAGATGCGCGAGCTTGGCGATGGTGGTGGTTTTGCCCGACCCGTTGACGCCGATCACTAATATGACCTGCGGGCGCGGGAAGGCGTCGATGTCGAGCGGCTGCGCGACCGGGCGCAGTACCGCGGCGATTTCCTCGGCGACGACCTTGCGCAGCTCCTCGGTGCCGTTCGCGGCGACGTCGCGGCGTTCTGCTAGACGGTTGCGGATGCGGTCGGCCATCGCGGGGCCAAGGTCGGCGGTGATCAGCGCCTCCTCGATGCGGTCGAGGTCTTCTTCGTCGAGCCGCGCCTTGCCGGTCAGCCCCGCGAGATTTTCGCCGAGCCGCTCCGACGTGCGGCGAAATCCGCCGAGCAGCCGTTCGCTCCAGCTTTGGCCGGTCATGCCGCGTTATCCTTTGCTTGCGTGGGGGTGGCGATCATGCGGTCGCCGTCGCGCGCGGTCAGGCGCACGCTGATGACGGTGCCGGGGGCTGCGGGTGCGGTCAGCGCCATGGCGGCGAAATTCTCGGCGTGGCCGCTGACGCCGTCGCGCTCGACGAGCATCGATGCGGTGCGGCCGATCTGCGTATCGAGCCAGTCCTGCCGGCGCCGCGCATTTGCTTCTCGCAGCACGGCGGCGCGTTCGCGAGCCATTGTGCGCCCGACCTGCGGCATCCGCGCGGCGGGGGTGCCGGCGCGCGGGCTGTACGGAAAGATATGGCCGAAAACGATGTCGCAATCGTCGATCAGCGCCAGCGAGTTTGCGAACATCGCTTCGTCCTCGGTCGGAAAACCCGCGATCAGGTCGGCGCCGACCGCGATCTCGGCGCGCGCGGCCTTCAGCCGTTCGGTCAGGCGCACGGCGTCGGCGCGGCGGTGGCGGCGCTTCATGCGGGTGAGCACCATATCGTCGCCCGCCTGCAAGGACAGATGGACATGCGGCATCACCCGCTTTTCCTGCGTCAGCAAGGCGAAAAGTGCGTCGTCGATCCGGTCCGGGTCGAGCGACGAGAGGCGGAGGCGCTCGACCGGCAGCGCCAGCAGCGCCTCGACGAGCGTCGCAAGGCTGGTACCGCTGTCGTCGCCATAGCTGGCAAGGTCGACCCCGGTCAGGATGATCTCGCGCTGCCCGCGATCCAATGCGGTTTGCGCGGAAGCGACCACAGCGTCGACGCTCGCCGATCGCGCCGTCCCGCGCGCCAGCACCGTCGCGCAAAATGTGCAGCTGTGTGAACAGCCCGTCTGGACGCCGAGGAAAGCGCGCGCATGGTCGGCGCCCGACAGGGCTGGGGTGTAGGATGCCGTGTGCCCCTGCGACGGCAGGGGCCCATCTCCTGCCGATTCCAGATGGAGCGCACCGGAGATGGGTCCCCGCCTTCGCGGGGACACGGTGTTTCCGTAACTCTCGACCAGCCCCTTCGCGTCATTGGACACCACCCGGGCACCCATTGCCGCAAAGGTCTCGGCCTCCAGTTCCGCCGCGCACCCCGTCACCACAACCTCGGCGCCCGGCCGCTCGCGCAGCGCCCGCCGCACCGCCTGGCGTGCCTGCCGCACCGCCTCATCGGTCACCGCGCAGCTGTTGAACACGATCGTATCGCGTGCGCCTGCCGCCTCGACGGCAGACCGGATGGCCTCCCCTTCGGCGATATTCAGCCGGCAACCGAAATTAACGACCTCTTGCCGGTCGACGAGAGATGCGCTCATCCGAACTGCGCCCAGTCGGTCTCGCCCTCGTAAACGCGCGTCGCGGCGCCGCTCATCACGATCGGCTCGCCCGGCGCCCAGCGGATCACGAGATCGCCGCCGGGCAGCGACACTGTCACCGGCGACTGGACCAGGCCTGCGCGGATCGCCGCGACCGCGGTCGCGCATGCGCCGGTGCCGCACGCCTGTGTCAGGCCCACGCCGCGCTCCCAGACGCGCAGCTGCAACTGGTTCTCGCCGTCGAGGCTCGCGACATTGACGTTGACGCGCTCGGGGAACAGCGGGTCGGTTTCGATCCGCGGGCCGAGTTCGTCGAGCGCGACGGCATCGGCCTCGGGCACGAAGAATACGATATGTGGATTGCCGACATTGACCCCGGCGCCATGCTCCAGCTCGTCCCACGCCACCGGCATGTCGCGCGTGTCCATCGGCATCGCGAGCGGGATGTGCTCCCAGTCGAATTCGGGTTCGCCCAGCACGACTTCGGCGCCGCCATCGGCCGGGGTGACGCGCAGCATCCCGCCCAATGTCTCGATCACCGCAGTCTTGCCGATCAGCGTCGCGACGCAGCGCGTCGCATTGCCGCACGCCTCGACCTCGCCGCCGTCGGCGTTGAAGATGCGCATCTTTACGTCGGCGCTGGCCGACGGTTCGAGCAGGATCAGCTGGTCGCACCCGATGCCATGGCGGCGGTCGGCGATCGCATGCGCGCGCGCCGGAGTCATCTCGACCGCGTTTTCACGCGCGTCGATGACGACAAAGTCGTTGCCGAGGCCGTGCATCTTGGTGAAGCGGTCTGCCATAGTCCGCGCATGTAAGGGCGCGGGCGCGCGAAGTCTAGCGATGCGGCGGGGTCAGGCCGTCTTGCGCAGCGGCGCGTCTTCGCTGACATCGGGGCCGGCAGGCGGCACCATGGGGGCGCGCAGCAAGCCGCGGTCGGCGAGCAGCCGGTCGGTGTCGGCGGCCGATGCGGCGCGGCCGAAGTACCAGCCCTGTCCCTTCGAGCAGCCGAGCCGCGTCAGTTCGATCGCGGTCGCTTCGTCCTCGACGCCTTCGGCGGTGATCGGCATCGCCAGGCTTTCGCCGAGCCGGACGATCGCGACGACGATCGCCTGCGCATCGGGGCTGCCGCGCATTGCGGCGACAAAGCTGCGGTCGATCTTGATCCGGTCAAACGGCAGCGCGCGCAGGTGCGACAGCGAGCTGTAGCCGGTGCCGAAATCATCGAGGCTGAGCGATACGCCCTGATTCTTGAGGCTGGTGACGATCGATCGCACCAGCGGCAGATTTTCGAACAGCGAGCTCTCGGTGATCTCGACCTCAAGCTGCGCGGCCGGGAATCCGACCTCGACGAGCAGCTTGGTGAGCTTCTGGCTAAACCAGGGATCCTTCAGCTGCTGCGGCGAAATATTGACCGCGAGCATGATCGAGGGATCCCAGCGCTTGGCGATTTCCATCGCTTCGCGGATCACCTGCAGCGACAATTCGCCGATCAGCCCGCTTTCCTCGGCGACCGGGATGAAGCGTTCGGGCGGGATCATGCCATATTCGGGCGATTCCCAGCGCATCAGCATTTCAAAGCCGATCAGGCGTCCGCTGGCGATATCGACCTGCGGTTCGAAATGCGGGATGAACTCGCCGCGCGGCATGCCGTCGCGAATACCGGTTTCGATCTGGTTGCGGACCTGCACGGCCATCTCCATTCCGGCCTCGAACCAGCAGAAGCGGTTCCGACCCTCATCCTTGCAATGATACATCGCGATATCGGCCTGGCGGACCATTGTTTCCATCGTGATACTGGCATCGCTGGCGAGCGATATGCCGAGCGATGCTCCAACCCGGATCTGCTGCGAGTCGTGGGTCACATTATTGTCGAGCGCCGCGACGAGTTCGGCCGCCAGCGCGTCGATGTCGGCGCGCGCCGCGGGCTCGAACGCCAGCATCGCGACGAATTCGTCGCCGCCAAGCCGCGCCTTGGTGGCATTGGGGGGCAGAACCGCCGAGATGCGTTCGGCCGCGACCTGTAACACGCGGTCGCCCGCGGCATGGCCGTGGATGTCGTTGACGGTCTTGAAATGATCGAGATCAAGCAGGAACAGCGCGACCTGGCGCTTGTCGGCGATCGCGTTCGCGATCTGCCGCTGTCCGGTCGCCAGCAAGGCGCGGCGATTGAGGAAACCCGTGAGCGGGTCGGTGTCGGCCAGATAGCGTGCGCGCTGTTCGGCCTCGGTCCGCTCGAGGATTTCGCGGTTGAGATCCTTGTAGCGGCGCCAGCCGAAGAGAATGAGCGCAACATTGAGGATGAGTGCGGTCGCCAGCGCGCGGTCGGGACCGCCGCCGATACCGATCAGCGCGCGCACGGCCGCCTGCATCACATTGCTGCCTGTTCCGACGAACAGCAGGATCGCGGCGACGACAATGCCCCCCGCGATGATGTCGCGTTTGGCGCCCTCGCTGCGGTCGAATGGCTTCGGCGTCGCTGTCATATGAATTTTTCCCACCCTCGCGGGCTCTATGGGGGCAAAGCGGTGAAATTTGGGTTAAGTGCGCCGCCGCGCTGCCGTTCGCGCGTGTACGATGGCCCGCCGCTTGCTTTCGGCGGGGCTTTTGCGTAAAGGCCGCCGCGTCCGCGCGCATTTTGCGTTCGGGCAAACACGACATCCGCGACGGAAACACTGTCCACGGATACCGCTGGTTGGCGAGGTTTCGCTCACCGGCGTGTTTTGCGTTGCGGGCGTCGTAGGCAAGGATTTTGGCTGTGTTCGATAGTCTGAGCAACCGGCTTGGCGATGTATTCGGGAAGCTCCGCGGCCGCGGTGCGCTGACCGAGGCCGACGTGCGCGCCGCGATGCGCGAAGTGCGAATCGCCTTGCTCGAGGCCGACGTCGCGCTGCCCGTCGTGCGCAGCTTCATCGACCAGGTCACCGACCTCGCGATCGGCGCCAATGTCCTGCGCTCGGTCACCCCGGGGCAACAGGTCGTCAAGATCGTCAGCGACGCGCTGACCGAAATGCTCGGCTCCGAAACCGCCGAGCTCGACCTCGCCGTCACTCCGCCTGCAGTCATCATGATGGTCGGCCTGCAGGGCTCGGGTAAAACGACGACGACCGCGAAGATCGCGAAGCGGCTCAAGGAAAAAGAGCGCAAGAAGGTGCTGATGGCGTCGCTCGACGTCAATCGCCCCGCCGCGCAGGAACAGCTCGCCGTCCTCGGCACCCAGATCGATGTCGCGACCTTGCCGATCGTCGCGGGTCAAGGTCCGGTCGAGATCGCGCAGCGCGCGCTGCAGGCCGCAAAGCTTCAGGGCTATGATGTCCTGATGCTCGATACCGCGGGCCGCCTCCACGTCGACCAGCAGTTGATGGACGAGATGCAGGCGGTGTCGCGCACGGCGAACCCCGCCGAAACTTTGCTCGTCGTCGACAGCCTGACCGGGCAGGACGCGGTGCAGGTCGCGCAGCGCTTCACCGACCAGGTGCCGCTCACCGGCGTCGTGCTCACCCGCATGGACGGCGACGCGCGCGGCGGTGCCGCGCTCTCGATGCGCGCCGTCACCGGCAAGCCGATCAAGTTCGCGGGGACGGGCGAGAAACTCGACGGGCTCGAACTCTTTCAGCCCTCGCGCATCGCGGGCCGCATCCTCGGCATGGGCGACGTCGTCAGCCTCGTCGAACGCGCCGCCGAAACGATCCAGGCCGAAGAGGCCGAGGCGATGGCGGCGAAGATGGCCAAGGGCCAGTTCGACCTCAACGACCTCCGCACGCAATTGAACCAGATGCGCCGCATGGGCGGCCTCGGCGCGCTCGCGGGCATGATCCCCGGCATGAAAAAGGCACAGATCGCGGCGGCGCAAAGCGGCGCCGACGACAGGACGCTGATCCATATGGACGCGATCATGGGTTCGATGACGCCGAAGGAGCGCGCGAAGCCCGAAATCCTGACCGCGAAGCGCAAGATCCGCATCGCCAACGGGTCGGGCACGACGGTGCAGCAGGTCAACAAGGTGCTGAAAATGCACCAGGAAATGGCCAGTGCGATGAAGAAGATCCGCAAGATGGGCGGGCTCAAGGGCCTCGGCGCGCTGTTCGGCAAGGGCGGCGGCATTCCCGGAATGGGCGGCGGCGGCATGGGTGGCGGTGGCCTGCCCGGTCTCGGTGGAGGCGGATCTATCCCGCCCGAACTAGCAAATTTGATGAATAAAAAGAAATAGTTACGTCCGAATTTCAACGTTAAACTCTGAAGGAAAATATCATGGCAACCTCCATTCGCCTCGCACGCGGCGGTTCGAAAAAGCGTCCTTATTACAAGATCGTCGTCGCCGATTCGCGCAGCCCGCGCGACGGCCGCTTCATCGAGCGTATCGGCAGCTACAACCCGCTGCTCGCCAAGGACAATCCCGAGCGTATCAAGCTCGACGCCGACCGCGCGAAGCATTGGGTTTCGGTTGGCGCGCAGCCGACCGACCGCGTCGCCCGCTTCCTCGATGCCGCAGGCGTCCTCGAGCGCGCAGCCCGCAACAACCCGAACAAGGGTGTCCCCGGCGAAAAGGCCAAGGAGCGCGCCGAAGAAAAGGCCCAGAAGCTGGCTGACGCCGAAGAAGCCGCAGCCGCTGCCGCCGCCGCTCCGGCCCCGGAACCCGAAGCTGCTGAAGAAGCGCCTGCCGCTGAAGAAGCTGCCGCTCCCGAAGCCGCTGAATCGGACGCAACCGGTTCGGTGAAGAGCGAAGAAACCGCCGAAGCCGTTGCCGAAGCTGTCGTCGACGAAACCCCGGCCGACGCGACCGCCGAAGACGCGACCGCGATCGCCGAAGAAGTCGCCGAAGGCGGCCCGGTCGCTGCCGAGGCCGAAGAGGCTCCGGCTGCTGAAGCTGGCGAAGAAAAGGCCGAAGGCTAAGCCTTGGCCGACGCGAATCGCCCCGTCACCCTCGCCGCCATTGCCGGCGCGCACGGGGTACGGGGCGAGGTGCGTCTCAAATTGTTCGGCGAAGGCGCGGAGGCTCTCCGCGCCTTTTCCGTTTTCGACGCGGGGGCAAGCAAGCTCACCCTCAAATCTGTACGCCCCGCCAATCAGGGCGCGGTCGCGACCTTTGCCGAGGTCAACGATCGCAGCGCCGCAGAGGCCCTCCGAGGCACCCTGCTCACCGTCCCGCGTTCGGCGCTGCCGACCCTGGGCGAGGGCGAATATTACCACCACGATCTGCTCGGCCTGCCATGCGTGTCGACCGACGGCGCGGCGATCGGTCACGTCGTCGGAATCGAGAATTTCGGTGCGGGCGACATCCTCGAAATCGAGAAGCCCGACGGCAAGCGCTTCATGGTGCCGATGACCGCGCAGGCGGTGCCGACGTGGAGCGACGATGGCGTCACCGTGGCCGCGGCGTTCGTCGAATAGGCACGCCTGTTTCGGGGTGGTGAGCGGACGCTCCCACGAAGTTATGTGATACGTCGCGTCGCCTCTCGGTCGGCTTCAGTCATTCGTCATCCCGGACTTGATCCGGGATCCATCTTCCAGCGTTGGCGACAATGGACCCCTGACCAAGTCCAAGGTGACGAGGGCGTTATGGTTGCCGGGGTTCTCACCCGCTGTTAGCGTGACAACGATTTGTCGAGGAGGGACTATGCGCTGGAAATCGGGTTTTGTTTTCGCTTTCATGTTCGCGGGGGCGGTCCCCGCGGTCGCGCAAGACTCCGCCCCCAAAACCCTCGACCAGCTCGCCCCCGAAATCGACGCGCTCTTCGCCAGATTCCAGACCGATCAGCATGTGCCGGGCGTCGTCTATGGCGTCGTCAAGGACGGCAAGCTCGCCTATGTGAAGGGCATCGGCGTCCAGAACATCGCCGACAAGCGTGCCGTGACGCCAGACAGCCTGTTCCGCATCGCATCGATGACCAAGGCGTTCACCGCGCTGTCGATCCTGAAGCTGCGCGACGACGGTAAACTCCGCCTCGACGACCTTGCCGAACAATATGTGCCCGAAATGAAGGGCTGGACCTATCCGACGACGGACAGCCCGCGTATCCGCGTGCGCGACCTGCTCCACCATGTCGGCGGCCTTGTCACCGACGATCCGTGGGGCGATCGGCAGCAGATACTGCCGCAAGACGAGTTCACGAAAATGATCGCGGCGGGCGTGCCGTTCAGCCGCGCGCCGCAGAGCAGCCATGAATATTCGAACTTCGGCTATGCGCTGCTCGGCCGCATCGTCGCCAACGCGTCGGGCATGCCCTATCGCGACTATGTTCGCCGGACGATCCTCATCCCGCTTGGCATGGGGGCGAGCGGCTTCGATTCGCCGAACGCCCCCAAGGCGCGCTATGCCCTCGGCTATCGTTGGGAGAATGAGCGCTGGTCGCCTGAGCCCGAAATGGCCGACGGGGCGTTCAACGCGATGGGCGGGCTACAGGTCAGCGCGAACGATTATGCCAAATGGGTCGCCTTCCTGCTCTCCGCCTGGCCGGCGCGCGACGATCCCGACACCGGCCCCGTCAAACGCTCGACGGTGCGCGAGATCGCGCAGGGGCTCAATTTCGTCACGGTCGCGAACCGCATCGGCGCGAGCGGCGCCATGGCGTGCAAGCAGGCCGCCGCTTACGGCATGGGCTGGCGCGTCGCGCAGGATTGCGACCTCGGGCTGACGCTCGCGCATGGCGGCGGCTATCCGGGTTATGGCAGCCATGTGATGCTGATGCCCGACCATGGCGTCGGGGTTTTCGCGCTGTCGAACCGCACTTACGCGGGCCCGGCGGGCCCCGCATGGGACACCGCGGTCCTGATGGACAAGGCGGGGCTGCTCGAAGCGCGCTCCGTGCCGGTGTCACCGGCGGTTGCGGACGCCTATGCGGCGGTAAGGGCGGCTTATGCCGCGGGCGACCTTGGCCCGCTACAAGGCAAGCTCGCGATGAACTTCCTGCTCGACCGCTCGGCCGACAATTGGAAAGCCGAACTGGCAAAGCTGAAGGCCGAGGTCGGCGCCTGCCCGACCGACGAACCGCTCGCGCCGATGGGCGCGATGTCGACCGCGTTCCGCCTCAATTGCGAAAAGGGCAAGCTCGACGGGATATTGCTGCTCGCACCGACGACGCCCGCGACGATCCAGGCCTTGCGCCTGCGCGTCGTGCCGCCCGACGCGCAATAGTCTAAACGGGGTGGGGCCTTTAGCAAGGGACGACCCCACCCCGTTTCGCCCTGGGCCTTCGAGAGGGGAGGCCAGAGAGGTTTATCGCGCCCGGCGCGGGCGCACGCCGCAGCGCGCGGCGACACGAGTGAAGGCGCTGTCTTCGCCGGGCGCGCTCGGCAGCGCGATCCATTCGCCGAGGCGTCTGAACGGGGTCGCGAGCCAGTGGAGGCCGCGGGCGATATCGGCGCTGAAATGATCATGACCGTCATTCCAAACGCGCATGAACTGCTCGTCTTTCATCGTTCATTTCCTTTCGCTTGATGACCAGAATATGCACCGCTCCGCACCCCGCGGCCAACAAAAGGCGTAGACCATCTTATAAGCTGACCTTATAAGGTCGCATGTCCCGCCTGCCGCCTCTTGCCGCCATACGCACCTTCGAAGCCGCCGGTCGTTTGCAGAATTTCTCGCGCGCCGCCGAGGAGCTGGGGCTGACGCAGGCCGCGGTGAGTTATCAAATCCGCCAATTGGAGGATCGCCTCGGCCGCGCGCTGTTCGTGCGCGAGAAGGGCCGAGTGCGCCTGTCCGAAACCGGGCAGAGGCTGCTCCCCGCGATCAGCAATGCCTTCGCGACGATGGGCGATGCCTTCGCCGCATTGGGCAGCGACGAGGCCGATGTGCTGACGATCAACGCGGTGACGAGTTTCGGGGGCACCTGGCTCAGCGCGCGCATCGGCAGCTTTCAGCTCCTCTATCCCGAGCTTGCGGTACGCATGTCGATGAGTAACCATTTGATCGATTTCGATGCCTCGAATGTCGACGTCGCGATCCGTATGGGAAAGGGCCGCTGGCCGGGGCTGCGCAGCGATTTCCTGATGCGCCAGCATGTCGCGCCGCTCGCGTCGCCCGCCTTCATCGAGGCGAACGGCATCAACGAGCCCGCCGACCTGCTGCGCGTCCAGCGGCTCGCGCCGAACGATAGCTGGTGGGCCGAATGGTTCGCCGCCGCCGGGGTGACGACGCTGCCGGTGCCCTCGCGCCGCGGAATCGAACTCGACAGCCAGTTGCAGGAGGCGAGCGCGGTGCAGGCGGGGTTTGGCATCGCGATGATGACGCCGCTGTTCTGGCAGACCGAACTCGCAAGCGGCCGCATGGTCCAGCCCTTCGACACGCTCCACGTCTCGGGCTTCGGCATGTGGCTCGTCCACCGCGACAACCGTGTCGGGGTGCGGAAGATCGAGCGCTTCCGCGAATGGCTGCACGCCGAAATCGCGAAGGATCGCCACCTGCTCCCCGACGCGCTATGGGAGCCGCTGCCATGACCTCGGTGGCGAATCTAAAGACTCAGAAAGGAGCGGGGCGATCGCCATTTCTTTCAAGTTAGCCACTCTAACGCAACCGGCTCTACTGTCCTTTTGGATCGCGGCGCTGTTTGTTGCGACATGGATCTTGTTCCGTTTGAACGAACGGCGGTGGCGGGTGGCGCCATCGCTCGTCGCCGCTGCCTCGACCTTGTTTTTTGTCGTTCTGCCACTGGCGATATTAAAGCCCGACAGCAACGCGGGCATCTATTGGGACCGCCTTGCGTTGGTCGTTCTTGCCGCAGTTACGATGTCATGGACTTTATGCCGCATTCTGGCGTTCCGGAACCGGCGCCGGTCCGAAGCTAAAGTGTTCGACTAATGACCTTCACCGCCGTCCCGCTCACCCTCTACCCCGACATGTTCCCCGGCCCGCTGGGGCACAGCATGGCGGGACGCGCGCTCGAAAGCAGGACGTGGAACTGTGCGCCTGTGCAGATCCGCGATTTCGCGACCGACAAACATCGCACCGTCGACGATACGCCCGCGGGCGGCGGCGCGGGCATGGTGCTCAAGGCCGACGTGCTTGGGGCCGCGATCGACCATGCGGTGGCGGCGCATCCGGGCCTGCCGATCCTCGCCATGACCCCGCGCGGCGCGCCGATCACGCAGGCGCGCGTGCGCTCGCTCGCCGAGGGGCCGGGCGCGATCATCCTCTGCGGCCGCTTCGAAGGCTTCGACGAACGGATTTTTGACGCCCGGCCGATCGAGCAGGTGTCGATGGGCGACATCATTCTCTCGGGGGGCGAGATGGGGGCGCTGTTGCTGCTCGACGCGTGCATCCGCCTGCTTCCCGGCGTGATGGGCGCCTCGGCGAGCGGCGACGATGAGTCGTTCGAGCAGGGCCTGCTCGAATATCCGCACTATACCCGCCCGGTCAGCTGGGAAGGGCGCGACATTCCCGACGTGCTGCGGTCGGGCGATCACAAGAAGATCGCGGCCTGGCGCCGCGAGCAGGCGGAAAGCGATACGAAGGCGCGGCGTCCCGATTTGTGGGCCGCCTATTCTGCCGGACGCTCCGGCGGCCGATAACGCAGCAGCACCCACGGCACCTTCGTGCTGTCGAACATCATCCGGCTCTTTTGTTGGGTGAAAGGCGGCATATGATCGCCGACGATCAATATGTCGGTCGGCGGGAAGCCGGGCCGGCTTGCCATGTCGGCGAGCGCCGCCGCGGTGTCGTCCCAGATCGCGAACAGCCGGCAGACCTGCGGATAATCGCCGTCGAGCAGGGGACCGAGCTGGCGGCAGTTGTCGGTGCGCAGCGCAGCGTTGGCGACCACCGGCAGGTGCGAATTGAGCGTCAGCCAATAGACGAACTGCGGCTGCTTCGCCGCGGCCAGGTCGCGGCCGATCAGCCGCGGGATGTGGCGGTCGCACGCGCCCGGAAAGACATTGGGGCAATGCCCCGCGCCCGCGGCCTCGAGCGTGCCCCGAAAGCTCATTCGTTCGAACCCGATCAGCGGATACCAGCGATCGCGATCAAAGAATTTGGGCGAAAAGCCGTGATAAGCGTGCGTCGCATAGCCGCGCCGCGCCAGGGTTGCGGGCAGGCAGTCGGGGTCGGGCGTAACGATCTCGGGATAGTCGCCCCACCGCTGGCACAGCTCGCGTATCTCGCCCTTGGTCGTCGAATTGTAGAAGGTCGTGCTGCCCTGGCTGATCTCGAACCGCGCGGCGAGTTCGGGGCGCGTCCAGATGGCGCCCAGCCGCGTGCGCAGCGTCGCCTCGGTCGGCAGCCCCATCGCCTCGACGACGACGACCATCACATGCCTTTTGCCGTTGGCGAGCTTCAAAAAGTCGGTCTGCTGCGTTGCCGAGGTGAAAGGGGCGTCGGCAGGCGCCAGACGGTTGTAGGAGGTCGCTCCGTCGCGTGCGCGGATATAGTCGGCCTGCGCCAGCGAAAAGGTCAGCGCCGCGGCAGCGGCCATCCACTGTAGTCCGCGCAGATTGGCCGGCCGGCGAAGCTGCCGCGCGGCGAGTGCCAGGACGAGGATCAACAGCCCGCCGCCGATCATATATTCGGGCGAGGCGGCGGGACGGAGGTCGAGCACCAGTGCGATCACCGACAGGATCATGCTGACGTGCATGTTGAACATGCTCGCGATGAACACCAGCGTCAGATAGGCGAGAAGGCCGAAAAAGGCCGAAAGGCGAACCCAATAGCCGAACCAGCTCGCGACGAAGCCGACCGCCGCGCACAGCCAGATTTCGGGCGCGCGCATCGGTCCGCCCATGATGGTGATCGGCAGGAAGGGCAGGTTGGGCAGCAGCATCCAGCACAGCGCCCAGTTGAGGAACGCCGTCAGCCCGGCGCCGTCGGCGGGCGCAAAAGCGCGGCTCGCGAGCGGCTTTACGGCGGTCATGTGCAGCATCGGGTCCCTCCGCTGCCGTCCATGGCGGATTTTGGTTAATGGCCGTTTAAACCCGCCGCGCCGGTTTCCCGCCGAGACCCTTGCATTTCGTAGCTTTCCGGCGTAGTGGCCGCGGCTTCGAGTGGAACCGGGCGAATCGCATTCCTTGCGCGCGCCCGTCATCCGCTTAATTCCCGTCCGCTAATCCGGACGGGGCGCAGGGTTTCCGAAGTGCTGCGATCGGGAAGCCTTGCCGAAAGATACGGTTACGCAGGCCGGACCTTTGGGAGCGTCATATCGATGCTCGGGACCGACCTGCCTCTGGCGCGCGGCGACAAGAAAAGGAACAGAGGCATGAACCTCATCCAGACGATCGAAGCCGAAGAAATCGCCAAAGCGGCGAAGACCATTCCGACCTTCCGTCCCGGCGACACGCTGAAAGTCGGCGTGAAGGTGGTCGAAGGCGAACGCACCCGCGTCCAGAATTTCGAAGGCGTGTGCATCGCACGCTCGAACAAGGGTATGGGCTCCAACTTCACCGTGCGCAAAATGTCGTTCGGCGAAGGTGTCGAGCGCGTGTTCCCGCTCTATTCGCCCAACATCGACAGCATTACCGTCATCCGCAAGGGTGCCGTGCGTCGTGCGAAGCTTTACTATCTTCGTGGCCGTACCGGTAAATCGGCGCGTATTGCGGAGCGCCGCGAATACCGGTCGGAAGCCGGCGAAGGCTAAGGAGAGCTTCTCTCACCCAAAGCCGAAACAGCTTTCAAAAACGACCGGTTCCGCCAAAGCGCAGAACCGGTCGTTTTCTTTTGGGCAAAGCGAATTTGATGCAAGCCTCCGTCCTCCCGTTCCAGCCGACGCGGCGTGCCTTCCTTGGCGCGGTGCCCCTTGGTCTTTTTGGACTGTTCGGCGTGTCGGGCGAGGCGTTCGCGGTTACCCCGGCGCACCGATTGGTGAACGCGGCGCGGCGGCAAGTCGGCATCACGCTGCGCTACGATCCGGCGTACACGGTGCTCGCCTTCCCGAACGGCGACGTCGACCGCGCCAAGGGCGTGTGCACCGACGTCGTGATCCGCGCCTTCCGCGATGCGCTCGGCCACGATCTGCAGGCCCTTGTAAACGCGGACATGCGCGCCAATTTTGGGGCTTATCCGAAAAACTGGGGGCTCGGCCGTCCCGACCGCAATATCGATCATCGCCGCGTCCCCAATCTCGCGACCTATTGGCGGCGGCACGGGGCATCGCTCCCCGTCACCGACAACCCCGCCGACTGGCGTCCGGGCGACATCTTCACCCAGATGGTCGGCGGCCGGCTGCCGCACACTGGCATCGTCTCCGACCGCAAGGATACGACCGGCGTGCCGCTTGTCCTCCACAATATCGGCGGCGGGACGCGCGAGGAGGATGCGCTGTTCGACCACAGGCTGACCGGCCATTTCCGCTGGAAAGTCTGAATTAGATTGAAGTTTTCAACCGAGTATTTGCACCGAGGAGTGAAGTAATGGGTTATCGTATCGTTGTCGCCGGAGCCACGGGCAATGTCGGGCGCGAAGTGCTCGCTATTCTCGCCGAGCGCGAATTCCCGATCGACGAACTGGCGGCGGTTGCATCGTCGCGCAGCCAGGGCACCGACGTCGAAATCGGCGACAGCGGCCGCACCGTCAAATGCCAGAATATCGACAATTTCGACTGGACCGGCTGGGACATGGCGATTTTCGCGATCGGCAGCGACGCGACCGCGATTCATGCGCCCAAGGCTGCCGCAGCGGGCTGCGTCGTGATCGACAATAGCTCGCTCTACCGCATGGACCCCGACGTGCCGCTGATCGTGCCCGAGGTGAACCCCGACGCGATCGACGGCTACAAGCGCAAGAATATCATCGCGAACCCGAACTGCTCGACCGCGCAGATGGTCGTCGCGCTGAAGCCGCTCCACGATGCCGCCAAGATCAAGCGTGTCGTCGTTTCGACCTATCAGTCGGTTTCGGGCGCGGGCAAGTCGGGCATGGACGAGCTCTGGAACCAGACGCGCCAGATCTTCGTCGGCGACGAAAAGGACATCCAGAAGTTCACCAAGCAGATCGCCTTCAACGTCATCCCGCACATCGACAAATTCCTCGACGACGGATCGACCAAGGAAGAGTGGAAGATGGTCGTCGAGACCAAGAAGATCCTCGATCCCAAGATCAAGGTCACCGCGACCTGCGTCCGCGTCCCCGTCTTCGTCGGCCACTCGGAGGCGATCAATATCGAGATGGAGGATGAGCTGTCGGCCGAGGACGCGCAGCGCATCCTGCGCGAGGCGCCCGGCGTCGTGCTCCACGACAAGCGCGAGGACGGCGGCTACATCACCCCCGTCGAATGCGTCGGCGATTTCGCGACCTTCGTGTCGCGCGTCCGCGAAGATCCGACGGTCGAAAACGGCCTCAACCTCTGGTGCGTTTCGGACAATCTCCGCAAGGGCGCGGCGCTGAACGCGGTGCAGATTGCCGAACTGCTGGGGCGCCGCCACCTCAAAAAGGGCTGAGGATGATTGTGCCCCTGCGAAGGCAGGGGCACATCGCCAGAGGAGTCGATACAACGCAGTCGTTCGCGGCTTGAAGGCGAAGGCAGGAGATGGACCCCTGCCTTCGCAGGGGCACAGCTTTGCTGTGTCTCGACTTCGCTCGATGCGAACGGATAAGGGAAGGATATGGCTGATCCTTTCAACTTCACGCACGCCCTCTGCCGCGCCCCCGCCCTTTCGGCGGTCAAGGGCATCCGCGCCGACGGCGGCCCCGATCCCGATTTCTTCGGTCTCGTCGCCGAGCATGAGGCCTATGTCGCGACGCTCCGCGAGCTTGGCCTCGCGGTCGAAGTCCTCGAACCGCTCGATGAATTCCCCGACGCGCTGTTTACCGAAGATGTCGCGCTGACCTTCCCCAAGGGCGCGATCCTGCTCCGCCCCGGCGCCCCGAGTCGCGCGGGCGAGGTCGAACATATCCGCGGCGCGCTCGCGGCGAATCACAGCCGCCTCCTCGAAATGACCGGCCGCGGCTTCGCCGACGGCGGCGACATATTGCGCCTCGCCGACCGCGTGATCATCGGCCTCTCCGCGCGCACCGACCGCACCGGCGCCGAGGAGCTCGCCGGCCTGCTCGGCAAGCTCGGTTACCGCGCCGAGATCGCCGAAACGCCGCCGGGCGTGCTCCATTTCAAGACCGGCTGCGGACTGATCGACGAACGCACGATCCTCGCCGTCCCCGCGCTCGCCGACTGTCCACAGTTCGACGGGTTGGCGGTCGTCACGACCCCGCCCGGCGAAGAACCCGCCGCGAATATCTTGCGCATCCGCGACACCGTGCTCGTCGGCGACGACTGGCTCGCGACGCACGCATTGCTCGCCGCGCGAGGCATCGAGATCCGCGCGTTGCCGACCGATCAGATCGCGCATATCGACGCGGGGCTCAGCTGCATGTCGCTGCGCTGGTGAGCGCCGCCACCGCGCCCGCGCAGCGCCGCCTGTTCGGCCTGCTTCTCGTGCTGCTGCTCTTCGCGCAGATCGACCAGCCTTATCCCGAGGTCGCGCTGCTCCAGCATATCCCGACGATGCTGCTGATCGTGGCGTCGCCTTGGCTGCTCCGCCGCTGGCCGCTGTCGACCGCATCGGTCGCGTGCATCGTGGCGTTCATGGCGCTTCACACGCTCGGGGGGCGCTATGCTTACAGCAACGTCCCCTATGACGACTGGGCGCGCGCGCTCACCGGCACGAGCCTCTCCGACGCCTTCGGCTGGACGCGCAATCATTACGACCGTCTCGTCCATTTCGCCTTCGGCGCACTGTCGGTGATCCCCGTCGCCGAAATCGCAAGGCGCTGCGGCGGGCTCGGTCCGCGCGGTGCGGCGTTAACCGTGCTCGGCTGGGTTTTGGCGACATCCTGCCTGTATGAAATCTTCGAATGGCTGCTCACCATCGTCGCGGCGGGCGACACCGCCGACCGCTATAACGGGCAACAGGGCGACATCTGGGACGCGCAAAAGGATATGGCGCTGGCAACGCTCGGTGCGATAGTAGTGCTGGCGATGGGGCCGATCATCAGGAACAGGAGATAGGCATGCGCAAGTTCACGACCCTCGCAATGGTGGCGATGCTCGCCGCGTGCAATCCCGCTGCCGACAAGGCCCCGGTTGACGCCGACCCTGTCGCTCCAGCAATGCCCGAGGCGAAGGCCGACGGCCCGAACGCCGCGACCACCGCAGTCAGCCTCGATGGCGACGGCCTGCGTTTCGTCGACAAGAATAGTGGCAAGACCAGCCTGCTCCCCTTCGGCGTCCCGCGCGCGCAGGCCGAAAGCGCTCTCGCGAACGTCGCGGGCAAAGAGGATGATCGCAGCACCAACGCCGAATGCGGCGCGGGCTCGATGGAATTCACGCGCTACGACGCGATGACGCTCAATTTTCAGAACGGCAAATTCGCCGGCTGGTTCCTCGGCAACGAGCCGGGCGCCGCGACCTATTCGACGATGAGCGGCATCGGCATCGGCACAACGCGCGCCAAGGCATCCGAATCGGTGACGATCGTCGATCTCGAGGATAGCACGCTGGGCGAGGAATTCAGCATCGGCACCGGCGACAATCTGATCGGTGGTATGTTCGCCGCGCCCGGCGATGCGGCCAAGATCGACGCGCTATTCGCGGGCACCAACTGCTTCTTCCGCTAATGCCGACCACGATCACTGGCGGCTGCCGCTGCGGACAATTGCGGTACCGCTTCGAGCAGGACGGGCCGCTGCTCAATTACTGCTGTCACTGCATCGATTGCCAGAAATCGACCGCGAGCGCCTTTGCCGATCAGGTGATTGTATCGACCGACGCTTTGACACTGACGGGGCGCAACATGACCTTTTCAACCGAGCGCCCGTCGGGCGGGACGACGATCAACCGGCATTGCCCCGACTGTTTCAGCCGCGTGTGCAATGCGAACACCGTCTACCCCGCGATGACGATCGTGCGCGGTGGGACGCTTGACGATCCGTCGGGGCTTGAGCCCTTCGCGCATATGTGGAGCAGCCGGAAACGTAGCTGGATCGCGATCGATCACGGGGTGCCGACCTTTCCCGAAAGTCCCGACCCTGCGGAATTCATGCGGCTCGCGATGGCCCGCCGAGCGGGTTGAGTGCCTGATCGCGATCGATTGCGGTCGTTCCATTCTAATACTTCGTCATTCCCGCTTTCGCGGCAATGACGAATGTGGGGAAGTCCGCGCACCACCCCAAAGCCGCCACCGCCGCTAATGTCCCATATCCGCCGCCGACGCCTTCGGCCCGCCTGGCTTCGGCGGGCGTAGCAGTAACACCAGCGGCACCGACGCCAGCGTCACCCACATCATCAGCCAGAAATCGTCGATATAGGCGACCATCGCCGCCTGCCGGTTGATCTCTGCATTGACCATCGCCATCGCGGTGTCGCCCGCGATACCGAACCGATCGGCGGTCGACGGGTCGAGCAGCGCAATCGAGCTGTTGGTGACATGCGCCGCCAGATCCTCATGGCTCGTCTGGATATTCGCCCCGAGCAGGGTGGTGACCACCGAAATGCCGACCGAGGCGCCGAGGCTGCGGAACAGGTTGAGCAGGCTCGATCCGTCGGTGCGATACTGCGGCTGGATCGTCGCGAACGCCATGGTGTTGAGCGGGATGAAGATCAGGCCCATGCCGAGACCCTGGACCAGCCCGCTGATGATCACCGGCTGCATCCCCATTTCGAGCGACCAGTGACTCATCTGCCAGAGCGAGTAAGCGGCGATGAGCAGGCCCGTGCCGACCAGCCAGCGCGCGTCGATCTTGCCGAGCAACTGCCCCGCGACCCACATGCTGGCGAGGATGCCGACGCCGCGCAGCGCAAGCGCGACGCCGGTGTCGATCACCGGCCAGCCGAACAGGTTCTGGAGCATCGGCGGCAACAGCGCCATCGACGCGAACATCACGACGCCGATCACGACCATGAAGCCCATCGCGGTGACGAGGTTGCGGTCGGCGAGCATCAGGCGGCTGAACAGCGGCGCGCGCGCGGTAAACATATGGACGACGAACATCCACAGGCACGAGACGGCGACGCCCAGCTCGATCCAGATTTCGATGCTGTCGAACCAGTCTTGATGCGCGCCGCGGTCGAGCATCAGCTGCAATGCGGCAAGCCCCAGCGCGAGCATCGAGAAACCGAACAGGTCGAAGCGGCGCGTGACGCTTTTTGTCTTGGGCAGCAGCGCCCACATCATCGCGAGCGTGATCAGCCCGACCGGCAGGTTGACGTAAAAGACCCAGCGCCAATTGGCGCTTTCGGTCAGCCAGCCGCCCAATATCGGGCCCAATATCGGACCGATCATAATCCCCATGCCCCAGATCGACATCGCGCGTGCGTGGCGTTCGGGCGGGTTGATGTCGAGCATCACCGATTGCGACAGCGGGCCGATAAAGGCAGCGCTCACGCCTTGCAGGAAGCGGAAAGCGACCATCTGTTCGAGCGTCTGAGCCGCGCCGCACGCCATTGATGCAATGATGAAGCCGACGACCGCGGCCATGAACAATTCGCGCCGCCCGATGCGATCGGCGAGCCAGCCGGTGATCGGCATCGCTACCGCCGAGGCGAGGATATAGCTTGTCAGCACCCATGTGACGGTTTCGCTCGTCGCGCCCAATGCCGACTGCATATGCGGGATCGCCACATTGGCGATCGTCGTATCGAGGATCTGCATGATCGACGCGCCCATCACCGCAACGGTCAAGAGACCGCGGTAACGGACGCGCTCGTGCAGCGGGATCGATTCGTCGTTGGGGAGCGCCACGGCGGACGGCCGACGGGGAAGGGCGTTGCTCGCCACGGGGCCTTACTTAGTAAACACCTGGACGTCGGCCGACAGGCCGGCGATCATGTCGCGCGCGGGCTTTTCGTCGAAAGCGATACGCACCGGCACGCGCTGCGTCACCTTGACCCAGTTGCCGGTGGCATTCTGCGCGGGGAGCACCGAAAATTCGCTGCCGGTGCCCGCGCCGATCGTCAGGACATGCCCGCGCACCTTCACGCCGGGATAGGCGTCGAAGCTGATTTCGGCGCGCTGGCCGACGCGCATGTCGGCGAGGTCTGTTTCCTTGAAATTGGCCTCGACCCACGGATGCGCGGTGTCGACGAGCGTCACCGCGGGCAGCCCCGCGACCATCATCTGCCCGACCTGGAGCCGATCAGATTGCGCGATCCGGCCAGCGCTCGGGGCACGAACCGTCGTGCGGCCAAGATTCACCTCGGCCTGCGAGCGCTGGACGCGCGCCGCCTCGACCTGCGGATTGATCCCGCTCGACGGGCCTCCGGCGAGTTTGGTGCGCGCCTCGGCGGCGGCGGCTTCGGCCTGGCGGACGCTTTCGCGGGCTTGGCTGAGCGCGTGGCGCGCCGCGTCATAGGCGGCCTTGGTGGTGAAGCCCTTTTCCATCAGCGCCGCCTGACGCTGGAAGGTGACTTCGGCGAATTTGACGTCCTCGCGCGCTGCGGCGATGTCGACGCTCGACGTGTTCGCGCTCGCCGACAAATTGCCGACCTCGACTTGCGCCGCGTCTATCGCCGCGGTCGCCTGCGCGACGCTCAGCGCATAGGGTTCGCCGTCGATGCGGAACAGCAATTGCCCCTTCGCAACCTGTTGGCCGTCGCGCACCGCGACTTCGGTGATCCGGCCGCCGACTTCCGCGGCGACCGAGACCTTGTCCATCTGGACATAGGCGTTGTCGGTCGACACCGACCCGCCGCTCGTCAGCCACCAGCCGGCGCCGCCCGCGATCAGCAGCGCGGGCAGACCGAACATCAGGATGCGCGTGCGCCAGCTTGCCTTGGGCGCTGTCTCGGCCACGGGTGCGGGCAATGGATCGGCCTTCGGCGCCGCTTTGGGCGGGGTCGCCTCTTCGGCCTTCGGACGGGATGGGGAGAGCTGGTCCATCAGGCGGTCTCTTTTTCTTTTGGGCAAATGCGGCGGGACAAATTGGCGCGGACGCGCTCGACAAGGTTGGTGAGCTGGTCGATCTCGGCGGCGCTCAATCCTTCGACCGCTTCGGCGGTCAGCGCGTCGGCAATGGGACGCATGCCATTCAGCTGCTCGCTCGCGCGCGGTGTCAGGTAAAGCTGCCAGGCGCGGCGGTCGGCGGGGTCGGCGCGGCGCTCGACCAGTTCGGCTTCGACCAGCCGGTCGACCATCCGCGACAGTGTGATCGGCTCGACTTCGATCAGTTCGGCGAGCGGCCCCTGCCGGATGCCCTCGTGGCGTTTCAGGTAGGAGATCAGCCGCCATTGCAGCGCGGTGATGCCGCTGTCCCGCGTACGCGCGTTGAACGAACGCCGAAAGAGGCGCGCGGTGTCATTCAACAGGAATCCGATCGTTTCGCTCATGGACTATGATATAATAGCAATTGCTACTATATTCAACATCCGGTTGTTACGGCCAACAATCTCGAATCCGGTGTAAATTTTCTTTACACCGCTTGCGCCGGACGCGTTTTTTTGCAGGATGACGTCATGAGTTTGACCGCCGACCTCTTCTGGTCCTTCCGTTCGCCGTATAGCTATCTCGCTATCGGCCGTTATCGCGCGCTCGCCGCCAGCCACGACCTGACGATCAACCTGCGTCCGGTCTATCCGCTCGCGGTCCGGCAGCCCGATTTCTTTGAGCGCAACCACCCCAATTGGCTGAGCTATACGGTGCGCGACATGATCCGCGTCGCGCAATTCCATGGCATCCCCTTTGGTCCGCCGCGTCCCGACCCGATCGTACAGGATCTGGCGACGCGCGCGATCGCCGCGGAGCAGCCTTATATCTATCGCCTGACGCGGCTCGGGCAGACGGCGTCGCGGCGGGGCAAGGGCCTCGCCTTTGCGCATGAGGTCGCGCAGCTGATCTGGGGCGGGGCGCAGGACTGGCATCTCGGCGATCATCTGGCGGGTGCCGCCAGCCGCGCCGATCTCGATCTTGCCGAACTCGACGCGGAGGCGGAAGCCGAAGCGGTGGCGCTCGATACCGAAATCGCCGCCAACCAGGTCGCGCTGGAAATCGCGGGGCATTGGGGTGTGCCGACTTTGGTGTTCGATGGCGAGCCCTTTTTCGGGCAGGACCGGATCGAAATGGCGAAGTGGCGGATGGAGCAGAAGGGGCTGCGCCCGCGCTGATCGGTGCTTGCCCAACCGGGCGCGAAGGGCGCATAGCGCGGCGCATGACGATCGAACCGCAATATTTCGAGGCACGCGACGGCGTGCGGCTGGCGTGGCGCGAAATGGGCGAAGGCCGCCCATTGCTGCTGCTCCACGGCCTGTTTTCGAGCGGCGAAGTCAACTGGATCAAATTCGGCACCGCCGCGCGGATCGCGGCGGCGGGGTACCGCGTGATCATGCCCGATCTGCGTATCCATGGGTCGAGCGATGCGCCGCACGACGAGGAATATTATCCGCCCGACGTGCTGGTGCGCGATCTGGAGGACCTGACTGGGCATCTGGGCCTTGCGGACTTCGATCTCGGCGGCTTTTCGCTCGGCGCGCGCACCAGCGTCCGCGCGGTCGTTGCGGGGATAAGGCCGTGCCGGCTGATCCTCGGCGGCATGGGGCTTGCCGGGCTCGCCGGCTGGGAAAAGCGCGGGCAATTCTTCAAGCGCGTCATTGCCGAATATGAAACGGCGAAGCGCGGCGACGACACGTGGATGTCGATCCAGTTCATGAAGACGATGAAGGTCGACCGCATCGCCGCGGGGCACCTGCTGGACAGTTTCACCGATACCCCGCCCGAGGCGCTCGCGGCGCTGACGATGCCGGTGCTCGTCGTGTGCGGTGCGGACGATCAGGACAATGGCTCGGCGCCCGAACTGGTCGCGGCGCTCGCCGACGCGCGGCTCGCGACGATTCCCGGCACGCATATGTCGAGCGTGACCCAGCCCGAGCTTGGCGAAGCGATCGTGGCCTTCCTCACGGCTTGACCCGGCCCTCGGCGCGCGCCAAGCTGCTGTCATCGCGCCAGAGAGCGCTGTGATAGATTCCAGAGGACGCACCCCATGAAAGCCATGATTTCGACTTTGTCGCTTGCCCTGTCGCTCGCGGTCGCGGCGCCTGTCGCCGCACAGACGGCGGCTCCGCCGACGGCGGCCGATGCCGACGCCTTCATCGCCGCCGCCGAAAAGGACCTGTTCGACTATACGGTCGAGGCGAGCCAGGTGAACTGGGTCAACAGCACCTATCTGACCGAAGATACCGATGCGATGGCGTCGCGGATCAATGCGGTCGGGACTGAAAAGTCGGTCAAATATGCGCTCGAAGCCGCCAAATATAAGGATGTTGCCGGCCTCAGCGCCGACACCAAGCGCAAGCTCGACATATTGCGCACCGGGCTCGTACTCCCCGCACCGACCAAGCCGGGCGCCGCGACCGAGCTCAACATGATCGCGACCGATCTGCAGTCGCAATATGGCAAGGGCCGCGGCACACTGAACGGCAAGGAAATCTCGGGCTCCGATATCGAAGCCGAGATGGGCAATCTTCAGAACACGCCCGCGCAATTCGCCGAAATGTGGACGAGCTGGCACGACAAGGTCGGCGCGCCGATGAAGGACGACTATGCCAAGATGGTCGGCATCGCGAACGAGGGCGCGAAGGAATTGGGCTTCGCCGACACCGGCGCGATGTGGCGTTCGGGTTACGACATGCCGCCCGAGGAATTCGCCAAGCTGACTGAAAAGATCTGGCAGGACATGAAGCCGCTCTATGTCGCGCTCCACACCTATGTCCGCTGGAAACTCAACGAAAAATATGGCGACGCGGTGCAGCCGAAGACCGGCCCGATCCGCGCCGACCTGCTCGGCAATATGTGGGCGCAGGAATGGGGCAATATCTACCCGCTCGTCGCGCCCGCCGGGACGGGCGACCTCGGCTATGACATCGGCGACCTGCTTACCGCGCAGGGCAAGACTCCGCTCGACATGGTCAAGGCGGGCGAGAATTTCTATTCGTCGCTCGGCATGGCGCCGCTGCCCGAAACCTTCTGGAAGCGCAGCCAGTTCCTGAAACCCGCCGACCGCGAAGTCGTCTGCCACGCGTCGGCGTGGGATATCGACAACAAGGACGATATCCGCATCAAGATGTGCATCAAGGTGAACGCCGACGACTTCATCACGATCCACCATGAGCTCGGCCACAATTATTACCAGCGCGCCTATAACAAGCAGCCTTATCTGTACCTCAACGGCGCGAACGACGGCTTCCACGAGGCGATCGGCGATTTCGTCGCGCTGTCGATCACGCCGCAATATCTCGTCGACATCGGCCTGCTCGACAAGGCGAAGGTGCCGAGCGCCGACAAGGATATCGGCCTGCTGCTGCGTCAGGCGATGGACAAGGTCGCCTTCCTGCCCTTCGGCCTGCTCGTCGACCGCTGGCGCTGGGGCGTTTTCGACGGTTCGATCCAGCCCGCCGATTACAACAAGGCGTGGACCGAGATGCGCACCCAATATCAGGGCATCGTCCCGCCGGGCGCGCGGCCGGCGAACGCGTTCGACGCGGGCGCGAAGTTCCACATCCCCGGCAACACGCCTTACACGCGCTATTTCCTCGCGCGCGTGCTGCAGTTCCAATTCTATCAGGCCGCGTGCAAGCAGGCGGGCTGGAAGGGGCCGCTCCACCGCTGCTCCTTCTATGGCAACAAGGAGGTCGGCGCGAAGCTCAATGCGATGCTCGAGATGGGCGCGTCGAAGCCGTGGCCCGATGCGCTGCAGGCCTTTACCGGCAGCCGCGAAATGACGGGCAAGGCGATGGCCGACTATTTCGCGCCGCTGAAGAAATGGCTCGACCAGCAGAACAAGGGCAAGCCGTCGGGGTGGTAAGCCGCCGAATGCGATGAGTAACGGGGCCGGGAAGCGATTCCCGGCCCTTTTGTTGCGGGATGAGCATGGATGTCTGCTTCGGGGTGGGAAGCTGTCATTTACCGAGCTTGTTGAAAGCCGTGGCTTATCGCGCTTTCGTAGCTCGCTTCGTTAAAGCCGGGGTTGGTGGCCTCAAATCGCGCCCGAGCGGCAGCGTAGCCGTCATCAGATCTGAGACCAGCATCTCCAACGGCATAAGCATCAGCCCGCAGTCGATGAGATTTTTTCTTCCACTCTTGCAACTCCACATCCGAGCCTTTGGCCTGCAACTCACTCAGTTCAATCGTGTATCCGAACGGCCCCGCCCAGTCATTGTAGCGAACAATCTCATACACAGCGTCCGGTAACGGCAAAGTAAGTGCCTTTTCCAGTGCCTGCGCGCGGCGCGCCATTCCATAATTTATGTCGGTCATCAGTAAACGATAGAGCCGTCATCGCCCCTCAGCAATGTCCGCAATTGGTCGTTAGCCGCCATTTGCCTCACTGCGCTTCGACCGACTGTTTGAAACGCGCCAGCCGCGCACTCGCGGCGGCGGCGTGTGGACCGATCCAGCGGTCGTGGATGTCCTGAATGGGGATGGCGTTGAGATGATTCCAGCGCTCGCGGCCGCGGCGCTCGGCGATGACCAGCCCGGCTTCTTCCAGCACCTTCAGATGTTGCATCACCGTGCATCGATCGATGTCGGCAAAGTGACCACATAAGGCTCCGGTCGTCAGCGGCTGGTCCTTCAGATCGTCCAATATCTGCCGCCGGATCGGCGAGGCGAGCGCCTTGAAGGTTGCATCGAACTGGTCGTGAATTGACATGTTATAGAAATATAACATAATGAAGCGCTTCTCAAGCGGAGAATCGACATGGAACTGAAATTCAGGGTCGCGGCGCGGATCGCGAAGCCGGTGCATGAGGTGTTCGAGGCGGTCGCCGATCCCGCCAAGCTGTCGAACTATTTCACCACGGGCGGCGCGAAGGGGCGGCTCGAGACCGGCGCGACGGTGGAGTGGGACTTCCACGATTTCCCGGGCGCCTTCCCCGTCTATGTGATCGAGGTCGTCGAGGATGAGAAGATCGTGCTCGAATGGCAGGCGAGCGAGGGTGAGGCGCACAATATCGAAGGCAGCGAGCCCAAGGATGCGGATTATCTCACGCGCGTGACGATGAGCTTCAAGGAACTCGACGACGGTCGCACGCTGGTCGAGATCGCCGAGGAGGGATGGCGCGAGAATCAGGGTGCGCTCGGTGCTTCCTATGGCAATTGCCAGGGCTGGTCGCAGATGCTGTGCGCGCTCAAGGCGTGGATCGAGCACGGGATCAATTTGCGCGAGGGCATGTATAAGTGAGCTTTCAAGCCCTCACCCGCTGCGACTAGCGAGCGAGCTCGCAAGTCTCGCTACCCTCTCCCCCAAGGGGAGAGGGGATCAATCCGGATATTCGAGGCGCAGCGGACGCGTGCCGATCGGCGCGCCGTTGTTGGCGTCGACCACCACCGGGCGGACGACCTCGCCCGTCTCGATATCGAGATGACGGCTGAGCGCGCCCGCGCCATTATATTTGCGGCCCCAGGCGCCGATCGCCATCAGGATCGGCAGGAAGTCGCGCCCCGCATCGGTGAGCAGATATTCGTCGCGCGGTGGGCGCTGGCTGTAGCGCCTTTTTTCGACAAGACCTGCCTCGGCGAGCGCGGCGAGGCGCCGCGACAATATGTTGGGCGCGATGCCGAGGCTGGTGCGGAGCTGTTCGTAGCGCGTCAGCCCGCGTTCGACGTCGCGCAAGATCAGCATGCTCCAGCGGTCGCCGACACGCGTCAGGCCGCGGTCGACGGGGCAGGTTCCCGAAATTTCTTTTTCGTCGGTCATTGAACTCATATGGAGCAGTCACTATCATTTTGCAAGTGACTCGATCCCGGGTCTTTGCAGGAGTCCAGATATGTCCACTTCAAACCTCGGAACCGCCCTCATCACCGGCGCTTCGACCGGCCTTGGCGCCGTTTATGCCGACCGCCTCGCAGGGCGCGGCCACGACCTGGTCCTCGTTGCGCGCAATGGCGCGCAGATGGAGGCGCTCGCCGCGAAGCTGCGCGCCGACACCGGCGTCCAGGTCGACGTGATCGCCGCCGACCTCACCAACGGCGACGACGTCACCCGCGTCGAACAGCGCCTGATCGACGACGCGAACATCACCCTGTTCGTCAACAATGCCGGTATGTCGCTGAATGGCGGCACGCTCGAAAACAGCGCCGCCGAGGTCCAGACAATCATCGCGCTCAACATCACCGCCGCCGCGCGGCTCGCCATCGCGGCGGGCAAGGCGTTCGGCGCGCGCGGCAAGGGCGCGATCGTCAACATCGCCTCGGTCCTTGCGCTCGCACCCGAGACTTTCGAAGGCGTCTACAGCGGATCGAAAGCCTTTCTGCTCAACCTCAGCCTGTCGCTCGCGAACGGCCTTCGCGAACAGGGCGTCAAGGTGCAGGCGGTGCTGCCCGGGGCGACGCGCACCGAAATCTGGGAACGTTCGGGCAAGGACATCGACGCCTTCCCGGCCGAGATGGTGATGGACGCGGGCGACCTGGTCGACGCGGCGCTGCTTGGGCTCGACCGCGGCGAAGAGGTGACGATCCCGCCGCTCGCCGACGAAGACCAGTGGAATGCCTATCATGCCGCACGGCTCGCGATGGGCCCGGGCCTGTCGCGGCGCGACGTGGCGGAACGTTATCGGGCAACCGAAGCGGTTTGAAATCCCGTTGGGTCCCCGTGTAAGCGGGGACCCCTGCGTCGGGATATCGGCTTCCGGTTGAAAGCCGGCTTTCAGAGTTCTCCGCCAAGCGCTCCATATTTTGCTTCAAAGCCCGCCTTGTCGCCGCGCGCGAGATAGCCCGCCTGGTCGACGATATTGTCGCGCGCGATGCGACCCTGGAACGTGCCGAGTTGTGGGTCGATGCGCGCGATGTCGGCGTCGGTCCAGTCGGCGACCTGCTGGAAGCTGGTGACGCCGAGGCCGTTCAGCAGCACGACGAGCTTGGGGCCGACGCCCTTCAGCAGTTGCAGATTGTCGGCGCCGGTTTTCGTTGGGGTCGGGGCAGGCTTCGCGGCGGGGGGCGGCGGAACTGTCGGCTCTTCCGGAATGGCAGCGGCTGCTTTTTCGGCCGCCGGTTTGGCGACTTTTTTGGCTGCGGGCTTGGCCGCTGCCTTTGCAACGGGCTTTGTAGCGGGTTTCGCCGCCGGTTCCGTGACAGTGGTTTTTTTCGCTGCGGGTTTCGCGGCGGCCTTGGGTTTCGCAGCTGGTTTGGGCGCCGGGGGCGGAGCCTTGGCGGCTGGTTCTGCGACGGGTGCAGGCTCGGGGGCGGGCGCCGCCTTGGCGGCGGGCTTAACCGGCGGTGGCGGCGTAGCAGGCGCGACGGGCGGCGCTTTGGGCTCGATCGGTTTGAAGCGGGCTGGCTCGGCGGCGATGATTTCGGGCTTTACGGGTTCGAGTGGCTTCGCGGGTTTCGTCGGCTCGACGGTCGGGCGCGCGATCTCTTCGGGCTTTGACCGTCCGAACAGCCACCACAGCAGCACGACGGCAACGACGAGTCCGACAACCGCGATAATCCAGTTTTCCTGAAGCCAGGCCATGATCTTCTCCGCTTGTGAATTTCCTCCAGCCTATGCAGGCTTATGGGCCGGGTCTACCTTAACGAACGGGCCACCATGAATTTCTTTGGCGGGCCGGCTCATTCGGCTTCGCGTGCGACCTCGCGCCAGCCGATGTCGCGGCGGCAGAAGCCGGTGGCGAAATCGAGCTTGTCGACGGCCGCATAAGCGCGCGCCTGCGCCTCGGTGACGGTGCGGCCGGTTGCGGTGACGTTGAGCACGCGGCCGCCGGCGGCGACGATCTGTCCGTCCGCGCGCGCGGTGCCGGCATGGAAGACCCGCACGCCGCCCGCCTCGGCCTCGGCGATGCCGTGGATCGCGCCGCCCTTTTCGGGCGTGGCCGGATAACCGTTCGCCGCCATCACGACGGTCAGCGCATAATCGCTGGCGAAGGCGGGCGGGGTCGCGCCCGCGAGCGCACCGGTCGACGCGGCGTAAAGCAGCGCAGCGAGATCGCCGGCATAGCGCATCATCAGCACCTGGCATTCGGGATCGCCGAATCGGGCGTTATATTCGATCAGTTTCGGTCCCTTATCGGTGAGCATCAGCCCGGCGAAGAGCACGCCGACATAAGGCGTGCCCTCGGCCGCGAGCGCCCTGACGGTCGGGCGAATGATGCGGTCCATCACTTCGGCTTCGAGATAGGGGGTGAGGACCGGGGCGGGGCTGTACGCGCCCATGCCGCCGGTGTTCGGACCCACATCGCCATCGCCGACGCGCTTGTGATCCTGCGCGCTGCCGAATGCGATGACGTCGGTGCCGTCCGAGAGCGCGAAGAAGCTCGCTTCCTCGCCCGTCATATACTCCTCGATCACCACCTCGGCGCCCGCGCCGCCGAAGGCGCCATCGAACATATCGTCGATCGCGGCTTGTGCTTCTTCGATTGTTTCGGCGATGATCACGCCCTTGCCCGCGGCGAGGCCGTCGGCCTTGATCACGACCGGGATCGAAAAGCCTTCGAGCACCGCGAGCGCTTCCTCGGCGCTGGTGCAACGGACATAGGCGGCGGTCGGGATGCCGGCGCGCGCGCACAAATCCTTGGTAAAGCCCTTCGATCCTTCGAGCCGTGCAGCCGCGGCGGCGGGGCCGAACACCGCGACGTCGAGCGCGCGCAGCCGGTCGGCGAGGCCCGCGACGAGCGGCGCTTCGGGGCCGACGACGACGAAATCGATGCTATGCGCTTTGACGAAGGCGATCAGGCCATCGATGTCGTCGGCAGCAATTGCGACACATTCGGCATGCGCTTCGATCCCCGGGTTGCCCGGTGCGGCATAGAGCTTGGCGCAGCTTGGCGATTGTGCCAACTGCCAGCTGAGCGCATGTTCGCGGCCCCCCGATCCGACCAGCAGGATATTCATGTCAGTCCCTTTTCCCGATACGGCGTCCGACGATGGCACCGAAGCGCGGCTGTTAGCCGAGGCGGCGCCCGGCGACAATGCGCCCGCGCTGTCGGTCAGCCAATTGTCGGCAGCAATCAAGCGGACGGTCGAGGACGGCTTCGCGCGCGTGCGCGTGCGGGGTGAATTGTCGGGGACCAAACGCGCCGCGTCGGGGCATTTCTACGCGGCGCTGAAAGACGATAATGCGCTAATCGACATGGTGATGTGGAAGGGGCAGGCGGGGCGGCTGGCGTTCCGGCCCGAGGACGGGATCGAGGTGATCGCGACCGGAAAGCTCACCACCTATCCGGGGCGCTCCAAATATCAGCTCGTCGTCGACACGCTCGAAGTTGCGGGCGAAGGCGCGCTGATGCTGCTGTTCGAGAAACTGAAGGCGCGGCTGGGGTCCGAGGGGCTGTTCGACCGGACACGCAAATATGACCGGCTGCCGTACCTTCCGCGAACGATCGGCGTCGTGACCTCGCCGACCGGCGCGGTGATTCGCGACATCCTCCACCGGCTCGCCGATCGCTGCCCGACGCATGTGATCGTCTGGCCGGTGCTGGTGCAGGGCGACGGCGCGGCGGCGCAGGTCGCGAATGCCATCCGCGGCTTCGATGCCATCGAACCCGGCGGACCCGTGCCGCGCCCCGATCTCGTCATCGTCGCGCGCGGCGGCGGGTCGATCGAGGATCTGTGGGCGTTCAACGAGGAGGTGGTCGTGCGCGCGATCGCCGATTGCCGCATCCCGACGATCAGCGCGGTGGGGCATGAAACCGACGTGACGCTCGCCGACTATGCCGCCGACGTGCGTGCGCCGACGCCGACCGCCGCGGCCGAGATGGCGGTGCCGGTTCGCGCCGAATTGCAGGCGCAGCTCGCGACATGGAACGGCCGCATCATCGGCGCGGCGAACCGGCATCAGGCGCTGGCGGGCGAGCGGCTTACCGCGCTGGCGCGGCACTTGCCGAAACGCGATGCGCTTTATGCGCCGCAGCGCCAGCGGCTCGACGATGCAGGCGACCGGCTCGACCGCAGCCAGCGCCACCGGCTGGCGGTGATTTCGGAGCGACTCGCGACGCGGGGAGCCGCGCTGCGCCCCGGCTTGCTTGCGCGGCGCTGGGACCGCGACCGGGCATTGCTCGAAGGGCTGGGGCGATTGCTCGACAGCCTCGATCCGCGCGCGCTGCTGTCGCGCGGCTATGCGATGGTGCGCGATAGCGGCGGCGCGATCGTCACGACCGCCGCCAAGGCCCGCGCTGCCGGGCATTTGCAGCTGCAATTCGCCGATGGCGAGGTGCCGGTCGAGGTCGCGGGCAGCGATACGCCGCCAACACCCAAGCCCGTGCGGAAAGCGTCGCCCGCGGCGCCCAAACGGGGGCAGGGCGAGCTTTTCTGAGGTCGCCCAAGGGACGGGGGGGTGGCCGCGCCGCGCGATGCTGTTATAGTCGCGATCAGCACATCCCGCCGAATGGATAGAGAATCATGTTGATCGCCAGCCGCAACCGCCTTGCCCGCCTGCAATATGGACCGAACGGGTTTCGCGTCCTCGCGCCCGGCGACCATGTGCTGTGCGCGGTGAGCGGCGCGCCGATCGGGCTCGACGAGCTACGTTACTGGTCGGTCGCGCGGCAGGAACCCTATGCCACCGCGGAAATATCGGTGCAGGCCGAACTGGACGCCGCGCGCAAGGCATGAGGTTTGCGACGGATTGGCCGCAGCACGGGGCGGCGCTCGCGTTCCTGATCTTTGCCGCGGGCTGCGTTCCGGCCGCCGACGGCGATGCAAGGCCCGCGCCGCGACCGGTCGTTCAACCTGTTACGCCGCCCGCGCCCCCGCGTGCGCCGGTTCGCGCGGACTTCACGCTGACCGGACTTGCCGAACAGGGCGCCGTTATGACCGGGCAGGCGCCCAGCGACACCCGCACGCTCGCTCTCGACGGCCAGACGATTCCGGTCGCTGCCGACGGGCGTTTCCTGATCGCCTTCGACCGCGACGCCGGGACAAGCGCGCGGTTGGTCGCGACGCTCGGCGACGGACGGACGGTGGAGCGACCGATCATCGTTGCGGCGGGCAGTTGGCGGCTCGAGCATATCAACGCCCCCTATCGCGGCAGCGCGGCGAGCGACGCCGAATTCCAGCGCCGCCGCCCCGCCGAACTGGCGCAGATCGCGGCGGCGCGGAATATGCAGGTCGCCTCCGACGGCTGGCGGCAGACATTCCGCTGGCCGGTCACGGGGCGGCTGTCGGGCTTCTTCGGGTCGCAGCGCGTCTATCAGGGCAAGCCCGGCACCTATCATAGCGGAACCGACGTCGCGGTCCCCGCGGGCACGCCTTTCGTCGCGCCCGCCGACGGCGTCGTCGTGCTCGCGGCGAGCGCGCCCTTCACGCTTGAGGGCAATCTGCTGATCGTCGATCATGGCATGGGTCTGTCGAGCGCCTTTCTGCATTGCCAGCGGCTCGACGTGAAGGTCGGCGACCGGGTCGTGCAGGGACAGAAACTCGGCACGGTGGGGCGGACGGGCCGCGCGACAGGGCCGCATATGCACTGGGGGCTGAAGTGGCGCGATGCGCGTCTCGACCCGGGCAAGCTAGCGGGGCCGATCGGCCGCTAATGTCCGCTCGCCAAGAGCGAAATCGTAACCATTGAAACAATATGTCGCAAATGACGCGCTGCAGCATATTGTATTTCGTGGATTCCCACACTTGTTGCAAATACGTCACAATGGCTCGCGAAACCGCCGATAGCGCCGGGAATTCGCTTTACTCGACATGAACGAAGTTACATCCCCCCACGCTATCGGGGCATCTGTGCGCGTCGGCTTTGGTCTGTCGCGCGGGGGGTCCGGGTAATTTCAATCCACCAGTAGCAAGGGACTGCACTGTGAAGAAAACCCAATATTCCAAGCTGAGACTAGGCGCTGCGCCGCTCGTATTGAGCGTCGCCCTGGTTTCGGCTCCTGCCTTTGCGCAGGACGCCGCCGAAGAAGGTGCCGCTCAGTCGGAAATCGTCGTCACCGGCTCGCTGATCCGCAACCCGAACCTCGAACAGTCGACCCCGGTCAACGTCACGACCGCCGATACGATCGAGCTGAAGCAGTCGAACACCGCAGAAGAAGTCCTGCGTGAACTGCCCGGCGTGGTCGCCAATATCGGTTCGGCGGTCAACAACGGCAACGGCGGCGCTTCGTACGTCGATCTTCGCGGCCTCGGCTCGATCCGCAACATCGTCCTGTTGAACGGCAACCGTATCGCTCCGTCGGACGTCAACGGCCGCGTCGACCTTAACAACATTCCGCTGGCCCTGATCGAGCGCGTCGACGCGCTGACCGGCGCCGCCGTGACCACCTATGGTGCCGACGCCATCACCGGCGTGGTGAACTTCATCACCAAGCGCGATTTCGCCGGTCTGGAAGTTAACGCTTCACAGCAGCTCACCGAACAGGGCGATGGCAACGTCTTCCGCGTCGATGCCACCATCGGTGCGAACTTCGACGACGGCCGCGGCAACGCGGTGCTGAGCATCGGTTATCAGCAGTCGGATGCCATCTATCAGGGCGCGCGCCCGTTCTCGAACAACACGCTCGACAGCTATTCGAACACATTCATTGGTTCGGGTACGTCGGCTCCGTCGAGCTTTTCGGGCACGCGTGGCCTGACCGGCGGCGTTCCGAATACGATCGCGGAATCGGTCTTCACTGGCACCTATGATGCCGACGGCAACCCGATTTACGTCGCGAACCCGGGCGGCGCCACGAACGGCGGTGGTCGCCAGATCGACCCGGCTACCGGTCAGGCGCTGGCGCCTTATCGGAGCTACAACTTCAACCCGGCTAATATCTTCCAGACGCCGTTCGAACGCTTCAACATTTATGGCCAGGCCAACTATGAAGTGTCCGACTCGGTCGAGGTTTATACGCGCGGCATGTTCTCGAAACAGACCGTTTCGACGATCATCGCGCCGTCGGGTTCGTTCGGTGGTTCGGTTCCGATCAACCTGAACAATCCGTTCCTGCCCGACGCGCTGCGCAACCAGTTCTGCGCATTCGACGTCAACCCGCGCCCTGACATCTATACCCCGCGCTTCACGCAGGCCGAATGCGATGCGGCCGGCGCCGCTACCGGACCCGGTAGCGCTGGTTATCAGGTGATCGGTGCTGGCGGCTTCGTTGCTTTTGACACCAACAATGACGGCGTCATCGACGACGGCGAAGGTTACAACCCGAACCCGGCGGTGACGCTGAGCCGTCGTACCCCGGAAGTTGGTCCGCGTATCAGCAACTATCAGACGACCTTCTTCGACTATCGCATCGGCCTTCGCGGCGGCATCACCGATACGATCGACTGGAACATCGAAGGCGCCTATGGCGAATCGGAGAATATCCAGAGCATCAACGGCTACACGCTGCAGTCGCGCTGGCGCGAAGCGTCGCTGTCGGATGATGGTGTTACCTGTCAGAGCGGCAACGCGGCCTGCGTTCCGGTCAACCTGTTCGGCCCCGAAGGGTCGATCACGCCGGAAGCGGCTGACTATCTTTCGGAATCGAGCACGTCGACCAACCGCACCTCGCTCGCTCAGGTTCGCGCGATCATTTCGGGTGACGTCGGCTTTGCTTCGCCGCTCGCAGTTCAACCGATCGGTTTCGCGCTCGGCGGCGAATATCGCCGTTACACCGCGCAGCAGTCGTCCGATCTCCTTGCCAAGACGGCGGGTGAACTCGGTGGTGCCGGTGGTGCCGCGCCCGACATCGACGGTGCGTATGACGTGTATGAGGCCTATGCCGAAATCGTCGCGCCGCTGATCGAGGACAAGCCCTTCTTCGAAAGCCTGACCGTCGAAGCCGGTATCCGTTATTCGGATTACAGCATCGAAGGTGCTGGCGGTTACGACACCTGGACCTGGAAAGCCGGCGGTAGCTGGGAGCCGGGCGCAGGCGTCAAGTTCCGCGGTAACTACAGCCGCGCGGTTCGCGCCCCGAACATCGGCGAACTCTTCACGCCGACCTCGACGGTGCTGACCAACCTCGGCATCGACCCTTGTGCGGGCGCGGCTCCGACCGCAAACGCCAATCTGCGCGCCATCTGTATTGCGCAGGGTGCACCGGCGGGGACGATCGGTTCGATCACCAACCCGACGGCGGCTCAGGCCAACATCACCGCTGGTGGTAACTTGAACCTGCAGCCCGAAAAGGCCGATACCTGGACGCTCGGCGTTGTGTTCCAGCCCGACTTCGCACCGCGTTTCAACATGTCGCTTGATTATTACAACATCAAGATCAACGACGTCTTGGGCACACCGCTTCCGGGCGACATTATCGGCGCCTGCTTCGGTAACATCACCGCAGCCAGCGCGAGCGATCCGGCTTGTACGTCGATCCGTCGTAACCCGCTTACCGGCGGTCTCGACGGTGACCCTTCGACTACGCCGGGCCTGTTCGGCCTGACCAACAACCTTGGCCGCCTGTACACGGATGGTTTCGACCTTCTGATGAACTACAACGCCGATGTTGGTTTCGCGAATCTGGCTTGGTCGTTTGTCGGCAACTGGACGCGCCACTCGAAGTTCAACGCCAATGTCGCCAGCCCGGACTCGCTCAACCGCGATTGCGTCGGCTACTACAGCGTGAACTGCTCGTTCACGGGTTCGATCCAGCCGGAATTCCAGTTCTCGAACCGCTTCACGCTCGGCTTCGACAACGTGGATGTGTCGCTGCTGTGGCGCTGGCAGGATGCCGTGTCGTTCGAACCGGCGCAGCTTGAGGCTGACCGTGCTGCGGCCGATGCTGCCAACCGTGACGGCGACGGCAATCTGCTCGCGCTCGACGATCAGGGCTGCCCCGACTTCGACGGTGCCGATCCGGGCGCCTGCGTTGTCGATCCGCAGTTCCGCAAGATCAAGGCGCAGCACTATTTCGACCTGACGGCACGTTTCAACGTCAGCGAGAATCTGGTGTTCACGGCAACCGTGCAGAACCTGCTCGACAACAAGCCGCCGATCGTCGGCAACTCGATCGGTTCGACGACCTACAATAGCGGCAACACCTTCCCGTCGACCTACGACGCGCTGGGTCGCCGTTACGCCGTGTCGGCAAAGCTGAAGTTCTAGTACTTTACGCTTCGACAAGAATTGGGGGCGGACAGCAATGTCCGCCCCTTTTTCTATGGGCGGAAGGAGGAGCGGATTGAACGGCGGCTTTTGGATGGAGAGCTGCCACCTCCAATTTTCGTCATCCCAGACTTGATCCGGCAACCACGACGACGGCGCCGCAAAGCATCCCGGATCAGGTCCGGGATGACGATGCAAGTCCGGGCTGACGATGAAGGGAGGTCAGCTTCCGGTCGCCAATCGCCGAAAGCGGCGGGTGCTCAGCGAACCACCAGCGGCGCGGGCAAGGCGAGCGGAATGCCCGCCTGATCGGCGACGGCTTCGGCCCAGCCAACGACTTGCGCAATTTCCTCGCCATAGGCGGCTTCGGCGGCGGCCAGATCGCGCTGGCGTTCGCCAGCCGCGAAGGGCGCGCCCGACTTGCTGTTGCGGCCGAGCGCCGGATGATCGGCGATCGCGGCGCGGTCGCCCGCGAGCCTCAGATGATCCATCGCTGCTGCGACCGCCGCCGCCGGTGCCCGCGTCAATGTCTCGCTGTCGAGCGAGGCGATCCGGTCCGGCGCCCATGCGAGCAGCGCGGCGAAGGCTTGTTGCTGCGCGAGCCAGCCCACCGCCGCGACCTGCAGGTCCGACTGGCGGAAATAGTCGCGCGCCTCGAACCCGAGCTGCACATAAGCGTCGGCGAGATAGCCTTCGAGCAGCTCGCGGCACCACAATCGGCACCACATGCCCTTGCGCGCGACCGATAACAGGAAATCGCGCAGCGGCGCATGAAGCAGGATCGCGCGCGCCTGCGGCCGCAGCGTCAGTGCGCCGCGCGCGAGCGGGTTGAAAATATTCGACGGCTTGACGATCACCGCCTCGTCCGGCGTGAAGCCGCGTCCGAGCACGGCCAGCGCATCGTCCATCACCGCGCCATGATCGCGCGGGGTGGCGCCCCGGCGCCGCCATCCGACCATATCGTTGAGCAGGACCGGTTCGGACAGGCTGGTCGCGACGCCCGGCTGGTCGAGCGCCTGCGCGAGCATCGTCGAGGCGCAATAGGCCGAATGGAACAGGAAATGCAGCGGCGGCGGCCGGTCTTCCGCCGCGGTGCGGCAATCGGCGCGGCGCAACACGACGGGCGATTTTTCCTCGCCGAGATGCAGGTCGGTCAGGAAAGGAACATCGGCGCGCTTGGCGCGGCCGACGCGACGAAAATGAAAGGCGTCATGACCGGGGTCGTAGCGATGCGCGAGCCATTCGGTATCGCGCATAACGGCAGCAATTGAGGACTCCGGGATCATCAATCGACCTTGCCGATTGCCCCGGCCGATGGCAAGCATAGCCATGACCAGCACACCTCCACCCGCCTCATCCGTCGAGGCAAATCGGCTTGGAATTTCAGCCTTGCAAGCCGGGGACGCGGCGGCGGCGGCGCGGCATTTCGCCGCGGCGATTTCGGGCGATCCGCAGTCGGGGGCACTCCAGCGCAATCTTGCCTCGGCGTGGCGCGCGCTCGGCGACGACGCGCGCGAACTGACCGCGCTGGATGCGGCTTTGGCGATCGATCGCCGCGATCTGATGGCGTGGATCCGTAAAGCCGAACGGCACGAAGTGCGGGGTGAGAAGGGCGCCGCGCTCGCGGCGTGGAGTGCGGCTATCGCGCTCGGCGCGCAGCTGAGCCCGGTGCCGCCGCCGCTCGAAGTACTGCTCGCGCACGGGCACGCTTTTGTCGCGGCGGCGACCGATACGATGTTCGCCGCGGCGTCGGGCGCGTTCGGCGCGATCCGCGGCGACCTGTCCGAAACCGAGGCGCGCCGCGGCGAGGCTTTTATCGCCAGCTCGCTTGGCCGCCGGCGCATCTACCGCAACGAATGCGCGGGGGTCTATTATCCCTTCCTGCCCGCAGACGAATTTTTCGACCGCGGCCATTTTCCATGGTTCGCCGAAATCGAGGCGCAGACGGATGCGATCCGCGCCGAACTACGGGCTTTGCTCGACGATCCGGGCGAGGCGCTGCGGCCCTATGTGAAGATGGATGCGGGAACGCCCGAAACCATCTGGTCGGGGCTCGACAACAAGCTCGACTGGGGCGCCTGTTTCCTCTGGGAATTTGGTGAGGCCAACCAGCCGGTGCTCGACCGCTGCCCCGCGACGGCGGCCGCGCTCGCGGCAATCCCCGGAGCGCGCATTCCGGGCCGGGCGCCGAGCGCCTTCTTTTCGATGCTGAAGCCGCACACGCGCATCCCGCCGCACACGGGCGTCACCAACACGCGCGCGATCGTCCACCTGCCGTTGATCGTTCCGCCGGGCTGCGGCTTTCGCGTCGGCGGCGAGACGCGCGCGTGGGAGGAGGGCAAGGCGTTCGCCTTTGACGATACGATCGAGCATGAGGCGTGGAACGACAGCGACGAGCTGCGTGCGGTGCTGATCTTCGATGTGTGGAACCCGCATATGACAGCGGGCGAACGCGATCTGCTGCTGCGCTATTTCGCGTCGGCCGACGTGTCGGGTTATGCCGTGCCGTGCTAGGCGTTCCGCGGGTTCGGGCCGTCTGGCACCGGCCGAAATTCAGCTTTGCGAAAGCCGCGATGCCCCATATGATATCCCAATGAGGCTGCGGGTGGGGCCCGCGGCAGGAGGAATTTCATGAACCATATTCTGCCCGCATTGGTTGCCGCCGCGCTGTTCGCCGCGCCCGCTTTTGCCGCCGAAGCCGGTGCCGACCGCGCGCCGCCGTCGAAGCCGCCCTCGGCGATGACGCCGACCGAGATCAAGGCGTATAATGAGGGGCTGCCGCAAACCCACCCCTATTATATCAAATGCCGCAAGATGCTGGAGATCGGGTCGCTCGTGAAGAAGAATCGCACCTGCTACACGAATGAAAAGTGGAAGGAAGTGATCGCGCAGGGCAATCAGAACGCGCGCGATACCGCGGAAGCAATGGTGGGCAAAGCGGTAAATTCGAACTGATCGTTCATTGCGCTGCCAAGGGGAACAAGATGCGGACGGCAACTCTATGCCTTGCGATCATCGTCGGTCTAGCCGTTGTCCCGGCCGGGGCAAGCGACGGCGAACCTCGCCTCGCGCGCGCGCCGTCGGACATGTCGGGCGCCGAAATCGACGCCTATAACGAAGGGCGGATGACGAGCGATGCTGACTATATCCGTTGTCGCCGGATCGAGCAGATCGGCTCGCTCGTCAAGAAACTTCGCGTCTGCAACACCAACGCCGAATGGAAGCGGATCGTCGACAAGGGCAATCAGGACGCGCGCGATTCGATGGAAACCTTGGCGCGCGGCTGGAGCAATTCGCAAGAGCCTGCGGGGACGACGATGCCCGAGATTCGCCCGCAATAGGGAAGCGATATGATGCTGACGATGATGATGGCTTTCGCGCTCGTCGCGTCGGGAACGCCGCCGACCGCCGCCGCCGCAGCAGCAGCCGAGCGCCGGCCACCGCTCGACCGGCCTGCCTCGACGATGACGGGGACCGAAATCAAAGCCTATAATGTCGGGCTGGCGCCGACGCATCCCGACTTCATCAAATGCCGCAAGATCGAAGAGATCGGCTCGCTCGTGAAGAAGGCGCGGGTTTGCCGCACCAACGAGCAGTGGAAGCAGGCGTGGGCGCAGGGCAACCAGAATGCGCGCGACACCGCCGAGGTGATGACGCGCGCACCCGTCAATCATAGCAATTGATCCGTCCCGCGCCGGGCGCGGGCTGAACCCGTTCAGGTGGGGAGCAGCACCAGCGCCCCGTCGCCTTCGTCGACCTTGATCGCCTGTCCGTCCTTGACCTCGCCCTTCAGGATCAGGTCGGCGAGCGGGTCCTGCAGATATTTCTGCACCGCGCGTTTCAATGGCCGGGCACCATAGACCGGATCGTAACCGACGCGGCCGAGCCACGCGCGCGCGGCATCGGTGAGGTCGAGCGTCACCTTGCGATCGGCGAGCAATTTCTGGACGCGCGCGACCTGAATATCGACAATGCCGCCCATATGTTGCTGCGCCAGCCGATTGAAGAGCACGATCTCGTCGAGCCGGTTAAGGAACTCGGGCCGGAAATGCGCGCGCACCACTTCCATGACGGCAGGCTCCGCCTGTTCGACCGGTGCATCGTCGGGGAGCGCCGCGATCGCCTGGCTGCCGAGGTTCGAGGTCAGGATGATCAGCGTGTTGGTGAAATCGACCGTGCGCCCCTGCCCGTCGGTCAGGCGCCCGTCGTCGAGCACCTGCAGGAGGATGTTGAACACGTCGGGATGCGCTTTCTCGACCTCGTCGAACAGCACGACCTGATACGGCCGGCGCCGCACCGCTTCGGTCAGCGTGCCGCCCTCTTCGTAACCGACATAACCCGGGGGCGCGCCGACGAGCCGCGCGACGCTGTGCTTTTCCATGAATTCGGACATGTCGATGCGGACCATCGCATTGTCGTCGTCGAACAGGAACCGCGCGAGCGCCTTGGTCAGCTCGGTCTTGCCGACCCCCGTGGGGCCGAGGAAGAGGAAGCTGCCGAGCGGGCGGTTCGGGTCCTGCAGACCGGCGCGCGCGCGGCGCACAGCGGTCGACACGGCGCGGACGGCCTTGTCCTGGCCGATCACGCGCTGCGTCAGCGTGCCTTCCATACCGAGCAATTTCTCGCGCTCGCCTTCCATCATCCGGTCGACAGGGATGCCGGTCCATTTGCTGACCACCGCGGCGATGTCGTCGGCGGTGACTTCTTCACGCAGCATCGCATTGCCCGCTGCGGCTTCGGCGTCGGCGAGCTGCTTTTCGAGGCTGGGGATCGTGCCGTAGCTGAGCTCGCCCGCCTTTGCCAGGTCGCCGGCGCGCTGCGCCTGATCGAGCGCCGATCGCGCGGCGTCGAGTTCTTCCTTGATCTTGGCCTCGGCGTGGATCTTCTCCTTTTCGGCGTGCCACTTCTGCGTCAGGCCCGCCGATTGCTGCTCCAGATTGGCGAGTTCGGCGCGCAACGCCGCGAGCCGGTCCTTCGACGCGGCGTCGCTTTCCTTCGACAGCGCTGATTCCTCGATCTTCATCTGGATGATGCGGCGGTCGAGCGTCTCGATCTCCTCGGGCTTCGATTCGACCTCCATGCGGATGCGGCTCGCGGCCTCGTCCATCAGGTCGATCGCCTTGTCGGGCAGGAAGCGGTCGGAGATATAGCGGTTCGACAGCGTTGCCGCGGCGACGATCGCCGCATCGGTGATCCGCACGCCGTGGTGCAGCTCGTATTTTTCCTTGAGACCGCGGAGGATCGAGATCGAATCCTCGACCGTCGGCTCGCCGACGAAGACCGGCTGGAAGCGCCGCTGCAGCGCGGGGTCTTTTTCGACATGCTTGCGATATTCGTCGAGCGTCGTCGCTCCGATGCAATGGAGTTCGCCGCGTGCGAGTGCGGGCTTGAGCAGGTTCGACGCATCCATCGCGCCCTCGCCCTTGCCCGCGCCGACGAGCGTGTGCATCTCGTCGATGAACAGGATGATCTCGCCCTCGGCGGCCTTCACATCGTCGAGCACGCCTTTGAGCCGCTCCTCGAACTCGCCGCGATATTTGGCGCCCGCGATCAGCGCGCCCATGTCGAGTGACAGCAGGCGGCGGTCCTTCAAACTGTCGGGCACGTCGCCGTTGACGATGCGCAGCGCCAGCCCTTCGGCGATTGCGGTCTTGCCGACGCCGGGCTCGCCGATGAGGACGGGGTTGTTCTTGGTCCGGCGGGCGAGGATCTGCACGGTGCGGCGGATTTCCTCGTCGCGGCCGATGACGGGATCGAGCTTGCCCTCGCGCGCGACTTCGGTGAGGTCGCGTGCGAATTTCTTGAGCGCCTCATAACGGTCTTCGGCCGAGGCCGTGTCGGCGGTGCGGCCGCCGCGCAATTCGTTGATCGCGGCGTTAAGCGCATCGGCCTTCACGCCGGCATCGGCAAAGGCCTTGCCTACCGGAGTGGGCGCCGAAAGCGCCATCGCGAGCAGTAGCCGTTCGACGGTGACATAGCCGTCACCCGCCTTGGACGCCACTTGTTCCGCCTGGTCGAGCAGGCGCACCGCGTCATTGTCGAGGCCCGGCGTCTGCTGAGCGCCCGATCCCGACACGGCGGGAACCTTGGCGAGCAGCGCGTCGATGCCCTGGACCGCGCGCGCGGCGTCGCCGCCGCTCTTCGCGATCAGGCCGACGGCCATGCCTTCATTGTCTTCGAGCAGCGCCTTGGCGATATGTTCGGGCGAAATCCGCTGGTGATTCATGCGGATCGCAATCGTCTGGGCGGCTTGCAAAAAGCCCTTGGCGCGGTCGGTAAATTTTTCGAGGTTCATCAGAAAGCCCCTTTCTTGCCAAGCAAGATAGTGTTGCCATTGTGCAACACAAGGGGCCTTCCGAGGTTCCGCAAAACTCTATTCGCTGCGCGCCAATTGATCGAGTAGGCGCACACCGAAGCCGGTCATGCCCTTGGGGACGAGCGACGTGGCTTTCTCCGAACGGTTGACCCCCGCGATGTCGAGATGCGCCCAAGGGGTCCCCTCGTCGACGAAGAAGCCGATGAAATGCGCTCCAAGGCTCGCGCCCGGGCCCTGTCCGGTGGCGGAGTTGCGGATGTCGGCGATGTCAGACTTCATCCGCTCGGCATAATCCTTGTGGAGCGGCAGGCGCCACAGTTCCTCGCCGCTCGCGGCGCCGGCGGCGATGAGGCGCGCCGCGAGCGCCTCATCGCGCGCGAAGAGGCCTGCATAGCTGTTGTCGAGCGCGCCGACGACCGCGCCGGTAAGGGTCGCGATGTTGACGATCGCCTTGGGTTTATACGTCTTGGCAACATATTCATTGGCGTCGGCGAGGACGAGGCGCCCTTCGGCATCTGCATTGACCATTTCGATCGTCTTGCCCGACATCGTACGAGTGACGTCGCCCGGTCGCTGCGCGTTGCCGTCGGGCATATTCTCGGCGAGCGCCGCGACGCCAACGACATGCACCGGCGCGCGCGATTTGGCGAGCGAGACGATAGCACCCATCACTGATGCGGCGCCCGACATATCGCCCTTCATATTGCCCATCCCGGCACCCGGTTTCAGCGACAGGCCGCCCGAATCAAAGGTGATGCCTTTGCCGACGAAGGCAGTGGGTGCATCGGGCGAATCGGCGCCGCGATAGCGCACCAGCAGCAGGCGCGACCCACGTGGGCTGCCCTGGCCGACGCCGACGAGCGTGCCCATACCCAGCTTGCGCATGGCGGCTTCGTCGAGCACCTCGATGCTGACGCCCGCGACGCGGGCGAAGGCCTTGCGCGTTTCGGCCACGAAGCTTTCGGGATAGATGACGTTCGCCGGCTCGTTGGCGAGGTCGCGCGACAGGCGCACACCTTCGGCGAGCGGTTTCCAGCGGCCCGTAAAGGCGGCTTCGGCGCCTGACGGATCGGCACCGACGAAAGTCACCGCGCCCGTCGGCGGCGCCTTTTTGTCGACGGTCTTGTAGCGGTCGAAGCGATATTGACCGAGCGCGAAGCCATAGGCGACGTCGGCTGCACTTGTGTCGCCAAAGGCGCCCGCGATCGTCACCGGTTGCGCTTCGTCCTTGAGTTCCTGTGCCGCCTTGCCGCCGACTTCGGCAAGCGCGAGCGACGAGGGCGTCGCGCCCGCCCCGACGAGAAGGATGCGCGGATGCGCGCCGATGCCGCGCAAAGACAAGGTCGAACCGGCCTTGCCGTCGAAGCTCGCCGACGCGATCGCGGCGCCGACCGCCTGCCGCTCGGCGGCGCTCAGTGCGACGCCGTCGAGCGGCGGCAGCACCGCGTCGGTCATCACGACGACGAGCGCAGCGCCTGCGGGAGCGTTCGCGGCAAAGCCGATGGCGCGCTCGGCGCTGTTCGCCGCGGTCGCCGGAACGATGCCCGAGCCCGTGACGGTTTGCGCTAGCGCGGCGGGCGCGAGGGCGAGCGACAGGCAAGCGGAAAGGAGCAGGTATTTCATGCGCATGTTTTGATATTCCCCGTTGTTCAATGACCTGACCCATGAATAGCCGCGCACCGCCTGCCCGCAAATCCGGCTCGACGAACGACAGTCGCTTGCCATCGGACGACATGGCCGTCACATAGCCCTGCGGGCCAAACCGTAAGAGGACCAACGATGCTGCGACGGATTTTGCTGGGGTTCCTGCTGCTGCTGGTCGTTACCGCTGCATCGCTTGCTCTCTGGGAGCCGCTGACCGCCGAGGCGCCCGCCGCGCCCGCTTTCAAACCGACCGACGTTCGCATCGCGCGCGACAAATTCGGCGTGCCGCATATTTTCGGCAAGACCGATGCCGACGTCGCTTACGGCGTTGCCTATGCGCATTCCGAGGATGATTTTGCGACCTTGCAGGAAGTGCTCGCAATGACGCGCGGCCGCGCGGGCGCGATACTCGGCGAGGATGGCGCGAAGATCGATTATGCCGAGGCGCTGCTGGGTGTCCGCGCGACCTCGGCGCGCGACTGGCCGCGACTGCCCGCCGACGTGCGGGCGCTGTTCACCGCTTATGCGGCGGGGCTCAACCATTATGCCGACAAACATCCGGGCGAGGTGCGGCTGTCGGGGCTGTTCCCTGTGACCGGCGAGGATGTCGTCGCGGGATTCGTGTTGCGCTCGCCCTTCTTCTTCGGGCTCGATTCGGTGCTCGGTTCGCTCGTCGAGGATAAGGCTTTGAGCCGCGAGGGTGGCCCGGCGCTCGATGCGACGGGAAAGCTCGTCCCGCGCGAATTGACCCCGGTTGGTACCGATCCCGCCAACAATGGGTCGAACGGCATGGCGGTCGCGCCCGCGCGCTCGACCGATGGTGCGACGCGGCTTGTGTCGAACTCGCACCAGCCGTGGACGGGGGGCGTCGCCTGGTACGAACTCGTCGTCCATTCGGGCGAAGGGTGGGATTTCGCGGGCGCCAATTTCCCCGGCTCGCCCTATCCCTTCCTCGGCCACAATAAATATCTCGGCTGGACGAACACGGTGAACCGGCCCGACCTGATCGACGTCTATAAGCTCACGCTCGACGAAAGCGGCGAAAAATACCGCTTCGACGGCGCATGGCGCCCGCTCGAGGAAAAGCGCATCTGGCTGAAGGTCAAGGTCGGCCCGTTCGTGCTGCCGATCCCGCGCACCATCTATCGTTCGGTCCACGGGCCGGTGGTGAAAAATGAAAAGGGCGCGTTCGCGATCCGCTATGCGGGGATCGATCAGGCGAATATGGTCACCCAATATTACCGGCTGAACAAGGCGAAGGATTTTGCCGAATGGCGCGCGGCGATGGCGGGGCAGGGCGTGCCCGCGACCAATTTCATCTACGCCGATGCCAAGGGCAATATCGGGCTTTTCTATAATGCGATGTTCCCCGACCGGCCGGCGGGGTTCAACTGGCGCGGCGTGCTGCCCGGTGACACCTCGGCCGATCTGTGGACGAAGACGCTACCGTTCGACCGCGTGCCCGCGCTGGTCAATCCGCGTTCGGGCTATGTGATGAACGCCAATAACACGCCGTGGGTCGCGGCCGGGCCGGGCGACGAACTCGACGCCGCCGCTTTCTCGCCCTTGCTCGGGATCGAGGACGATATGACCAATCGCGCGACGCGGCTGATCGAGCTGTTCGAGGCGTCGGGGCAGATCGACGCGGCGCGGCTGCGGGCGATCAAATATGACACGGCCTATGCGAAGACGGGCTATGCCAAGGCGTGGATGAACCGGCTGCTCGCGCTCGATACGAAGGATGATCCGGCGCTGGCGCAGGCGCAGAGGCTGCTGCGCGAATGGGACTGGAACCTCGACGGCCGGGGCAAGGGCGACGCGCTGGCGCTGATGGTGCTGCGCCCCGCGAACGGCCGCCATTACCAGCGCCGCGCCGCGCCCGATCCGCGCACCGTGCTGAAAGAGACGGTCGCGCATTTGCAGGAATATTTCGGCGGGCTCGATCCGAAGCTCGGCACCGTGCTGCGGCTGCGGCACGGCGAGGGCGCGAACCGCGTCGACCTGCCGCTCGATGGCGGCAACGATACGGTGCGCGCCTCGACGCTGTGGGACGCGGAGCCCGACGGGCGGTTGAAGGTCCGCCACGGCGACAGCTTCATCATGTTCGTGACGTGGGACAAGGACGGCAAGGTCCGCTCCGAATCGATCCAGCCCTTCGGGTCGGCGACGACGCGGCCGAACAGCCCCCATTATAATGATCAGGCGCCGCTGTTTGTCGCCCACAAGTTGAAACCCGTGTTGTTCGATCCGGCGGCGCTGAAGGCCAGCGGGGCGCGATTCTATCGGCCTTGAAAGCCGCAAATTGCTGTCCTAAACCGTTGATACAGTGCCGTCCGGCACCCGGCCGCCAGCAGGCGTAATGGCCCTCATCCGAACAAGAGGATTTGCATGCCCCGTTTCCATCGTTTCGCCCTCGCTCTGGCGGTGACAACGTCGCTTGTCGCCGCGGGTCCCGCATTCGCCAAGGCGAAGGCCGCCAGCCCCGCTCCGATCGCCGACCTCGTGAAGGCGGTCGATATTCCCTATGAAGCCTTCACACTCGACAACGGCCTGCGCGTGATCGTGCACGAGGACCGCAAGGCGCCCGTCGTCGCGGTGTCCGTGTGGTATCGCGTCGGGTCGAAGCACGAGCCCAAGGGCAAGACGGGCTTTGCGCATCTGTTCGAACATCTGATGTTCAACGGGTCGGAAAATTCGCCCGGCGACTTTTTCGAACCGCTGCAACAGGTCGGCGCGACCGACAGCAACGGCACGACCAACGTCGACCGCACCAATTATTTCGAGACCGTGCCGACCGGCGCGCTCGACCGCGCACTGTTCCTCGAAAGCGACCGCATGGGGCATCTGCTCGGCGCGGTGACGCAGGAAAAGCTCGATAACCAGCGCGGCGTCGTCCAGAATGAAAAGCGCCAGGGCGACAACAATCCCTATGGCCTGCTGCGGTACGAGATTTTCGAAAATCTCTTCCCGACCGGGCACCCCTATCACCACAGCACGATCGGTTCGATGGCCGACCTCGACGCCGCGAGCCTTGGCGACGTGAAGAAGTGGTTCACCGACAATTACGGCCCGAACAATGCCGTTCTGGTGCTCGCGGGCGACGTGAATGTCGCGACGGCGAAAGCCAAGGTGCAGGAATGGTTCGGCGATATTCCGCGCGGTCCCGAAGTGAAGGCACCGCCGACGGCGATCCCGACCTTGCCCGCCCCGCTTGCGAAGGAGGTGAAGGACCTCGTCCCGACGACGCGCCTCTATCGCATGTGGGCGATCCCCGGCCTCAACGATGCGGAAGGCGTCCCGTTGCAGATGGCGACCGCGGTGCTCGGCGGCCTGTCCTCGTCGCGGCTCGACAATGCGATGGTGCGCAAGGACCCGGTCGCGGTCAGCGTCGCCGCCTTTGCCCAGACGTTCGAAGACGCCGGCATCCTACTGGTCCAGGCCGATGTGAAACAGGGCGTCGATCCCGCGGTCGTCGGCCGGAAACTCGATGAGGAAATCGCCAAATTCCTCGAAACCGGCCCGACGGCCGACGAACTTCAGCGTGCGGCGGCAAGTTACCTTGGCGGCACCATCGCCGGCCTCGAGTCGGTTGGCGGCTTTGGCGGCAAGGCGGTGACGCTGGCCGAGGGCGCGCTCTATTCGAACAATCCGGCCTATTACAAGGTCGAGCTGGACCGGTTGGCGAAGTCGACCCCCGAACAGGTTGCAGCGGTCGCGCGCAAATGGATGTCGCGCCCCGCCTTCTCGCTGACCTACACCCCCGGCGAACGCACCGAGGGCGGCGAGAATCGCGGCGGCGCGGTGACGGGCGGCAAGGTGACCGCGGCGGTCGAACCCGACCGTTACTGGAATCCGGCGCTCGGCGACATCGGGCCCGACACGGGGATTGGCGGCGCGTCGTCCTTTGCCGATCGTTCGCAGCTTCCCGCGGTCGCCGATCTGACCGCGCTCGACTTTCCCGCAATCGAACGCACCAGGCTGAAAAATGGCGTCGAGGTCGTTTTTGCGCGCCGCACGACGGTGCCGACGGTCAATGTCGCTGTCAGCTTCGACGCGGGCTATGCCGCCGACCCGCACAGCGCGCTTGGCACCCAGTCGCTGATGCTCAGCATGATGGATGAAGGCACGACCAACCTTGATTCGATCGCTTTCGCAGAGGCCAAGGAACGGCTGGGCGCGCAGATCGATGCGAGTGCCAATGCCGACGAAACGGTGTTCAGCCTGTTCGCGCTCAAGCCCAATTTGCAGGCGTCGCTCGGCCTGCTCGCCGACTATATCCGCAATCCGGCGTTCGACGCCAAGGAACTCGAGCGGGTGCGCGCGCAGCAGCTCAACCGGCTGAAGGCTGAACTCAATAACCCCAATGCGATCGCGTCGCGCGTGCTGATGCCGGTGCTGTACGGCGCCGACCATCCCTATGGCATCCCGCCTTCGGGTCTCGGCGATGCGAAGTCGGTCGCGGCGGTGACGCGCGATCAACTCGCGGCTTTCCATTCGACGTGGATTCGCCCTGACACTGCGCGCGTCTTCGTGGTCGGCGATACGACGCTCGCCGAGGTGAAGAAGCAGCTCGACGCGACGCTGGGCCAGTGGCAGGCCCCGACAACCGCGAAGCCGGTCAAGCATTTCGAGGTCGTGATCCCGGCGCCGAAGCCGCGCATCCTGCTCTTCGACCGGCCCAAGTCGCCGCAGTCGGTGATCCTCGCCGGCAAGGTGCTCGACGCCAAGGGTGGCGACAAGCTGGAGGTTCTGCGGTCGGCGAACGATATTTTCGGTGGCAATTTCCTGTCGCGCTTCAACACCAATTTGCGCGAGACCAAGGGCTGGTCCTATGGCGTGCGCAGCCGCATCTCGGGCGATCAGGACCGGCTGACCTGGGTTGCCGTGGCGCCGGTGCAGGCCGACCGGACGGGCGATTCGATCAAGGAGCTGCAGAGCGATCTCAAGGGCTTCCTCGGCGACAGGGGCGTGACGAAGGAAGAATTGGAGCGCACGATCAACGGCAGCGTTCGCGAACTGCCCGGCAGCTTCGAGACGTCGGGCGACGTGCTCGGCGGGCTTCGCCAGATCGTGAAGTTCGGCCGCCCCGACACTTATTACGAGACGCTGCCCGCAACCTATGAAGCGATGACCGCGCCCGAAATCGACGCCGCGGCGCGAAAGGCGCTCAGCACCGACGATCTCGTCTATGTCGTCGTCGGCGATGCTGCGGTGGTAAAACCGCAGCTTGACGGATTGGGTCTGCCGGTGGAAACGGTGTCCCTCGATAACTAACATCAGTTTCAGTAAGGAGAGCCCCTATGTCACAAGTCGATGGCAGCTATGATTGCGTAACCAAGTCGCCGATGGGCGATCAGAAGTCGGTGTTCACCGTCAGCAGCGACGGCAGCAGCTTCACCGGCCAGAATGCCGGCGCGATGGGTTCGCTCGATGTCGAAAATGGCAAGGTCGATGGCAACAAGCTGACCTGGACCATGAACATGAAGGTGCCGATGCCGATGACGCTCGAATGCGAAGCGACGATCGACGGCGACGCGCTGACCGGCACGATCAAGGCCGGTGCGTTCGGTTCGATGGCGATGACCGGCACCCGCCAGGGCTGAGCCATCCGTCCCGCAAGGCGAAGGGCCGTCCGAAAGGGCGGCCCTTTTGCGTTGCATAGCAATGCCTTTTGGCGCTGCGGGCTATTGGGGGACTATCCAAAGCGGCGGCAGGGGCGCATAGGCTGCTGCGATGCACAAGCCGGCCCAATCCCCCCAGCGGAGCCTGCCGGGCGACCGAGAGATGGTGGTCATGATGGCGATGGTCATGGCGCTGAATGCGCTTGCCATCGATTCGATGCTGCCCGCGTTGCCGGCGATCGGTCAGGCGCTGGGCGTCACGGTCGCCAATGATCGCCAGCATGTCATCTCGGTCTACCTGCTCGGCATCGGCTTCGGCTCGCTGCTGTATGGGCCGCTGTCGGACCGCTTCGGGCGCAAGGGCGTGCTCGTCCCTGCGCTCTTCGCCTATCTGGCGCTTGCGATCGGATGCGGGCTATCGACCAGCTTTGAGATGCTGCTCGTGCTGCGTTTTGTCCACGGGCTGGTCAGCGCGGCGCTCGGCGTCATCGTCGTCGCGGTGATCCGCGACCTGTTCGCGGGCGACGCGATGGCAAAGCGGCTGTCGCTGATCTTCCTCGTCTTCATGATCGTGCCGATCATCGCGCCGACGATCGGGGCGGGGATCGCGGCGGTCGCGGGCTGGCGCGCGATCTTCGTCGTGCTGGCGGTGATGTCGATCGTGATGCTGTTCTGGCTGCGCCGCCTCCCCGAGACGCTCGACCCCGCCGATGTGCGCCCGCTCGACCTCAAGACGATGGTCGCGGGCTGGGCGACGGTGACGCGGCACCGCCGTGCCGCGGGTTATATGATCGCGTCGGGGATGATGCAGGGCTCGCTCTACGGCTATCTGAACAGCAGCGAGCAGATCATCGCCGAGGTGTTCGACGCGCGGACCTGGTTCCCGCTTATCTTTGCCTGTGTGGCCATCGGCATTGCGATCGCCAACTTCTCCAATGCGGCGATTGTCGAGCGGTTCGGCGCGCGGCGGGTGTCGCAATCGGCGGTCTTTGCCTTCATGGCGACCTCGATCCTGCAGATCATCGCGGCGCTGAGCGGAGCCGAGACCTTGTGGATGTTCACCGTGCTGATGATGGTCAACGTCGGCCTGATCGGCTTTATCGGCAGCAACTTCGGGTCGATCGCGATGGAGGATTTCGGCCATATGGCTGGCGTTGCCTCGTCGTACCAGAGCTTTGCAAAGACGCTGCTGGCGGCGGTCGTCGGCGCCACGATCGGCCAGCAATATGACGGCACGACCCTGCCGCTGGCCTATGCCTTTCTGGTCAGCGCCGTGGTCGGCCTGACTTTGGTGTTCTGGGCCGAGCGCGGCAAGCTGTTCACGCGGCCGGGAACAGCACCGAAAAGCCCTTATTGACGGTCAAGCGCCAGCTCGTCAGCGGAACGGCGGCTCGTTAAACGCGCGGAGCTTGCGGCTGTGCAGCTTCGCACCCTCGTCGCGCATCGTTTCGCACGCGCGGATGCCGATCTGGAGGTGCGCGGCGATCGCTTCCTCGTAAAAACGGTTCGCCTGTCCGGGCAGCTTGAGCTCGCCGTGGAGCGGCTTGTCGCTGACGCAAAGCAACGTGCCATAGGGGACGCGGAAACGATAGCCCTGCGCGGCGATCGTCGCCGATTCCATGTCGATGCCGATCGCGCGCGACTGCGAAAAGCGCAGCGCCGAGTCGGTGTAGCGGAGTTCCCAATTGCGGTCGTCGGTGGTGACGACGGTGCCGGTACGCATGCGTTTCTTGAGGTCGGCGCCGGTGGCGCCCGACACCGTTTCGGCGGCGCTTGCCAAGGCTTGTTGCACTTCGGCGATCGGCGGGATCGGGATGGCGACCGGCAGCACCGCGTCGAGGATATGATCGTCGCGGAGGTACGCGTGCGCGAGCACATAGTCGCCGATGCGCTGGCTGGGGCGGAGGCCGCCGCAATGGCCGATCATCAGCCACGCCTCGGGACGCAGTACCGCGAGATGGTCGCAGATCGTCTTGGCGTTCGACGGGCCGACGCCGATGTTGACGAGCGTGATCCCGCCGCCATCGGGCGCAATGAGGTGATAGGCGGGCATCTGGTGCCGCCGCCACGCGCTGTCGGCGACAAGCGCGCTGGCGTTGACGCCCGGCTGGTCGACATAGAGGCCCGCGGCGCCGGCGAGCGCGGTGTAGCGGCCTTGGCCCACTTGCGCCCCCGCCCAGGCGACGAATTCGTCGACATAGCGGTGATAGTTGGTGAAGAGGATATAGCGCTGGAAATGCTCGGGCGCGGTGCCGGTGTAATGGCGGAGGCGCGCGAGGCTGAAGTCGGTGCGCAGCGCGTCGAACAAAGCGAGCGGCTGCGACGCGGCGGGATCCTGCCCGAACAGGCCGTCGGCAAGTTCGTCGCCGATGTCGGCCAATTCCGTGGTCGGGAAATGGCGCGCGAGTTCGAGCGGGGTCACCCCGCCCATGTCCGAGCCGTCGCTCGCGTCGAGCACATAGGGGAATGGGATTTGCTGCCCGGTGCGTGTGACTTCGAGCGTGATGTCATAGTGGCGCGCGAGGAGCATGAGCTGTTCGCGCAGATAATCGGCGAAGAGGTCGGGCCGCGTCACCGTGGTGACGAATTCGCCCGCGCGTTCGAAGCGGCCGAAAGCCAGATTATGCCCCTTTTGCCCTTCGCGCTGTTCGCCCGTGGTGACGAGGCGGATCGCCGGATAGTCGAACAGGCCCGTCGCGGCGGCGTCCGCCGGCGGCAAGGTGCGGTCGCGGACATAGTCGGCGATGGCGGATTTGAGAGTGGTGACCGACGTGCGAAAGCGCGTTTGAAGTTCGGCGATGATGTCGTCGACGAGAGCGGTGGGGTCGGTGGTTTCTTGCGATGCGTTGGATGTCATCGCGTCGCTGTTGCACGAAATTGTGACAAAAGGGAAGGGGGCAGCCCAATGGCTGCCCCGCCCGGATTCTTTACAGCTGTTCGAGCATATGGTCGGCGCTCGACACCTTGAATTCACCGGGGGCTTCGACGTTGAGCTGTTCGACGACGCCGTCGTTGACGATCATCGAGAAACGCTGGCCGCGCTTGCCCATGCCGAACGCCTTGCCGTCCATCGTCAGGCCCACGGCTTCGGCGAAGTCGCCATTGCCGTCGGCGAGCATCGTCACGCTGTCGTTCGCGCCGGCGCTCTTGCCCCATGCGCCCATAACGAAGGCGTCGTTGACTGCGGTGCAGACGATTTCGTCGACGCCCTTGGCCTTCAGTTCGCCGGCTTTGTCGACATAGCCCGGCAGATGCTTGGCCGAGCAGGTCGGGGTGAAGGCACCGGGAACCGAGAAGAGCGCGACGCGGCGGCCCTTGAAATAATCGGCGGTATTGACCTGTTCGGGGCCACTTTCGGTGACCTTTACAAAGGTGGCGTCGGGCAGCTTGTCTCCGGTCTGGATTGTCATGGTCGGCATCCTTTCACTTGAGGGGATTTGGTGGCGGTGACATTGGGTGGGCGGGCGCGGGAGTCAAGCGCGGGCAGGCGCACGCCGGTCATTTGGGGGTGGCGGGTTTCGAGCGGAACTAGCGGTTTCCGCCTCCCCAACCCGTTCGCATCGAGCGAAGTCGAGATGCCCCTCCGGCTAGGCGTCGCGCCGATGGGTGTCTCGACTTCGCTCGACACGAACGGAAAACGGGAATGGCCGCACCCCACCCCAAACCGACATGCGCACTTCATCCGCAGCAAAGAGGCTGGACCCTTTTGCCGTGTCACGGCATTGTAGCGATATGAACACGGACCCCACCTGGTTCACCGGCCAGTTGCTGCTCGCGCTGCCCGGGATCGGCGACCCCCGCTTCGAACATGCGGTGATCGCGATGATCAGCCATGACGAAGAGGGCGCGATGGGGATCGGCATCGACGATCCGATCGACGGCATGACCGTCGGGGCGGTGCTCGACCAGCTCGAAATCGCGCATGAGGTGCCGCTCGACCAGCCGGTGTTTTTTGGCGGTCCGGTCGAGCCGTCGCGGGGCTTCGTGCTCCACAGTCTCGACTGGGGCGGGCAGGAGGCGGTGCAGGTCGGCGATCGCTGGATGGTGTCCAGTTCGCACGATATCCTGCGCGCGATCGGCGAGGGGCGCGGGCCGTCGCGCTGGCTCGTCGCACTCGGTTATGCGGGATGGTCGCCGGGGCAGCTGGAGGGCGAGATGGTGCGCCACGGCTGGCATGTCACGCCGGGGAGCGACGGCCTTTTGTTCGAAACGCCGCCCGCCGAACGATGGCAGGCGGCGTTTGCCGAAGCGGGAGTGGACGCCCGCTTGCTGACGACCGAAGGCGGCGAGGCTTAGCCTTGCTCTAGGTCGTCATTCCGGCGAAGGTCGGAATCTCAACGTCGCGATACAGCGTAAGGGCGAGATCCCGGCCTTGGCCGGGATGAAGCCTTTAGAGTTAGCGCGCGAGCGCGAGCAGCGGGCGACCCGCGTCGAGATGGGTGCGCGCGGTGCGCGCGGCCCAGCGCGAGTCCATGTAACGGCCGCTCGCGAGTTCGAGATCGTAGCGGATCGGGCTGGCGATCGCGGCATCATAGGCGGCGGCGGCATCGATGGTGCGACCCAGACGAGCGTAAGCGGTGCCAAGATTGATCAGTCGCGACGGGTCGCGCGCGTCGAGCCCGGTGTCGCCGGTCAATTTCTCGACCGCAGCTTGGTTCTCGCCGGCCTTGAGTTCGGCGAACGCCACCGGAAGCGTGTCCGCCTCGCTGGCCTGCGGCCCGGTAACGACGATGATCGATTGCGCCGCAGCAGGGGTCGCGAAAGCGAAGGCAACGAGCGGCAGCAGAATTTTTTTCATCCTTGTATCTCCCAGAAAACTTTAGCCGATTTTCTCTCGCATTGAGAAAATTGTCAATGTTTCGGGGTGAATGTAACACGGGTGTCACAAAGTGAAATTATGCTAATCGCAAGGCTTATTATAAGTTCGATTTTTCAGAATCTTGGCTTTTGCGACTCTGTGTCACAATCGCGGGTCGCCGATTGTCACAATTGAAGCGCGTGAAAATTATTTTCGCGGGCGGTGCATTTTTGCTCCGCCGATTCGCGCATCGGCGCGCTATCCTCACCCGTGTTGAGGCATCGGAGGTCGCAGCTCCCTTCGACTGCCTTGCAGGCGCTCAGGGTAAACCGGGCCAAAGGTGCGGGGCGCACCGGGGGCGAAGGCGTCGGTGCGGCGCAGCAGCCCCTCCGCCACGCCCTTCGGGTGCGGCCCCCCCCCCTCCCGCGACAGGGAGGAGTCTTGGGTCGCGACGGTTTGTCCAAGTGCGTCGATATTGCGATATAAAGAAAAGTTTATATTTGATCGGCGGTGCGCTTTCGGCTAGGGCGCGCAACATAATTACCTAGACTTTCGTGGCCGCTCGCCTGCGGCCGAACTCGCCTACAGGAGATACACCGTGGCCACTCTCGCCGCCGATACCCGTGATTATGTGATTGCCGACATCGGGCTTGCCGACTTCGGTCGCAAGGAAATCAACATCGCCGAAACCGAAATGCCGGGCCTCATGGCGCTGCGCAGCGAATTCGGCGCGTCGCAGCCGCTGAAGGGCGCAAAGATTGTCGGTTCGCTGCACATGACGATCCAGACCGCGGTGCTGATCGAGACGCTGACCGCATTGGGCGCCGAAGTGCGCTGGGCGACTTGCAACATCTTCTCGACCCAGGACCATGCCGCCGCCGCGATCGCCGCGACGGGCGTGCCGGTGTTCGCGGTGAAGGGCGAGAGCCTCGCCGATTATTGGGATTATGTCGGACGCATCTTCGACTGGGGCGTCGAGGACGGCACGACGTGCAACCTGATCCTCGACGATGGCGGCGATGCCACGATGTTCGCGCTGTGGGGCGCGAAGCTCGAAGCCGGGCAGGACATGCCGGCGCCCGAGAATGAAGAAGAGATCGAAATGCAGCGCGCGCTGAAGGCGTTTGTCGCGGCCAACCCCGGTTACCTGACCAAGACGGTCAAGGCGATCAAGGGCGTGTCCGAAGAAACGACGACCGGCGTCCACCGCCTGTACCACATCGCCAAGAAGGGCGAGCTGCCCTTCCCCGCGATCAACGTCAACGACAGCGTCACCAAGTCGAAGTTCGACAATCTTTATGGTTGCAAAGAGTCGCTCGTCGACGCGATCCGCCGCGGCACCGACGTGATGCTCGCGGGCAAGGTCGCGACCGTCGCCGGTTTCGGCGACGTCGGCAAGGGCTCGGCGCAGAGCTTGCGCAACGGCGGCGCGCGCGTGCTGGTGACCGAAATCGACCCGATCTGCGCACTGCAGGCGGCGATGGAAGGGTTCGAGGTCGTGACGATGGACGAAGCCGTCAAGCGCTCGGACATCTTCGTCACCGCGACCGGCAACGCCGACGTCATCACCGCCGAACATATGGCGGCGATGAAGAATATGGCGATCGTCTGCAACATCGGCCACTTCGACAGCGAGATCCAGATCGCGGCGCTCGCCAATTACAAGTGGACCGAAGTGAAGCCGCAGGTCGACCTGGTCGAATTCCCCGATGGGAAGCAGATCATCATTCTGTCGAAGGGTCGCCTGGTGAACCTGGGCAACGCGACCGGCCACCCTTCGTTCGTGATGTCGGCGAGCTTTACAAACCAGACGCTCGCGCAGATCGAACTGTGGACGCGCAGCGAGCAGTATAAGAACGACGTGTACGTCCTGCCGAAGCATCTCGACGAAAAGGTCGCGGCGCTGCACCTCGAAAAGCTGGGTGTGAAGCTCAGCCAGCTGAGCCAGAAGCAGGCCGACTATATCGGCGTGCCGGTCGAAGGGCCGTTCAAGCCCGACCACTATCGTTATTGATTTTTTCGCCTGACGGCGAACAAAACTGTGGACGGCGCGCCCATCCGAGGATGGGACGCGCCGTTTCGCTGTGACATGCGATTGAAACATGACTCTATCGCCTTTAGGGCAAGCGATCATGCGCGCGGGACATCCGGACAAGCGAGGACATAAGACGGGATGAGCGGATCGCTTTCCCCGGCGTTTTTGTTCGCGCTCGGCCTGTTCGCTGCACTCTGGCTGCTCGCCGGATTGTGGGCGACCGTGCGCGGGATCGCGATGCAGCGCCGATCGGCATTCGTCGCGGGGCAGGCCGAACGGCTCGCGAGCCTGGTCGAGGCGTCGCCGCAGCTTCCCGTGATCATCCGCGCCGACTGGCGGATCGAGGCGAGCGAGCGGCTCGGCCGCTGGCTGGGGCTTGCCCAAGGCCCGCGCAATTTCGACGAGCTGCGCGGGCTCGGAAGTGGGCTGGATGCCACGGGCCATGATGCGCTGCGGCAGGCGATCCTTGGCGCGCAGCGCGGCGCCAAACCCTTCACGCTGAGCCTGCGGCCCGAGGGCAGCCACCGCACGATCATCGTCCATGGCGCTGCGGCGCCGAACGCCGTCGGCGGGCCGGGCGGCGTGCTGCTCTGGCTGAGCGATGCGACCGACGGACAGCAGGCGCTGGCGCATGCCCGCAGCGAACGCGACGAGGCGATGGCGGCGTTCGAGGCGCTGTCGGGGCTGATCGAGGCGGCGCCGTTCCCGATGTGGTTCCGCGACACCGATCTCGCGCTCGCGCTGGTCAACAAGGCCTATGTCCGCGCGGTCGAGGCGAAAAACGCCGCCGCGGTGATCGATGGCGGGGTCGAGCTGTGCGAAACCGTCGCGGGGGTGAGCGCCGCCGAAGCGGCCGACGATGCGCGCGCCGCCGGATCGGCGCAGGTTCGCACCATCCCGGTGACGATCGAGGGCGAGCGCCGGATCATGCGCGTCGTTGACGTGCCGCTGGCCCCCGAGGGCGGCCGGGTGATCGGGATCGCGGGCTATGCGATCGACATTCAGGAGCTGGAAAGCGAGCGCGGGGCGCATCGCCGCTTTGTCGATACCCAGCGCGAGTTGCTCGACCGGCTCTCGGCAGCCGTCGCGCAGTTCGGCCCGGACCAGGGACTGGCCTTTGCCAATCTGCCCTTCCGCCGCCTGTTCGGGATCGAAGCCGACGAAGTGGCCGAGGCGGCACCCTTTGCCCGCCTGCTCGATGCGTGGCGCGAGGGCGGGCGGACGCCCGAGGTGCGCAATTATCCCGAATGGCGGCAGGCGCATGTCGACTGGTTCGCGCAGCCCGGCGCTAGCGAGGAGGACTGGCTGCTGCGCGACGGCACGCACCTCCACGTCGTCGCCCAGCCGACCCCCGACGGCGGCCTGCTGCTGATCGCCGAGGACAAGACCGAGCAGGTGCAGCTTGCCGGCGCGCGCGACACGCTGCTGCGCGTCCGCACTGCGACCTTCGACAATCTGTTCGAGGCGATCGCGGTGTTTGCCCCCGACGGGCGGCTGCATTTGTGGAACCAGCGATTCCGCCGGCTGTGGGGCATCGACGAGGGGACGCTGGCGGCGCATCCGCGCGTCGATGCGTTGATGGGCGGGCTGGCCGACCGGCTGGTGAAACCGAACCAGATCAGCATCGTGCAGGAAGTGATCCGCGCCGCGACATTGGAGCGGCAACAACGCGGCGGCGAAATCAGTTTCGCCGATGGCCGCCATTTCGATTTCGCCTCGATCCCGCTGCCCGACGGCAATGCGCTGCTGATCATGCTCGACATCACCCCGAGCCGGAAGATGGAGGGGGCGCTGCGCGAGCGCAACGAGGCGCTGGAGGCGGCCGATCAGGTCAAGACCGCCTTCCTGTCGCGGATGAGCTATGAACTGCGCACCCCGCTGACCTCGATCGGCGGGTTCGGCGAGATGTTGCAGGCGGGCTATGCCGGGAAACTCGGCGACCAGCAGCGCGCCTATATCGACGCAATCATGGATTCGGTCGGTGTCCTCGGGCGCCAGATCGACAATGTCCTAGACCTTGCGCAAGGCGAGGCGGGGACGCTCGCGATCGAGCGCGCGCCGGTCGATGTCCGCACGTTGCTCGAAGGCGCGCTCGCCGACGCCAAAATCCTGGCCAAAGCCGAAAAGATCGAACTCGTCGGCAATCTGTCGTCTGACCTTGGCAGCATCGAGGGCGATGCGCCGCGGTTGTCGCGGCTGGTCGCGGGGCTGCTCGACAATGCGGTCCGCTATACCGTTCCGGCGCGCAAGACCGGCGGGCGCGTGCTGCTCCATGCCGATGGCGACGCACGCGGGGTCGACATCATCGTGTCGGACAATGGCCCCGGCATGCCCGAGGCGGTCGCGGCGGTCACCAAGGGCGAGCAGGCGGGAACGGCGTCGGGCGGCATCGGTCTCGCGCTGGCGCGCCAGCTGGTCGCGGCGCACGGCGGCACGATGGAAGTCGTGAGCGAGCAGGGGCAGGGCACGCTCGTGCGGATCAGCTTGCCGCGGGGCGCATGAATTACCGTTTCGACTACACCCTCGACGACGCCGCGCGGATCGGCGCGGCGATCGGCGGCGCGTTGATGGCGGGCGATGTCGTCGCGTTGTCCGGCGACCTGGGCGCGGGCAAGACGACGCTGGCGCGCGCGATGCTGAAGGCGCGCGGGCTCGCGGGCGAGGCGCCGAGCCCGACCTTTGCGATCGTCCAGCCCTATGCGCCGCCCGAAGTCGACCTTCCCATCGCGCATGTCGATCTCTATCGGATCGAGGATGAGCGCGAGCTGATCGAACTCGGGCTCGACGATTATCTTTACGACGGCGCGCTGCTGATCGAGTGGCCCGAACGGCTTGGCGAGGGGGGATGGCCCGAAGCATTGTTGCTCGCGATTTCGGGCGACGGCGACGCGCGCGTCTTGACAGCGGTGGTGCCGCCCGCTTGGGGAGCAAGATGGCCGCTTTGATGATACCGCCCCCCCATGCGCCCGCCTTTCTTGCCGCGCATGGCTGGGGCGATGCCCGGATTTTGCCGCTTGCCGGCGATGCGTCGTTCCGCCGTTACTTTCGCATCGTCGATGGCGACCGGCAGGCGGTGCTGATGGACGCGCCGCCGCCGCACGAGGATCCGCGGCCGTTCATCGCGGTCGCCGAATTCCTCTGCGAACAGGGGCTGACCGCGCCGACGATCATCGCGCGCGATCTGAAGCAGGGCCTGCTGCTGATCGACGATTTCGGCGATGTGCGGCTGCGCGAAACGGTCGACGAGGCGCCGCATACCGAGGCCGACTATTATGCGGGGGTGACCGACCTGCTCGTCCACCTGCACGCGCGGCCCCCGATGGACGGGCTGCCCGCGCACGGGCTCGATCAATGGCTGGGCGAGGTGGAGCTGTTCAGCGACTGGTATTGCCCAGCCTTCGACATCGCGGTCGATCGTGAGGCGTTTCGCGCCGCGTGGGCCGAGGTGCTGACGCCCGTCGAGCAGGACGGCCTGCCGCGCGTCACGGTGCTGCGCGACTATCATGCCGAAAATATCATGCTGGTGCCGGGCAGGGACGGCATCGGCCATTATGGGCTGCTTGATTTCCAGGATGCGCGCGTCGGCCATCCGGCCTATGATCTCGCCTCGGTGCTCGAAGATGCGCGGCGCGATGTCAGTCCGGCGGTCGAGACCGCGATGCTCGCGCGCTATCAGGCGGCGACCGGGCAGGATATCGAGGCGGCCTATTGGGCGCTCGCGGCGCAGCGCAACACGCGCATCCTCGGCGTCTTCGTCCGGCTGTGGAAACGCGACAACAAGCCGCATTACAAAAGTTTCCAGCCGCGCATGTGGGGGCTGCTCGAGCGCGATCTGGCGCATCCGTCGCTTGTCCCCGTTCGGCAATGGTTCGACGCCAATGTCCCCGCTTCGAAACGGGCGGAGGCTTGGTTGTGAGCGTGAAGATCGAAAGCGCGATGGTGATGGCGGCGGGGCTGGGAAAGCGCATGCGTCCTCTTACTGCCACCCGGCCGAAACCGCTGGTGCGTGTCGCGGGCAAGGCGCTGATCGACCATAGCCTCGACCGTATCGAGGCGGCGGGTGTCGAGCATGTCGTCGTCAACGTCCATTATCTCGCCGATGCGCTCGAAGCGCATCTCGCGGCGCAAAAGCGCGAGTTCACGATCGCGATTTCGGACGAGCGCGACCTGCTGCTCGAAACGGGCGGCGGGATGGTCAAGGCGCTGCCGCAGCTTCGCGGCGACCCGATCCTGATCGTCAACAGTGACAATATCTGGACCGACGGACCGCAGGACAGCATCCGCCATCTCGCGCGCCATTGGGACGGCGCAAAGATGGATGCGCTGCTACTGGTGATCCGGCAGGCGAGCGCGACCGGGCATGGCGGGCGCGGCGATTTCCACATGGACCCGGCGGGGCGGCTGTCGCGGCGCAAGCCGGGGCATATCGCACCCTTTGTCTATACGGGCATCCAGCTCATCTCGCGGCGCTTTCTCGACGGTGCACCCGAAGGGGCGTTTTCGACCAACATCCTGTGGGAACGCGCGATCGCGGCAGGGCGGCTTTATGGCCTGTCGCACATGGGGCAGTGGTTCGATGTCGGCACCCCGGCGAGCATCGCGCCGACCGAAGCCGCTTTGACGGATGGCTGACGACAAACCCACCATTTACTCCATCCCCGTCCAGCGGGCCTTTGCCGACGCGCTCGCCGCCGGGTTGATCGCGCGCTACGCCGACGGCGCGCTGGGGCTGGCGCAGGGCCTGATCGTGCTGCCGAGCAATCGCGCGCGAAGCGCCGTGCACGCGGCGTTCGTGCGCGCTGGCGGCTCCGGGCTGCTGATGCCGCGGCTCGCGGTGATCGGCGACGCCGATCTTGACGAAAGCGTCGCGCTCGCGCTCGACCCGATCGACGAGAGCGATGCAATCCCGCCCGCGATCGACGCGCTGAAACGGCGGCTGATGCTCGCCGGCCTGATCGAGAAACATAATCCGGCGGGCGAAGAGCCGATCACCGGCGCGGCGGCATTCCAGCTTGCCGAGGGGCTGGGGCGCGTGATCGATCAACTGCATTATGAGGAGGTCGCGCCCGCGCGGCTCGCCGATATCGAAAGCGCGCTCGGCGACCTTGCCGGGCATTGGCAGGCGTCGTGGCGGCGGCTGTCGCTGCTCGTCGACCAATGGCCGGGGCTGCTCGCCGCGACGGGGCATATCGACCGTGCCGATCGCCGCAATCACCTGCTCGCGCGCGTGAGCAGGGGATGGCGCGTCGCGCCGCCGGCGCGCTTCGTGGTGGCGGCGGGCGTGACGACGGCGGCGCCCGCGATCGCGCGGCTGCTGCGCACCGTCGCCGATCTGGCCGAGGGCATGGTCGTGCTGCCGGGGCTCGACCTCGATATGGCGGGCGAGGAGTGGGATGCGCTCGGGCCGGTGAAAGCCGACCCCGAGAAGTCCCATGAACGCCCGCTCGAGACGCACCCGCAATATCATCTGAAGCTGCTGCTCGGGCGCATGGGTGTGTCGCGGGGCGAAGTGCAGTCGTGGGACGCGACCTCGCCCTTCGACGGCCCCGATGCGCGCGCGCCCTTCACTTCGCTGCTCTTCGCGCCCGCCGCTTATACCGCGCGCTGGCAGCAGGCGGGCGATCTGAGGCCCGGCATCGCCGGGGTCAGCGCCGCGGTGTTCGGCGACGACGGGCAGGAGGCGCAGGGGATCGCGCTGATGATGCGCCACGCGCTCGAAACGCCGGCACGCACCGTCGCGCTGGTCACCCCCGATCGTGCGCTGGCGGCGCGCGTCGCGGCCGCGCTCGCGCGCTGGGACATAGCGGTCGACGACAGCGCGGGGCAGCCGCTGGGGCAGACGCCGCCGGGCGCGCTGCTGCTCGCGCTGGCGGAATTTGCGGCGGCGTTCGATCCGGTGCGGCTCGTGGCGCTGCTCGGGCATCCGCTGGTGCGCGCGGGCGAGGGGCGGCTCGGCTGGCTCGATCAGGTGCGGCGGCTCGACCTTGTGCTGCGCGGGCCGGGGCTGGTGCCGGGTTGGGATGGGGTGACGATGCGGATCGCCGAACGCGCGGCCGATGCGAAGGCGCGCGGCCATGGTGCGGCGACGCTGATCGGCGATTGGTGGGCCGATGTTGCGGCGGGGCTGGGCGCGGCGCTGGCTCCTTTCGCGGCGGGCGCGCCCGCGCCGCCGTCGGTCCTGCTCGGTGCTTTGCAGGCGGCGCTCGGCTGGTTGACCGGCGAGGGCGCGTGGACCGGCCATGCCGGGCGCGCGCTGTCCGAGATTTTCGACCGCTGGTCGCTCGCGAAGGGCGAGGGGCCCGCGCTCGTCGCGCCCGCCGACTTCCCGGCGATGCTGACCGACCTGTTGTCGGGCGAGAGCGTACGGCCGCCCTATGGCGGGCACCCGCGGCTGTTCATCTGGGGCTTGCTCGAAGCGCGGTTGCAGCGCGCCGATGTGATGATTCTCGGTGGGCTCGACGAGGGCCGCTGGCCGCAACAGCAGAGCCCCGACCCCTGGCTTGCGCCGGGCATCCGCCGGATGCTCGGGCTCGCCGCGCCTGAACGCCAGCAGGGCGCGGCGGCGCATGACTTCGCGGGGGCGTTCGCGGCGCGCGAGGTGGTGGTGACGCGCGCGATGCGCAGCGGCGGCGATCCGGCGGTCGCGTCGCGCTTCTGGTTGCGGCTCGCCGCGCTCGCGGGCGACTTGCCCGAGGCGCGCGTGGGTAGCAAGAGCGTGGCGGCGCTGGCGGCGGCGCTCGACGTGCCGCCGGGGCCGATCGCGCCCGCGCTTATGCCGCAGCCGCAGCCGCCCGCCGACGCGCGGCCGGGGCAGATCAGCGTGACCGGCGTCGACCTGCTCGCGAAGGATCCATACGCTTTTTATGCCGGGCGCATCCTGCGGCTTTCGGTGCTCGATCCGCTGCGCGCCGGGCCCGATCCGCGCTGGCTCGGCACGCGCGTCCATGCGTTTCTGGAGGATTGGCAGCGCGCCGGGGCGACGCCCGAAGCGCTGGAGGCCGAACTCGCCCGCCTGCTCGATGATCCGGCGCTCGATGCGCTCGCGCGCGCTTTCTGGTTCCCGCGGATCGAGCCCGCATTGCGCTGGGCCGCCGAGCGCGTGTGGGCGGCGCGCGCCGACGGTCGCGAGCCGGTCGCGACTGAGGTGACGGGCGTGCATGAACTTGATGGCATTCGTCTGACGGGCAAGGCCGACCGGATCGACCGGCTGGCCGACGGAAGCCTCGCGATCGTCGATTACAAGACCGGCGCGACGCCGAGCGGGAGCGCGGCGTTCGACGGGCTCGACAATCAATTGGGGCTGCTCGGGCTGCTCGCCGAAATGGGGAAGGTCGACGGCGTGGCGGCCGGACCGATCAATGCACTCGAATATTGGAGCCTCAAGGCCGACCGCGCCAAGGGCATCGACGGCAGCATCGCGCCGACGCATGGGAGCCGGCGCAAGCTCAAGACCGCCGAGGAGGCAGTTGCGCGCGCTTATGATGCGTTTGCCGAATTGACCGCCGCCTATCTGCTGGGCGACGGCGTGTTTGCGCCGGGCGACAATGCCAAGCGCTTTACCGATTACGACCAGCTGATGCGCCGCGACGAATGGTTCGGGCGCGGGGGCGATGCGCCATGACGCGGCTCCATGACCTTGATCCCGGCCAGCAGGCGGCGGCGGAGCCGGGCGACCATGTCTGGCTCGGCGCGTCGGCGGGGACGGGCAAGACGCAGGTATTGTCGGCGCGCGTGCTGCGGCTGATGCTCGCGGGGGTCGCGCCCGATGCGATCCTGTGCATCACCTTTACCAAGGCGGGCGCCGCCGAAATGGCGCACCGCATTCACGAGCGGCTGGCGCTGTGGGTGCGGATGGACGATGGCGATTTGCGGCTCGACCTGCGCGCTTTGGGCGCCGACTGGCAGCAGCCGGGCATTCTCGACCGCGCGCGGTCGCTGTTCGCAACGGTGATCGACAGCGCACCGGGGGCGATCCGCGTGCAGACGATCCACAGTTTCTGTCAGACCTTGCTTGCGAGCTTTCCGCTCGAGGCGAAGATCATGCCGGGGTTCCGGGCGCTCGAAGAGGGCGAGGCGGCCGATTTGCAGCGGCAGGTGATGGGCAAGCTGCTTTCGGAACTGGGCATCGAGGGCGATGCGATGCGCCGCCATGCGGCGATGCTGTCGCGGCGGATGGGGCAGGACGCCGCGATGACGTTTCTCGTGCGCTGCGCCCACGCCTTTGCCGCGCCGTTCCAGACGCGGATATTGCCGCCGCGCGGGCATGATCTGCGCGCGGCGCTGGGGCTGCCCGATGGCGATGCAGAGGCATGGCTCGTCACGCGCCTTGGCGCGGGTGCGATTGCCGATGCCGATATTTCCGCGATTGCCACCGTCGGGCGCACCTGGGGCAGCGCGACGGGTGTCGCACGCGCCGGGACGATGGCGGCGTGGCTCGCCGCCGACCCAGCCGCGCGCGCCACGATGCTGGGCGATGTGCTGGGCGCGATCGTCAAAAAGGATGGCGACATCGCCGCACATTACCTGACCCCCGGCAAGCAGATGGGCGACTGCCTTGGCTCGGCCGAATGCGTCGCGGCGGCGATTGGCGAGCTGATGGCGACGATGCGGGCGATGCAGGTCGCCGACGATCTGGCCGCTGCGTGGGATTTGGGGAGCCGCTTTGCCGAGGCCTATGCACTGGCGAAGCGCGAGGGCGGGCTGGCCGATTTCGACGATCTGATCGCGATTGCGGGGTCGTTGCTGCGGCTCGGCCAGTTCGGCGAATGGGTGCGCTTCAAGCTCGACCAGCGCACCGACCATATTTTGGTCGACGAGGCGCAGGACACCAACACGCGCCAATGGGCGATCGTCGCCGCGCTTGCCGAGGAGTTTTTCGCCGGCACGGGCGCGAAGGACGAGCGGATCCGCACGATGTTCACCGTTGGCGACCGCAAGCAGGCGATCTTCGGCTTTCAGGGCACCGAGCCCGCGGCGTTCGAGGCGGCGCGCATCCGGTTCGGCGAATGGGCCGAGGGCGGTGGCCAGCCGTTCGCGCAGGTCGATCTGGTCACCAATTATCGGTCGAGCCCCGCGGTGCTCGACGTAGTCGATGAATGGGTCGGAAGCGGCGGCGCCGAGCTGATGGGGCTGGCGAGCGATGAGCCGCCGCATTTGCCCTTCCGCAGCGAGCATCCGGGGCGTGTCGAACTGTGGCAGCCGTTGCCCGTGGGCAAGGCGCTTGCCGCCGAGGCCGGCGATGAGGAGGCCGGCGACGAGGATGCGAGCGAGGGCGGCGATCCGCTCGCCCCCGCGAGCGACCCCGCGAGCCTGCGTCTGTCGCGCGCGATCGCCGACGAGGTCCGCGACTGGATCGAACATGGCAAGGACGGGCGCAGCGTCGCGCCGGGCGATATATTGATCCTCGTCCGCCGCCGCCGCGACCTCGCGGCGCGGATCGTTGCGCGGTTGCAATCGCTGGGCGTGCCCGTCGCGGGTGTCGACCGCTTTGCGCTGACGCAGCCGCTGGGGGTGCAGGATTTGCTGGCGGCGATGCGCTTTGCGATCCAGCCGCTCGACGATCTCAACCTCGCCGCGCTGCTCGTGTCGCCGCTGATCGGCTGGTCGCAGGACGATCTGTTCGGTTTCGCGCATGGGCGCGGCAAACGCGCCTTGTGGGAGCAACTCCGCGCGCGTGAAGGCGAGGTGTCGGCGGAGACGATGATGGCGCTGCGCGGGCTGCTTGGCATGGCCGATTTCACGACGCCCTATCGCTTCCTCGACCGCGTGCTGTCGGGTCCGGTGCAGGGACGGCGGCGGCTCTATGCGCGGCTGGGGCGCGAGGCGCGCGACCCGATAGACGAGCTGCTGAACCAAGCGCTCGCGTTCGAGCGGTTGCACACGCCCTCGCTGCTCGCCTTCCTGAGCGAGGTCGAGGCGAGCAGCGCCGACATCAAACGTCAGACCGAAGCGCGCAGCAATGTCGTGCGCGTGATGACGGTGCATGGGTCCAAAGGCTTGCAGGCGCCGATCGTCATCCTTGCCGATGCGACCGACGACCCGGTGCAGCGCCAGCGCGGGTTCGACGTCTCGCTGGAGGGTTGGGACAGGCTGCCGGTGTTCGGGCTGCCGAAAGAGGAGCGGCATGGGCGGATTGCCGAGGCGCATGACGCCAAGGCGCGCGCCGAGATCGAGGAGCATTGGCGGCTGCTCTACGTCGCGATGACGCGCGCCGAGGAACTGCTGATCGTCACCGGGATCACCAAGAAGGAAGATCGCTCGCTGCCCGAGCTCTGCTGGCACGCGGCGGTCGACGGGGTGATGGAGGGCATGGGGCTGGGCTGGCAGGACGCCGGGCCGCGTTGGGGACAGAAGCGCGTTCATGCGGTGAATGCCAAGGCATGGGCGCGGCAGCGCGACAAGCCGGCGGTGGCCGTGCCGGCGATTGCAATTCCCGACTGGGCGCTGAAACCTGCCCCCGAAGAGGCGCGCCCGCCGCGCCCGCTGGCGCCGTCGGCGCTGGGTGACGACGATGTCGCATCGCCGCCGCAGGGTGGCGACGGCGTGGTGGCGGTCGAGCGCGGGCTGCTGCTCCATGCGCTGTTCGAGCGATTGCCGCCGGTGGCGCCCGCACGGCGGCGCATCGCGGCCGCGCATTGGCTGACGACGCAGGCGGCCGCGCTTGATGAAAGTGCGCGCGCGAAAATGGTCGACGAGGTGATCGGCGTTCTGGAGGACCCCTCGCATGCGGCGCTGTTCGGACCGGGGTCGCTCGCCGAGGTGCCATTGTCGGCTGTGGTCAACGGCGTCGTCGTAGCGGGGATCGTTGACCGGCTCCTCATTACCGATCAGGCGGTGACCGTTGTCGATTACAAGACCGGGCGGCATGTTCCGGCGAGTGCGGTCGACGTTCAGCCCGCCTATCTCCGCCAGATGGCGGCCTATCGCGATGCGCTCGCGGTGATTTTTCCGGGCCGGCGCGTCGAGGCAGCGCTGCTTTATACTGTGGCAGCCCGGTTGATCCGCCTCGACGACGCCTTGCTCGATGCACACAAGCCGGGCTTGACGGCAACCAAGGCGAATTTGCCGGGTTCAGCCCTTGAGCCGGAGGCACCGACACCCTAATTTGGGTGCAACGATATTTCAGGAGTCCAAGATATGGGTACCAAGGCAATCAGCGACGACAGCTTCCAGGCCGACGTCCTCGACAGCGACACCCCCGTGCTCGTCGATTTCTGGGCCGAATGGTGCGGCCCGTGCAAGATGATCGGCCCGTCGCTTGAGGAGATTGCCGAGGAACTCGGTGAAAAGGTCGTGATCGCAAAGCTGAACATCGACGATCATCCGAACGCTCCCGCCAAATATGGCGTTCGCGGCATCCCGACGATGATCCTGTTCAAAAATGGCGAGATCGCCGACACCAAGGTCGGCGCTGCGCCGAAGAGCGCGCTCAAAGGCTGGCTCGAAGGCGCGCTTTAATCCTTTTTCGTCATCCCGGACTTGATCCGGGATCCAGGCTGACCGCGCAAAGGTGAGTTGTGGACCCCGGATCAAGTCCGGGGTGACGATATTGCGGTATCAGCTCCGATAATCGGCGTTAATGCTGATGTAACCGTGCGTCAGATCGCATGTCCACACCGTCGCGCGGCCTTCGCCCAACCCCAGGTCGGCGCCGACGCGGATGTCCAGACCCTTCAGATGCGCCGCGACCGGCGCTTCGTCATAGCCGTCGACGGGCAGCCCGTCCTTCGCCACCCAATGGTCGCCGAAGCGGATCGCGAGCTTGTCGCGGTCGGCAGGTTCGCCTGCCTTGCCGACCGCCATCACGACACGGCCCCAATTGGCGTCCTCGCCCGCGATCGCGGTTTTCACCAGCGGCGAATTGGCGATTGCGAGCGCGACGCGCTTGGCGCTGTCGTCGCTCACCGCGCCCGTCACCTGTATCTCGATGAATTTCGACGCGCCTTCGCCGTCGCGCACGACTTGCTGCGCAAGGTCGAGTGCGACTTGGCGGATCGCGGCATAAAGCGCGTCGGCCCCCGGATCGTCGCGGGTGTTGAGGACCGCGTTGCCTGCTTGCCCCGTCGCGAAGAGCAACACCGTGTCGCTGGTCGAGGTGTCGCTGTCGACGGTGATGCTGTTGAAGCTGCCGCCGGTCGCTTCGCTCAGCATATCCTGCAAGAGCGCGGGCGCGACGGCAGCGTCGGTGAAGATATAGCCGAGCATCGTCGCCATGTCGGGGGCGATCATTCCCGATCCCTTGACGATGCCGGCGACATGGACGATCTGGCCGCCGACGATCGCGCTCGCGGCCGAACCCTTGGCGAAGGTGTCGGTGGTGCCGATCGTTTCGGCGGCGGCTTCCCATGAGCAGGGCTCGGCGGTCAGCGCGGCCTCGACTCCGGCGCGCGCCCGGTCTTTGGGCAAGGGCACGCCGATGACGCCGGTCGAGCTGACGAAGACTTCGTTCGCGGCGCAGCCGAGGTGGGCCGCGACCTGGTCCATGATCTGTTCGACTGCCTCGCGCCCGCGATAGCCGGTAAAGGCGTTGCTGTTGCCGGCGTTGACGATCAGCGCGCGGCCCGAGCCGCCCTTGACCTGTTCGCGGCCTAGCTCGACTTCGGACGAGCAACAGACATTGCGCGTGAACACGCCCGCGACCATCGTGCCGGGCGCAAGCTCGACATAGGTGAGGTCGCAGCGGTCCCAATTCTTGTACTGCGCGCGCGCAACGCGGCGCGTGACCCCGGCGATTTCGGGGAGGGCAGGGAAGGCGGCGGGGGCGAGGGGCGAGCGCATGGTCATGGGGACGCGCTTAATCGCTATCGGCCCAAAGCAAAACCCCTCCCGCTTGCGGGAGGGGAATGATCCTCCCCGTCGCGAAGCGATGGGGAGGTGGCAGCGCGAAGCGCTGACGGAGGGGCATTTGCGCTAAGGTTGCGGCCCCTCCACCACTCGCTTCGCGAGCGGTCCCCCTCCCCATGCCTTCGGCGCAGGGAGGATTTTCACGTTCAGCCCGGAATGCCGCTGATCGACTTCACTTCCATGAAATCCTTGAGCCCGAACAGACCGCCTTCGCGGCCGTTGCCCGACGCCTTGTAGCCGCCGAACGCCGCTCCGGGGCCGGGGCCCCAGGCATTGACCGCAACCATGCCGGCGCGCAGCTTCGGTGCGACGGCGGCCGCCTTGGCGGGATCGCCCGAGATCACCGCCGACAGGCCATATTCGGTGTCGTTGGCGATATCGACGGCTTCGTCGAGGTCGCCATAGGCCATGATCGTCGCGACGGGGCCAAAGATTTCCTCGTTCGCGATCCGCATGTCGCGCGTGACGCCCGAAAAAACCGTCGGCTTGATATAATAGCCGCGGTTGACGTTCGACGGCAGACCGGTGCCGCCGGTCTCCAGCGTCGCGCCTTCGTCGATTGCCGACTGGATCAGCCCCTGGATCTTGTCGAACTGCGCCTTGTTGACGACGGGGCCGATGTGGCCGCCTTCGCTCATCGGGTCGCCGACCTGCGTGCCGTCGAACATCGCCTTGATGACGCCGACGGCTTCGGCTTCGCGGTCCTTCTGGACGAGGATGCGCGTCGGCGCGATGCAGCTCTGGCCGGTGTTGACGAGCACGCCCTGCACCGTCGGGGGCAGCACGGCGGCGAAATCGGCGTCGGGAAGGACGATGTTCGGCGACTTGCCGCCGAGTTCCTGATGGACGCGCTTGACGGTGTCGGCGGCCGCCTTGGCGACGAGGATGCCGGCGCGGGTCGAGCCGGTGAAGCTCACCATTTCGATGCCAGGGTGTGCGCTGATCGCGTTGCCGACGGTCGGGCCGTCGCCCTGGACGAGGTTGAAGACGCCCGGCGGCACGCCCGCCGCGTCGAGAATCTCGGCAAAGATCGTCGCGTTGCCGGGGCATTCTTCGGAGGGCTTCAGCACCATCGTGTTGCCGCCAGCGAGCGCGGGGGCGACCTTCAGCGCGATCTGGTTCAGCGGCCAGTTCCACGGCGTGATCATGCCGACGACGCCGATGGGTTCATAGGCGATGACGCCCGCGGCATATTTTTCGGTGAAGGCGAAATCCTTGAGTGCGGCGATCGTGCCGAGGAAGCCGCCGATGCCCGCGCCAACCTGCGCCGTGCCCGCGAAGCTGACGGGGGCGCCCATTTCCGATGCCATCGACTTGGCAAGGTCGGGGGCACGCTTCTTATATTCCTCGACGATGCGGTTGAGGAGGTCGAGGCGTTCCTCACGCGTCGTCTGCGACCAGCTCTTCAAGGCTTCGCGCGCCGCGGCGACGGCATCGTCGACGTCGGCGGCGGTGCCGAGGACGATCGTCGAGGCGGCCTCTTCGGTCGCGGGGTTGATGACGTCGTGCGGCTTGCCGCCCTTGCTGTCGACCCATTGGCCGCCGATGTAGTTCTGCTTGAGGTGCGTTGCGGTGTCGCTCATCTTCTGTCTCCCAATCGGCGGTGGTTTCCGTCTCGCTTTGCTACCTAATCACTGTGGCGGATGAATCAAGCAAGGCCAACTGCGAAAGGTGGCAGCCTAACGCTTTTCAGCCGAAAGGCGTGACATCAATATGGCCGCGCGCGTAGCCTGGCGCGCGATACTGGGGATGTCGACCGCTTCGCCCGGCGCATGGTCGCCGGTGCTGTACGGCCCGAGCCCCGCGAGTCCGTCGACGTCGGCGGCGACGAAGCTGATATCGCCCGCACCGCGCTTCAGCGGATCGAGCGGCGCCATTTCGGCAAGCCCGAGGTCGCGGTTCACGCCGTTCAATTTGGTCAGCAGCGCGCGATTGCCGTCGGTCGGCGCCATCGAGGGATAGCCGCCGGGATCGAAGGCGATCTTGGCGTCGGTGCCGGGCGCATGCTCGGCGACGATTGCCGCCATCTTCGCCTTCACGCGCTCGATCTGTCCGGGCGACAGCGCGCGGAGGTCGCCGCGCGCGATGGCGATCGGCGCGATGATATTGGTCTTGCCATTGACCGTCGCGCGGATGCCGCCTGCGTCGAGCTCTGCCTGCTGTCCGCCAGCGATCAGCCCGACGTTGAAGGTCAGGTTCGGTTCGGGCAGCTCGGTGCGGAAGCGATGGATGATGCGCGTCAGTTCGTAGATCGCGCCATCGCCTGCGGCGGCGCTGAAAACGCCCGAACTGTGCGCGCTCTTGCCGGTCGCGGTGACCGTCCAGCTGTCCGACGAGCGGCGCGCGACCGAGCCCATGTCGGCGCCATTGTCGCGGACGAGTCCTTCGAAATCGAGCGCGACGTCGCTGCGCTTGCCTGCGGCGATCAGGTCGGCGCGCGCTTTCTCGATCGGGCTGCCCGAATCCTCCTCGTCGCCGGTCATATGGATTTCGATATTGGAGTCCTTGAGCGTCCCCGCCGCCTGCATCGCACGGAGCGCCGCGACGATCACGACCATGCCGCCCTTGTCGTCACCGGCGCCGGGCCCTTCGCCCATATCGCCCAGCCTTGTGAATTTCTGAAAGGGCGAATCGGGTTCGAAGACGGTGTCGAGATGCGCGATGAGAAGCAGGCGCTTGGCATCGGGCTTGCCGGTGTGCGTCGCGATCAAATGGCCCGCGCGGCCGGTGTCGGTCATCGGCTTCCATTCGACCTTGAACCCGAGCGGCTCGAGTTCGACGCGCATCATTTGTCCGACCTTCTCGACACCCTCCAGATTCAGCGAGCCGCTGTTCTGGTTGACGAGCTTTTCGAGCAGCGCGAGCGAACGCGGCTGTTCGGCCTCGACCGTCTTTGCCATGCCGCTTTCGGCCTTCGTCAGCTTCGCCTGCGCGGCGGGGGCGAGCGTCAGATGAAGGGCGACGAGAGCGGCAAAGGGCAATGATTTCATGGGAAGGCCTCCTGTGGGGCATGCTTGTGCCGTGCGCTTCCAAAGGCCGCAAGCGGTTAGCCCGGGCGCACCATGAAAATATCGCCGCCGATGCTGACCAGGAAGAGGTTGCCCGCGCTGTCTTCGCCGAACGAGGCGATCTGGCTGATCGTCCCGGCGTCGGGCGCAAAATCCTCGTTTCGCCGTGCAAAGCGTGAGGAGGGGAGCGTTTGTCCGGCGGCGAGGCTGGAGAAGGGGACGGTCCACACGTTTCCGGCGATGAAATCGGCAAAAACATATTGACCCTGCAACGATGTGACCGGACCGCGATAGACATAGCCGCCGGTGACCGTTGCGCCTTGCCGCGGACCGTTGCCGCGGAAATATTCGGTCACGGGAGGCGTGAGGCCGCCTGGCGCGGTGCCCGAAAAGGGCTGTGTGCCTTCAAGAAAGCGCCACCCGAAATTGAGTCCGGGCTGCGTCGTCGTCACCATGTCGATTTCCTCGACCGCCGACTGGCCGACATCGCCGATCAGCAGTGTTGAGCCGTTGAATGAGGCGCGGAACGGATTGCGCAGCCCATAGGCAAAGACATAGGGATCGCCGCCGCCCGACAGGAAGGGGTTGCCGGGCGCGGGCGCATAAGTGCTGCCGTTCGCGCCGATCGACAGGCGCAATATCTTGCCGAGCCGGACATTGGTGTTTTGTGCGTTGTTGCCGGGATCGCCCCCGCCGCCACCGTCGCCCACCGCGACATAGACGAGGCCGTCGGGACCGAAGCCGATCCAGCCGCCATTGTGATTGTCGGCGCCCGGATGCGGCACGCTGAGCACTATGTCGTAAACGGTCGAACTGTTCGGCTGGCCGAGCGTGTAGCGGCGCACCTGTACCGTGCCGTCGGCGGCGGTCGCGACGGCGAGCAGCCGCTGCGTCGTCGCGTGATCGGGATAGGCGGCGAGCCCAAGCAGCCCGCGCTCGCCGCTTGTCGAAATGTCTGTGATGTCGAGGACGAGCGTTCGGTTGCCGTTCGCGGGATCGAAGCGGTACACATTGCCGCCCTTTTCGACGACATAGACGTTGCTGCTCCCCGGGATCGGCGCGACGTAGAGCGGCTGGCTGAAGCCGGTCCCGACGCGCGCGACCGAAATGCCTTCGCGGCTGTTGGTAACGGTGATGTTGACCGCCTGCGTCGCGCTGGCGCTGGCATCGCTGACGCGCAGCTGGACGGAATAGACATTGTCGCCATTCGCATCGCCGGGCAGGTCGTAATCGGGCGCGGCATTGAAACGCAGCGCCCCGGCGGTCGTGATCGAAAACAGTGCCGCGTCGGCGCCGCCGTCGATGGCAAAAGTCAGCGCGTCGCCATTGGGATCGTTCGCGGTTGCGTGATAGGCGCCGGCCGTGTTTTCCGCGACGCTGGCGGTCTGCAGCGAAGTGAAGGTCGGCGGGGCGTTCGCCGTGGGTGGGGTGCTACCACCGCTATCCCCTCCGCCGCCGCACGAAGCCATGATCAGGGGGGTGAGGGCGACAAATACGCGCATCCGCATGGGCAAACAGCCTTTCGCGATCGAACCCACCCGAAGCCAACCTGCCACCCGCTCCGAAGGATCGCAACCCCGCCGGTTTACCACAATGCGTGGCGGCGCCGCCTAAAATGGGTTCCCCGACCTCTTCAAAATCGTCGAGCTTGTCGCGACCAAGGGAAAGGGCGCCCGGTTCCCCCGAACCGGACGCCCTCCCTTGGCGTAACTGACCGCTGGGATCAGGCGCTGTAGTACATGTCGAATTCGACCGGGCTCGGGGTCTGTTCGAAGCGATAGACTTCGTCCCACTTCAGCTCGACATAGGCTTCGATCTGGTCCTTCGAGAACACGTCGCCCTTCAGCAGGAAGTCGTGATCGGCCATCAGGCTGTCGAGCGCTTCGCGCAGGGATGCGCAGACGGTCGGGACTTCGCTCAGTTCCTCGGGCGGCAGGTCGTAGAGGTTCTTGTCCATCGGGTCGCCCGGGTGGATCTTGTTCTGGATGCCGTCGAGGCCCGCCATCAGCAGCGCCGAATAGCAAAGATAGGGGTTCGCCATCGCGTCGGGGAAGCGGAATTCGACGCGCTTCGACTTGGCGCCCGCACCATAAGGGATGCGGCACGAGGCCGAGCGGTTGCGGCTCGAATAAGCGAGCAGCACCGGCGCTTCGAAGCCCGGGACGAGGCGCTTGTAGCTGTTCGTCGTCGGGTTGGTGAAGGCGTTGAGCGCCTTGGCATGTTTGACCACACCGCCGATGAAATAGAGGCACATGTCCGAAAGGCCGGCATAGCCATTGCCTGCGAAGAGCGGCTTGCCCTTTTCCCAGATCGAGATGTGGGTGTGCATGCCGCTGCCATTGTCGTCCTTGATCGGCTTCGGCATGAAGGTTGCGGTCTTGCCGTAAGCGTGCGCGACCTGGTGCACGACATATTTATAGATCTGCATGCGGTCGGCGGTTTCGGTCAGCGTGCCGAACGTCAGGCCGAGTTCGTGCTGCGCCGCGGCGACTTCGTGGTGATGCTTGTCGCACGGCAGGCCGAGTTCGAGCATCGTCGAGACCATTTCGGCGCGGATGTCGACGGCGCTGTCGACCGGGGCGACGGGGAAATAGCCGCCCTTGGCGCGCGGACGGTGGCCGAGGTTGCCGCCTTCGTAAGCGCGGCCGGTGTTCGTCGGCAGCTCGATATCGTCGATCTCGAAGCCCGACTTGTTGTAGCCGGTTTCGAAACGGACGTCGTCGAACATGAAGAATTCGGCTTCGGGGCCGACATAGACGGTGTCGCCGATGCCGGTCGAGGCAACATAGGCCTCGGCGCGCTTGGCCGTCGTGCGCGGGTCGCGGGCATAGCCTTCGCCGGTCGACGGTTCGACGATGTCGCAGAAGATCACGAGCATCGGCGTCGCCGAGAAGGGATCGTCATAGACGGCGTCGAGGTCGGGCTTCAGGATCATGTCGGACTCGTTGATCGCCTTCCAGCCTTCGATCGACGAACCATCGAACATCAGGCCGTCTTCGAGTTCGTCCTCGCCGAGGACCGAGGCGACCATGGTCAGATGCTGCCACTTGCCCTTGGGGTCGGTGAAGCGCAGGTCGACCCACTCGATGTCGTTTTCCTTGATCCGCGCGATGATATCCTTGGGCTTCGTAGCCATGGTCTATGCTTCCTTCTTGCGAAATGGTCCGGCGTGCCGGGGATTGTCGGGTTTTCGAATAATGCGAATGATTAAAGCGCGTCCTCGTTGCGTTCGCCGGTGCGGATGCGAAGTGCGGTCTCGACCGGAATGACGAAGATCTTGCCGTCGCCGATGCGGCCGGTCTGCGCAGCGGCGGCGATCGCCTCCACGACGCGTTCGGCCATCGAGTCCTCGACGATGACCTCCAGCTTCACCTTGGGCAGAAAGTCGACGACATATTCGGCGCCGCGATACAGTTCGGTGTGGCCCTTTTGCCGGCCGAAACCCTTGGCTTCAGTGACAGTGATGCCGCTGACACCGACTTCGTGCAGCGCTTCCTTCACTTCGTCGAGCTTGAACGGCTTGATGATCGCCTCAATCTTCTTCACGCTTTTCGTCCCCCTTTGGGCTGGCCGCCGCTCCTTGCGCGTCAAGCCGGATCAGGCGTGCCTGGTCCGGTCTGCCGTCGAGTCGGTGCGATGTCCCGCCATCTTGCACCAATCAAAAGCCGTGCCAATTGGCGAATCGCGGGGTTTTGGTAAGAAATTTGAAACGAATTTGCGGCGGTGCTTAAGGGGTGAGCAAAGCGGCGGTTGCGGTGCCTAAAAAAGCGGCAGCAGGCCTCGATTGATCCTCCCCATGGCCTGCGGCCACAGGGAGGATCGGGATATCAGCGCCCCATCGGCGCCGCTGAGTCCGCCAGATTGGCTTTAGTCCAGTTCGACCGCTCGATGACATAGGCGCGAATCGCCTCGGCATCGGCGGGGGTGAGTACGTTCGCGAAGCTCACCATGCCGCGGTCTTTCAGCGCGCCGCCGATCACCACGCCCTTCCACGCATCGGCATTGGCGAGCGTGCCCGAGACGCGGAGGTCGGGGGTGAAGCCGTTGCCGATCGCGCTGTCGCCGTGGCAGACGATGCAATAGCGCCCGAAATGCGCCTTGCCCGCGGCGACCTGTGCCGGCGATGCGGTCATCGGCGGCGGGTTCCACGCGAGAGTCGTCGTCGGCGGCGGGGCGGGGAGCTTCATCGTGCCGCCGATCTTGAGCACGATCAGGCGCGGGATGTTCGGGATCTTGCGCGTTGCGCCGCCCGCGACACCCGCGACGAGCGGGAAGGCGCCGCCCTTGCTCGTCTGGAAGGCGATGTACTGGACGCCGCCGACGCGGAAGGTCGAGGGCGCGCTGACGATCCCCGACTGCATGTCGAGGTCGAGCAACTGCTTGCCCGTGTCGGCGGCATAGGCGCGGAAGCGGCCGAGGCTGGTGCCCTGGAAGACGAGGTTGCCCGCGGTGGTCATCGTGCCGCCGTTCCATGCCGCGGGATGGTCGACCGCCCAGGCGACCTTGCCGGTGCGCGGATCGAAGGCGACGAGGCGGCCGGTGGTCGCGGCGACCGCGGCGCGATACGCCGCCTTGTCGTCGGGCAGCATCGTTGCGGTGAGCGACGCGCCGATGTTGAAGCCGACGACCTTGCGCTTGTCGAGTTCGGTCATGTCGGCGAGATAGCCCTGCGGGATCTGCTGCGCCGGAATATAGACGAGGCCGGTTGCGGGATTGTAGCTCATCGGGTGCCAATTATGCGCGCCGAGCGCGCCGGGGATCGCGATGAACGGCTTGCCGGTCTTGTAGAAGCGCGATTCAGGCGTCTCGATCGGGCGGCCCGTCGCCATGTCGTAGCCGGTGGCCCAGTTGATCCCGTCGACGAAAGGCTTGGCGTCGATCAGCTTGCCGTTGTTGCGGTCGATGGTGAAGAAGAAGCCGTTTTTCGGCGCGTGGTACAGCACCTTGGTCGGCGTGCCGTTCACCGCCTGCTCGGCGAGGATGATCGGCTGGGTCGCGGTATAGTCCCACGTCTCGCCCGGCGTCTCCTGATAGTGCCACTTGTACTTGCCCGTCATGGCGTCGAGCGCGACGACTGAAGAGAGGAACCAGTTGTCGCCTTCGCCGTTCGAGCGCGTGCCGTGGTTCCACGGATTGCCGTTGCCGACGCCGAGATAGATCTGGTCGAGATCCTTGTCGTAGACGATCGCGTCCCACACGGTGCCGCCGCCGCCCGAGGTCTGCCACTCGCCCTGGTCGGACCAGGTGGCGTTGGCTTTCGATGCGAAGATGTCGTCGGAGGCCGCGCCATCCTTCGCCTTGGTCGGATTGGGCGCGGTGTAGAAGCGCCAGCGCTTCTTGCCGGTGTCGGCGTCGTAAGCGGTAACATAGCCGCGCACCCCGAATTCGGCGCCGCCGTTGCCGATCAGCACCATGTCCTTCACGACGCGCGGCGCGCCGGTGATGGTATAGGGTTTCGATGTGTCAAAGGTTTGCGTCGCCCAGATCTCCTGGCCGGTCCTTTTGTCGAGCGCGATCAGGCGGCCGTCGAGTGCGCCGACGAAGACCTTATCGCCCCAAACAGCAACGCCCCGGTTGACGACGTCGCAGCAGGCGCTGACGGCACGTTCGCCGGGAACCTTGGGGTCGAATTTCCACAAGGACTTGCCGGTCGCGGCGTCCCAGGCGCTGACCTTCGACCAGGCGTGCGTCACATACATCACGCCGTCGACGACCACCGGCGTCGCCTCCTGACCGCGCGCATCGTCGAGGTCGGCCGTCCAGGCGATACCGAGCTGGCCGACATTCTGGTCGTTGATGTCGGTGAGCGGGCTGAACCGCTGTTCGTCATAGCTGTAGCCGATGCCGGCCCAATCGTCGCCGTTGCCGCCGGTCTTGAGCAGGGTCTCGCTGGCTTTTTCCGCCGCGTCGAGCGACGCGCCGCCCGAGATGCTGTCATTCTTCGATGCGTTGCATGAAGCCAATGCCAGTGCCGCGCCGCCCAGCAGCGCGGCAGTCCAGACCCGTTTCGCCATCCCTTGCTCTCCCGTTCGTCTATGCTTGACGTTAACGTCAAGACTGCGCGCGAAGGGGGACGGGTGCAAGCAGGAAAATGGGGGGTGGAGGGGGTGGCCTTCTCTTATTCTCCTGCTCGATGGGGGAGGTGCGAGACATCCAGCTTGCTGGCTAGCCGCAGCCTTGGGGGGTGCGGTTCGGCCCGAGACGGTCGCGGACGCGCCATCACCCTCATCAACTTCGCCTAATCGCTTCGCGATAAGGCTGCATATCCTTCTCCCATCAAGAAGGAGGTTAGTTCCAGGGCGGCGCGTTCAACCCCTTGGGGCTCGCGGTGAAAATTTCACAGCCCGTTTCGGTGATGCCGATGCTGTGCTCGAACTGCGCCGACAGGCTGCGGTCGCGCGTGACCGCGGTCCAGCCGTCGGCGAGCATCTTCACCGCATATTTGCCGGTGTTGATCATCGGCTCGATCGTGAAGAACATGCCGGGGCGCAGCTCGGGTCCGGTGCCGGGTCGCCCGGCGTGGACGACCTCAGGCGCGTCATGGAACATCTGGCCGAGTCCGTGGCCACAGAAATCGCGGACGACCGAATAGCGGTGCCGCTCGGCGTGGGTCTGGATCGCGTGCGCGACGTCGCCCATTCGGTTGCCGGGCTTCGCCTGCTCGATGCCGAGCATCAGGCATTCATAGGTGATTTCGACGAGGCGCTTCGCCT